>NZ_JBFAYE010000001.1:0-350482 GCF_040681145.1 Actinoplanes sp. NPDC051861
GACGTCTTCAACACCCTGCTGCAGATCCTTGAGGACGGCCGGCTCACCGACGGACAGGGCCGCATCGTCGACTTCAAGAACACCGTCATCATCCTCACCACCAACCTGGGCACGCGCGACGTGGCCAAGGCGGTGTCGCTGGGCTTCCAGGCCTCCGAGGCCGAGGAGTCGAGCTACGAGCGCATGAAGATCAAGGTCAACGACGAGCTGAAGAACCACTTCCGCCCCGAGTTCCTGAACCGCATCGACGACACGATCGTCTTCCACCAGCTGCGTGAGAACGAGATCCTCCAGATCGTCGACATCTTCACCGCCCGCATCGAGACCCAGCTCAAGAACAAGGACATGGGCCTCGAGCTGACCGACAACGCCAAGAAGTACCTGGCGGCCAAGGGCTTCGACCCGGTCCTCGGTGCCCGCCCGCTGCGCCGGACCATCCAGCGCGAGCTGGAGGACACCCTGTCCGAGCAGATCCTCTTCAACGAGCTGCGCCCCGGCCAGATCGTGGTGGTGGACTGCGAGGGCGACCCCGCCAAGGTGGAGAAGTCCAAGCTGGTGTTCCGCGGTGCCGACCGCGGGGTGACCGTTCCGGACGCGGTTCCCGCGGACCTCGGAGCGACCACCAGCGAGGAGTGACCCGCTGAACGCATAGGAGACGGCCCGGCTGCGAGCGCAGCCGGGCCGCTTTCTATTTCGCTCGCTTTCCAGCCGACCGGCAGCGATCCTTCGGTCATGCACGAGATCCGCGCGGTCTATGACGACGAGACCATCACCGTCTACCAGGCCTACTCCCCGGCGATCGCGGAGCCCGCGGTCCGGGCCGGGCGCTTCGTCCCGCCGTTCAAACGCGACCGGATGACCTGGGTCAAGCCGTCGTTCCTGTGGATGATGTACCGCTGCGGCTGGGCCTTGAAGGAGGGCCAGGAACGGGTGCTGGCCGTTTCGATCACGCGCGAGGGTTTCGACTGGGCGTTGGCGAACGCCGTCCTCAGCCACTACAAGCGCGGCGCGCATCCTGATCGGGCCACCTGGCAACGGGAGCTCAAGCGGGCGCCGATCCGGGTGCAGTGGGACCCCGAGCGGGACTTGAACCTGCGGGAACTGCCCTACCGATCGCTGCAGCTCGGTATCGGCGGTGTCGCAGTGCCCCGCTACGTCGACGAGTGGATCACCGGGATCAGCGACCCGACCGGGCTGGTTCGGGAGATCCACGGCCGGGCGGACCGGGCTTCCCTGTTGCCGGTCGAGCGCCCCTATCCGATGCCGTCAGAGGCTCTGCACCTCGTCGCGGGGTGAGTCGCCGGGGAGCGCGAAACTGTTTTCGCCGATCAGCTCGACCAGGCCGTCGTCGATCAGGCCGGCCAGGGCTCGCGCCCGCTGGACCTCGTCGTTCCACACCAGGTCGAGACGTTGCCGGGGGACCGGGCCGGTGGTGTGCCGGAGAACCTCCAGGATGAGCCCTCTCACTTGGCGGTCGGTTCCCGCGTACCTCTGTGGTTTGCGACTTGGCCCCTCCGGCAGCGACTCTCCGGTTGCCCGCCAGGCGCAGGTCTGGCAAAACGGGCAGTCGACGCACTTGGGTGACCGAGCGGTGCACACGATCGCGCCCAGCTCCATGAACGCGATGCTCGCCTTCGCGGCCCGCCCCACGTCGTCCGGCAGCAACTCCTCCATCGCGACGAGGTCCGCGGGAGTCGTCGCCGGGCCGGCGTCCGGTTTGCCCTCCACCGCGCGGCAGACCACCCGCCGCACGTTGGTGTCCACGACCGGGTGACGCTGGCCGTACGCGAACGTCGCCACCGCCCGCCCGGTGTACGTCCCGACCCCCGGCAGTGCCAGCAGCTGGTCGAGATCATCGGGTACCCGGCCGTCGTGCCGTTCCACGATCGCGACCGCGCACGCGTGCAGCCGCATCGCCCGGCGGGGGTACCCGAGGCGTCCCCACATCCGGATGGCCTCCGAGACCGGGTCGTCGGCCAGCGCGGCGGGGGTGGGCCAGCGCGTCATCCAGGAGCGCCAGGCGGGTTCGACCCGTACGACCGGGGTTTGCTGCAGCATCACCTCACTGACCAGTACCCCCCAGGGTGTGGTGTCCGGTTGCCGCCAGGGCAGATCACGGGCATTTGCCTCATACCAGGTGATGGCGTCGTCGGCGAAAGTCATAGCCCGTTTACTGTAGGCGGGTGCATGAGCTCGCCATCACCGTCATCGGCCCCGACCGGACCGGCATCGTCGCCGACGTGGCCGAAGCCCTGGCCGCAGTCGGTGCGAACCTCACCGACTCGACGATGACCCGTCTGCGTGGCCACTTCGCGATGACCCTGATCTGCACCGGGCCGACCGCCGCCGAGGCGGAGCAGGCGCTGGAGCCGATCACGACCGGGGGACTGCTGGCCACGGTTCGCAAGGTCGAGCCGTCGGCCGGTGCCACCAGCGGCGAGCCGTACCTGGTGAGTGTCCACGGCGCCGATAGGCTCGGGATCGTCGCCGCGGTCACCCGGGTGGTCGCCGGGGCCGGCGGCAACATCACCGACCTCACCACCCGTCTCACCGGCCCGCTGTACGTGTTGGTGGCCGAGGTCGACCTGCCCGACGGCGCCGCCGACGAGCTCGCCGAGCGCCTCGCCGTGGCCGCCGCCGAGCTGGGCGTCGACGTCACCGTCCGCCGCGCCGAATCGGAGCTCCTGTGAGCCTGGAGTGGGCGGGTCCTGCGGGATCGGTGCGGCCGGTCGTGACCGCCCCGGCGAACGTGCTCGGCGCCGTCGGCGAGGAGGTCGACCCGACCGCCGCCGAGATCGTCGAGCTCGCGGCCGATCTGGTCGCCACGATGCGCGTCTCGCCGGGCTGTGTCGGGCTGGCCGCTCCCCAGGTGGGCGTCGGGGCCCAGGTCTTCTGCGTGAACGTGGTCGGCCATCCGAAAGCGGTCACCACCCACGGCACGTTCGTGCTCTGCAACGCGAAAATCATCGAGGCGAGCCGGTGGCGGCCCGGCCGTGAGGGCTGCATGTCGGTCCCGGATCTCACCGGCGACGTGAAGCGCGCCGGCCGGATCGTGGTCGAGGCTGTCCTGCCCGGCACCGGCGAGCCGGTCACTGTGGCCGCGGACGCCTTCGAGGCTCGCGCCCTCCAGCACGAGATCGACCACTGCGCCGGCAAGCTCTTCCTCGACCGAGTCGCTGGTGCACACGCGCTATATCAGCGCAAGGTCTATCTCTAACGAGCGATTCGCGAGTTGGTGTCGCATAACCGGCGCGTCGTGCACATCGTGCCGGGCGTGCAGGGTCTACGGTGGTGCGCATCATGCGTGCGACGGTTGGTCCTCTGCCATCCGCTGTCTATTGGCGGCGGCGTGCGGTCGTGCTGGGCGCGGTGCTGCTCGGCGTGATCGTGCTGTTCGTGTCCTGCTCCAATGAGGACGAGAAGAAACCGAACGCCACCAACACCACGCAGTACCCGACGCCCGCTCCGGCGTCCGACCAGAAGTCGTCGAGCCCGGAGCCGACCTTCCTCGACTCCGCGCCGCCGGTGGGCCCCGCCCTGCCGGACCCGGCCGACCTGCAGACGCAGAACCCGGACGACGAGGACCCGCTGCCCACGACGGGCGCCTCGACCGGCACGAACGGCAACGTCGCGGCCCCGGTCGACGGTTCCTGTGCGGACACCGAGATCGCGGTGACCCCGGTACCGGAGAGCACCTCGGCCCGGCGTGGCACCCCTGTGGACATCCGGCTGAAGATCAAGAACGTGGGTTCGCGTACCTGCACCCGCGACGTAGGCGCCGACGCGCAGGAGCTCTACCTGGAGCAGGGTGCGCAGAAGTTCTGGTCCTCCGACCCGTGCAGCACCGCCAAGGGCAACGACATCAAGTCCTTCGCCCCGGGCGCCGAGCGGGAGTACCGGATCACCTGGAACGGCCGCCAGTCCACCCAGTGCGCGAACGGCCAGCCGTCCGGCCCGATCCCGCCCGCCGGAGCCTACGAGCTGCGCGGCCGCCTCAGCCAGATCATCAGCATGCCCGTCGCGCTCTCCCTGGTCGCCTGACGGTTGGTCGCCGCCCTCGAGCTCTACCTGGACGTCGACGCAACCCGCCGCGTCCGTACCCTCTGGCGCGCCCTTGAGGCCGAAGGCATTCCGACGCTGGGCTCGCTGCACGAGAAGCACCGCCCGCACGTCTCGCTGGCCGCCGCCCACCGCATCGACCCACACGCCGTCGCGGCCGCCCTGGAGGGCCTTCCCGACGGCCGCGGACTCACCCTGAGCATGGATTTCGTGGGCCAGTTCGTCGGCCGCGTCCTCTGGCTCGGCGTCACCGTCACCGCAGCCCTCCTCGACCATCACCGGCTGGTCCACGATCGTCTGTCCGCGGCCGGCATCGAGACCTGGGAGCATTACCGGCCGGGGCGCTGGGTTCCGCACTGCACGATCTCTATGCGCGTACCCAATCCGATGATGGCTCCGGCCATCCGCCGCTGCTTGGAGATCCTCCCGCTCTCCGCGACGGTGACGGGCGCCGCTGTGGCCGATCACAGCAACGACGTGTATCACCCTCTTTAAAACCATATTTGGGTACGCATCACATCTCTCCCAACCGCAACGACCCCGCTCGCTGCCCAACAGCGCGACCAAACTGCCACACCAGGCCACCCGGCGCCCTACGGCGCCACATGCATGGCCACCCCGGCAACGCCCCCGCTCTCAGCCCACCCCCGCTCTCAGCCCACCCCCCGCTCTCAGCCCGGTCCCGCTGAGCGTGGGCCCGCTCTCAGCGTGGGCCCGCCCTCAGCGTGGGCCCGCCCTCAGCGTGGGCCCGCCCTCAGCCCGGTCCCGGTCCCGCTCTCAGCCCAGTCCCGCACTCGGCCCAGTCCCGCACCCGGCTCGACAGCGCGACCGTCCGCCACGCAATGCAGCCCAGCGACCAACGACGTCACGTGCACGGTCACCGCCGACGCCCCCCAGCCTGCGCGCGGGTGCAGCGGCGGGCGAACGGCTCGCGAGAGCCCGGGCAGCGGGACCACAGTCGGCGCAACGGCTTGCGTGTGGAGTTCGGGTGCGGAGGTGGGCCGAAGTTCACGCGGTGGGTTGGGTGCGGTTTGCGTGTGGAGTTGGGGTGTGGAGGTGGGCCGAAGTTCACACAATGATCCTTGGTGTGGCTTGGGGAGGCCGGCGGCGGACGGTGCTGCCGGACTCCCCAAGCCGGAGTGATGACTAGGCGGCCGGCGGGCAGTCGGCAGGATCGACCCAGGAGCCGGTCGAGGTCGTGAGCGTGTTGTCGCGGACCACGACCGGGCCCGACGGGTGCGACGTCAGGTCCGCGTGCTTACCCGGAGCGACCCGCTTGAGCCTTCCGTCGACGGTGAAGACGGCGTCGACTGTTGCGTCGGCCGCGTTGGACAGGCGGGTGTGCAGAACGCCGTCGCAGTAGCTTCGGAAGGTCACCGAGGGTTCCGGGGCGCACTCGGCGTCGCCGCCCTTGTAGGAGCCCGCTACCCCGGACGAGCGGCTCCCCGGCGAGCCCAGCGTCAGGTCGCCGTATCCGGTGGTCGGCTCCTCGATGATCCCGGCGCCGAGGAAGGCTTCGACCCGGGTCTCGCAGGCCGGCACGTCCACGCTGAGGGTGACGCTGCGGCGTCCAGAATCGATCAAGGCGCGGTCGGAGTCGTAGACGAAGACCGGCGTCGTGTAAGACACCAGAGAGAACGTTCGTTCTTCTCCGTCGCAGAGCGGCCGGACCGCCGTGATCGTGGCGCTGCCACCAGCCCCGTCAAAGGTGTGATGGAAGGTGGCGTCGGCGGCGCTCACGCACGACGACGAGTTTCCGGTGGCATGGGCGACGCCGGCGAACGCTGCTGTGGCGAGTACGGCGGCGGCGAGGGCGAGCAGATAGCGGCGCATGTGAGACCCCCAACCTGGATCGGGTAGGGGGCGGTCTCACCACTGACTCCCCGGGCCGCCACGCGGTGACCGATCGAAACTCGGCCCGGATCACAGTCTCCCCAATTGCTGGGGCAAGGCTAGGTCGAGGACTGGCTGTTCGTAAGGGGGCATCACTCTGCGTAGTTGCGGCGGCGGAGGAGTGGTGCCGGAATAGGACGGGTCACAACACGATGCGTGCCTGATGACCGCTATCGGCGTGACCTAAGTCACGCCGAAATCCACTCAGACGTAGCGCTCCAGGATCGAGGCCTCGGCGAGACGGGAGAGGCCCTCGCGGACTCCGCGGGCGCGGGCGTCGCCGACGCCCTCGACCGCCTGCAGGTCCTCAACGGTCGCGCCGAGCAGTCGCTGCAGGCTGCCGAAGTGGTCGACGAGCCGGTCCACGATCTGGCCGGGCAGGCGCGGCACCTTGGCCAGCAGCCGGAAGCCGCGCGGTGAGACCGCGGCGTCCAGGGCGTCGCTGGCTCCCGGGTAACCGATCGCCTTGGCCACCGCGACCAGATCGATCATCTCGGTGGCGGTGAGCAGGTCCAGCTCGACCAGCGCCTCGTCCAGCGTGCGGGCCTTGCGGCCGGCCGGCAGGTAGTCCCGGATGACCAGGGTGCGGTCGGCGTCGACACCGGCCATAAGCTCGTCGAGCTGGAGGGCGAGCAGTCGGCCGTCGGTGCCGAGCTCCACCACGTAGCCCGAGATCTCGTCGGCGATCCGGCGGACCATCTCGAGTCGCTGCACCACGGCGACGGCGTCGCGGACCGTGACGAGGTCCTCGATCTCCAGTGCGGACAGCGTGCCGGAGACCTCGTCGAGCCGAAGTTTGTAACGCTCCAGGGTGGCCAGTGCCTGGTTGGCCCGGGAGAGGATGGCGGCCGAGTCGTCCAGGACGTGGCGCTGACCGTTCACATAGAGGCCGATGATGTGCATCGACTGGCTGACCGAGATGACCGGGTAACCGGACTGCTTGGCGACCCGCTCCGCGGTGCGGTGCCGGGTGCCGGACTCCTCGGAGTGGATGGACGGATCCGGCATCAGGTGGACGGCGGCGCGGACGATCCGGGCGCCGTCGCTGGACAGCACGACCGCGCCGTCCATCTTGCACAGCTCGCGCAGGCGGGTCGCGGAGAACTCCACGTCCAGCGGGAAACCGCCGGTGCAGAGGCTCTCCACGACGGCGTCGTAGCCGAGGACGATCAGCGCGCCGGTCCGTCCCCGAAGGATGCGCTCCAGGCCGTCACGCAGCGCGGTGCCGGGTGCCATCAACGCGAGATTCGCCCGGAGTGGATCACTCGGTCCACCGGAGAGCCCTGGGCCGACCGCTGGTGTCATCGCGCGATGTCCAGCGCCGTTGACGCCGAGACGTGGCGTGGAATTGGCGGCGGGCTTGGAACCATCGCGGTCGAGCGGCACCCGCACAGTCTACGGACTGTCATCCACGCCAACGAGGGATGGTTCGATGAATGCTCCGTAGCGTGATGATTCGTAACCATCAGTCACCGTGAGCCGTGTTCGGCCGAGGCTCGCGCTGCGCTCTGCAACGCCGAGCGGAGGTCGCCGACCTCGATCACATCCATCCCCTTGGGCGTGCCGGACTCGCCGTTGGGACCGCAGCCGGGCGGGACGAGCGCCACCTTGAAGCCGAGCCGGGCCGCCTCGGCAAGTCGCCGGCCGACCGCGCCGACCCGCCGGATCTCCCCGGTCAGGCCGACCTCGCCGATCGCCACCAGATGCGGGGCCATGGCCAGGTCGAGGCCGCCGGACGCCACCGCGAGCGCCATCGCCAGGTCGGCCGAGGGCTCGGTGAGCCGGATGCCGCCGACGGTGGCCGCGAACACCTCACGGTTGTAGAGCTTGAGCTGCTTGGTGCGCCGCTCCAGCACGGCCAGGACCATGGCGAGGCGGGCGCTGTCGAGGCCGGACACCGTCCGCCGGGGTGAGCCCTGCACCTCGGCCCCGATCAGTGCCTGCACCTCGGTGACCAGCGCGCGCCGGCCCTCCATGGCGACGGTGACGCAGGTGCCGGGGACGGGCTCGAGATAGCGGGTGAGGAAGAGACCGGAGGGGTCGGGCAGGCTGGTGATGCCGCCCTCGTGCATCTCGAAGCAGCCCACCTCGTCGGCGGCGCCGAACCGGTTCTTCACACCGCGGACCAGCCGCAGCGAAGAGTGCTTGTCGCCCTCGAAGTGCAGCACCACGTCGACCAGGTGCTCCAGCACGCGTGGGCCGGCCACCTGGCCGTCCTTGGTGACGTGACCGACCAGGACGGTGGCGATGCCGCGCTCCTTGGCGATCGAGACCAGCGCGGCGGTGACCGCGCGGACCTGGGTCACGCCGCCGGGGACGCCCTCGGTGCCGGGTGCCGAGACGGTCTGCACCGAGTCGAGCACCAGCAGGCCCGGTTTGACCGCGTCGAGGTGGCCGATCACCGTACCCAAATCGTTTTCCGAGGCCAGGTAGAGCTTGTCGTGCAGGGCGCCGAGCCGCTCGGCCCGCAACCGGACCTGGCTGACCGACTCCTCACCGCTGACCACCAGCGACGGTGTGCCCGCACCGACCGCCCACTGCTGGGCGACGTCGAGCAGGAGGGTGGACTTGCCCACGCCGGGCTCGCCGGCCAGCAGCACGACCGCTCCGGGCACCAGGCCACCGCCGAGCACCCGGTCGAGCTCGCCGACCCCGGTGGGCACCGCGCGGGCCGGCGCGGCGCTGATCTGGGCGATCGGCCGGGCCGGCTCGGCGGGCATGCGAGAGCTGACCACCCGGCCGGAGACCAGCGGAGCGGACACCGTGGACTCGATGACCGAGCCCCACTCGTTGCACTCCGGGCAGCGACCCAGCCATTTCGGCGGCTGGTGGCCGCACGCGTCACAGACGTAGGCGGGCCGGGGTGCCTTGGCGGCCTTGGCGGTAGTCACCCGGACAAGTTATCCGGGAGGTACGACAATTTGTTCAGTGGCCTTCGGCTTCGCCCTCGCCGGTCTCGCCCGCGACACGGGGCGCCGGCGACAGCGGGATGGCGACCGGGGCCTGCAGCTCGAGGCTCGGCGCGCCGTTGCTGAACTCGAAGACCAGGTTCACCGCGGTGCCCGGCACGAGCTCCTCGCTGAGGCCGATGACCTGCAGCTCCTTGGCGTCGCCCGGGCGGAACAGCGCGGAACCCTGCGCCGGGATCTCGACCCGGGCGGGAGCCACCGTGGGCGCCGGGGTGGCGGGCGCGGAGGAGGCGCCCGGCTCGGCCGACTCGCCGGTTGCGGGCTCGGAAGCGTCGGCGGCGGGCTCGGAGGCCTCGGTCGCCGGTGTGGTCGCCGCCGCGGCGCTCACCAGGCCGACCTGGCTCGCCGAGACGACCTGCGCGCGCTCCAGCGGACGGCTGCTGATCGCGACCGTGACCGGCTCGTTGGTCTGGTTGTAGAGGCTCAGCTCGACCGGCGCGTTCGCACCGGCGGCGTAGCCCTTGACCCCGTTGTACTGGATCTGGAGGTTCCGCACGAACACGCTGCCGTCGGCGGTCTCCGTGTCGACGCCGGCGATCGGCGTGTCCAGGATGGCGGTCTCGGCGACCTGACCGGCCGAGCATCCGCCCAGCGCAAGGACAGCGACCGTGGCGGCACCCGCGACCAGAGCGGCGCGACGGGTTCCCAGCGAGCGCATCACGATCCTCCAAATAGAGACACCCAGGTGCGGATCAGCCTAATGGGCGGCGATCAGCCGTGTGCGCCGACCCATCCATCCCGCTACCGGAGAACATCTCAAGATCAGACGACCCGCCCGCTCAGGACGAGGAGCAGGACGTCGATCAGGGCGACCACCATGACGGCGCGGAACAGCGCCACGGGCCGTCCGTTCGCGCGCTGAGTCGCGTACCAGCCAAAGGGAAGGACCACGACGGCGGCCGCCGCACCCACCAAGCCCGGCCACGACGGCGGCCCGGGGGGTCCGAGGACCAGCGTGAGCGTGGCACCCAGCAGGAGCACCGCGGCGGCGATCTGCGACCAGCGGGCACCGATCCGATGGGGCAGGCCCCGCACGCCGGTCGCCGCGTCGTCGGCGAGATCGGGAAGCACGTTGGCGAAGTGCGCGCCGCCGCCGAGAAGCGCGCCCGCGGCGACCAGCCAGGCCGGCGGCGCCGGATGGCCCGGCAGGGACACCACCACGAACGCCGGTAACAGACCGAAAGCGACCAGGTAAGGCACGACCGAGAACGCGGTCGACTTCAGCGGCCAGTCGTAGAGCAGGGCGAACACGCCGATGACCGAGATCACCACGGTCGGCACGGCCCCGAGCGGCAGCGCCGGCAGCGGGATCGCCAGCGTGGCCAGCAGACCGGCGAGACCGACCGCGTGCCGCGACACCGCGCCCTCGGCGATCGGCTTGTCGTGCCGGCCCGCCCGCCGGTCCCGGTCCGCGTCCAGCCAGTCGTTGACCCAGCCCACGGAGAACTGGGTGGCCGCCACGGCGAGCGCGACCAGCGTCAGCCGCCACCCGCGGTGACCCACGCCGAAGGCCAGCAGGGTCATCGCGCCGGTGACCGCCAGGCCCGGCTCCGGATGCGCGGATCGGAACAGTGCGAGCGCCCGAGACATGACTCGCAGTGTGGTGGATGTGACGTTCCCGTGCGAGGCTCGATCACATGCTGTCTATGCAGCGCAACGATCCACGTCAGTACGACACCCTGGCCGGCGAGTGGTGGCGACCCGGCGGAGAGTTCGAACTCCTTCACTGGCTCGCCGAGTCGCGTGCGGCACTGATCCCACCGGCTGCGAGCGACGGCGCGATCCTGCTGGACGCCGGCTGCGGCGGTGGTCTGCTGGCGCCGCACGTGCGGACGAAGGGGTACCGCCACCTCGGCGTCGACCTGGGCCGCCTCGCCCTGACACAGGCCGCGCGGGTCGGCGTCGCACCGGTCAACGGCGACGTGACCGCGCTGCCGCTCGCCTCGGCCAGCGCCGACGTCGTGGTGGCCGGCGAGATCCTGGAGCACGTCACCGACCTGCCCGGTACGGTCGCCGAGCTGTGCCGTGTGCTGCGCCCGGGCGGCCTGGTCGTGCTGGACACGGTCAACGACACCGCGCTGAGCCGGCTGATCACCGTGACGATCGGCGAGCGGCTCGGCATCGCACCGGCCGGCCTGCACGACCCGGCCCTGTTCGTACCGCCTCGCCGACTGATCTCCGAGTTCGGCCGGCACGGCGTGGCAATCGAGATTCGCGGGCTTCGTCCCAGTCTGCGGGGGCTGTTCCGCTGGTTGGTGCTCAAGCGGAGCGGCGGGCGGATCCTGCCCACCTTCTCCTCCGCCGTCCTCTATCAAGGCTCCGGACACAAGGTGGTACCCGCGTGATCGACGAAGCCCGCCGCCTGGCCCCACGGTTCGCGGCCCGCGCCGCCGCCTCCGACCGGGACGGCTCCTTCCCCGCCGACGACTTCGCCGACCTGCGCGAGTCCGGCTTCTTCGGCCTGATGGTGCCGGTCGCCCTCGGTGGCGCCGGGGCGGGCTTCCTGCGGTACGCGGACATCGCCTACGAACTGGCCCGCGGCAACGGCGCCACGGCGCTGATCTTCAACATGCACGCCTCGGTGACCGGTGCGCTGGCCGGTGTCACCGACGGGCTGGCCGACGCGCTCGGGCTGCCACCGGAGGCGCTGACCGCTCGCGACGACCACCTCCGTGCCGCCGCGGCCGGCAACTGGTACGCGGTGGCGATGAGCGAACGCGGCGCGGGCTCCCGGCTGTCGCAGCTCAGCACGACCTACGAGAGTGTGGACGGCGGCTACCGGATCACCGGGTCCAAGACGTTCTGCTCGGGGGCGGGGCATGCGGACGCGTACCTCGTCGCCGCCCGCAGCGCGGCCGATCCCAGTCAGGTCTCCCAGTTCCTGGTCCCGCCCGGCGACGGCCTGCGGGTCGAGCAGACGTGGGACGCGCTCGGCATGCGCGCCACCGGCTCGCACGACCTGCACATCGACACAACCGTGCCGGCGTCGGCGCTGCTCGGCGGTCTGGAAGGGCTGGCGCTGGTGGCCGCGCAACTCTCGCCGCACTGGATGGTCGCCAGCTACGCGGCCGTCTACGTCGGTGTGGCCCGCGCGGCGGTGGACGCCGCTGTCGAGCACGTCAACGCCCGCAAGCTGGGCGGTCTGCCGGCCATCCGGGCCCGGATCGGCCGGGCCGACGCCGCGGTCGCGGCCGCACACCTGGCGGTACGCGAGGCGGCCCGGCGCGTCGACGAGGAGCCCGGCGATCCGGAGACGAACCGGTGGGTCTGGCGGGCGAAACTGCTGGCCGGCACGACCGCCGCCGAGGTGGCCGCGTCGATGCTGGAGGCGGCCGGCACCTCGGCGATGCGGCGCGGGCACCCGCTGGAACGGCTCTACCGGGACGCCCGCGCGGGCTCGCTCCAGCCCGCCACCAGCGACGTCTGCGCCGACTGGCTCGGTGTGGACGCGCTCGGCGGCGACCCGGACTCCGACGGCGTGGCGCCGCGCTGGTGAACGCCGTCATCAGCGGTCTCGGCATCGCGCTCCCGCCCTCGGCCCGCCAGGACGAGATCTGGGCGGGCTACTTCGCCGGGCACTACACCGGGGCGCGGCGGACATTGGCCCGGCGGATCTTCGAGAACTCCGGGGTGCGTACCCGGCAGGCCGCGGTGAACCCGTTGCTCGAGGACGTAGCGGACTGGTCCACCGAGCGCCGGATGCGCCGCTATCAGGTGGAGGCCGTGCCGCTGGGCAAGGCGGCGGTGAGCCGGGCGCTGGCCGACGCCGGGGTGTCCGCGGACGAGATCGGTCTCTTCGCGGTCTGCTCCTGCACCGGATACGCCACCCCCGGGCTGGACATCCTGCTCGCCCGCGATCTCGGTATGTCACCGAACGTGCAGCGGCTCTTCGTGGGCCACATGGGTTGTTACGCAGCGTTGCCGGGTCTCGGCACGGCCAGTGACTTCGTCACCGCCCGGGGCCGGCCGGCATTGCTGCTCTGCGCGGAGCTGACCAGCCTTCATCTGCAGCCGCCGGGCACGCGGGCGGACATTCAGCAGATCGTTTCCCACGCGCTTTTCTCTGACGCCGCGGCTGCGGTGGTGCTACAGGCAAATTCTTCAGGGTACGGAGTAAGCGAGGTCGCCGCGATCACCGACACCACGACAGCCGATCACATGACCTGGGAGGTGACGGATCTCGGCTTCCGGATGGGCCTGTCACCGCAGGTGCCGCAGGTGCTCTCGGTGCACGTCCGTGCCCTGGTCGAGGACGTGCTCTCCCGCCACGGCCGGGCGATCGCCGACGTTGACGGCTGGGCGATCCACCCCGGCGGCCCCAAGATCCTCGACGTCGTCCAGGAACAACTCGGTCTCGACGACGCTGCGTTGTCGGCGTCCCGTGGAGTTCTCTCCGAGTACGGAAACTGCTCGTCACCGACGGTGCTCCTGGTTCTCGACGCCCTGCGCCGGCGCCCGAGCCCACCGGAAACTGTCGTAATGCTGGCATTCGGTCCGGGCCTCACGCTCTATGTCACGCTTCTGGAACGTTCTAATCTCGGAGCGTGAGCGGCGAACGGGGGCGCGGTGCGGTCCTGCATCTGCTGGCCGTGGTGATCCTGGCCGTGGGTGCGACATGGTGGTGGCGCGCGGCGCCCCGGCAGGCCGGCGATCCGCGCCTGCACCACTGGCGGCTCAACGCCGAGCAACTCCTGCCGGACGCGGGTGATCAGGAGGCGGCTTCGACGGTGGCGCTCAGTGCGGGCAGCGGTCATGAGGAGGTCGCGCAGACCACCGGCACGGGGGAGTACGTCGTTTCGGTCGTCTGTGCCGGGGATACCGGCAGCCGGGTGCGGGTGAGTCTGGGGAAGGTGGATACGGGCCGGGGGGTGCGGTGTTCCGGCGTTCGAACGCCGGAGATGTTCTCGGTCGGACTGGCCGGCAGCCTGCACCTGCGAATCAACGTCGACGAGGTCGGCCCGGTGGTGTTCCGCTACACCCTCCAGCGAGCCGGCTAGCGAGCTCCCCGAGGCCTTCGCTCCCGGGGTCTCCACTCCCGCGCGGTCTTCGCTTCCGCTTTGTTCCGGTTTCCCTGCCGTTCCGCTTCCTTGCCGTCCCGGTTTGTTTGCCTTTGTTCCGTTATCTCCCGGTCTAGCGCTCCAGCGGGGCCAGGTAGGGCAGGATCGCCTCGACCGAGGCGACTCGGGGTTCCTTGCGGAAGATCTTGCCGGTGCGGTCGACGAGGAGGACCGCCGCGGTGCCGTCGGGTGGGTTGAGGTCGAAGTGGCGGCGCAGCGTGTCGGTGGGGTCGCGCAGGTAGCTGACGAGCTTGCCCTCCACCTGTGGGGTCCGGGCGGGTGCCTGGGCCTGGCGGGAGCTTGCTGAGGTCTTGGCCGTGATCACCAGGACGGTCGTGCCGGAGCCGGCCTTGGCGACCGTGTCGGTGACCAGGATGTCGCAGTCGCAACCGTCCGTGAGCAGCAGGACCGCGGGTAGTCGGCTGAGGATCGAGACCATCTGGCCGTCCGGGCCGATCAGATCGAGGCCGGGCAGCATGCCGGGCGGTGCGTTCGTGGCGCCGGCGGTGCGCTGGGTGGCGGGCTGGCGGGGCGGGCCGGGCCAGGCCGAGGCGAACAGGCTGGCGACCGTGACCATGATGGCCATCGAGATGATCAGCGCCGGTGTGCGGACCGCCAGAGCGCCTGCTTTGCGGAGCCGGCGGACCGTAGGGCGGCGGGCGAAGCGCTGCCAGCGGGTGGGCGGCGGCGCCGTGTTGAGCTCGGCGCGCACGGCGTCGACCTCCTCGGACAGCTCCGAGAGGTCGTCGGGAATGACGATGACTCCCCACTCCTCGGGGAAGTCCGGAAGATCATCGGGGGTACCGCCGTCGGGCGGCCAGCCGCCGTTGTCGCTCGCGCCAGCCATGACTCACCCTCCCCCCTTACCGACCAGATCTTGCTTCGGTCGGGGAACTTCCGTCCAGCGTCCCGCACGTGAAGCCGCATCGCCAGTGGTGCGTCGTTGTGGGTCTTAGCGATAAGCTTGATCTCACAAAGCCATCAGGTCCGGAATTTCCGACTCGACGGTAGGACCCGTGACGTCCTGGTCACTTTGCGTTACTTAGGCAGCTTCTCGCGTTGGTGTCAAGCGGGAGAAAGCCCCGTCACAGAGCCCCTGAGCTGCACTAACAGTGACCGTCAGGGCAGGACACAGCCGCCCGAGCGTGTTACCCTAGACACAGCGAAAGGGGTTTCGAACCTATGGTTTTCAGTGTCGGCGAGACCGTTGTTTACCCCCACCACGGGGCCGCACTCATCGAGGCAATCGAGACTAGGGTCATCAAGGGCGTTGAAAGGCAGTATCTCGTTCTGCGTGTCGCCCAGGGCGATCTGACTGTTCGGGTGCCCGCTGAGAACGCCGAGGAAGTCGGCGTGCGCGAAGTGGTTGGCGAGGAAGGCCTGGGCAAGGTCTTCGACGTCCTCCGCGCTCCGCACACCGAGGAGCCGACCAACTGGTCGCGGCGCTACAAGGCCAACCTCGAGAAGCTCGCTTCCGGTAACCCGTTGAAGGTTGCCGAGGTTGTTCGTGACCTCTGGCGTCGTGAGCGTGAGCGTGGCCTGTCGGCGGGTGAGAAGCGGATGCTTGCCAAGGCGCGTGACATTCTGGTCGGCGAGGTGGCCCTCGCTGAGAAGAGCACCAAGGATGAGGCCGAGGTCCTGCTCGACAAGGTCCTCACCGAGGCCTGATCTTCCGCACCCATCCCTCTGCACACCTTGACCGACGACCGCGACGTGACCGCGCAGCTCAATGCTCGCGGTGACGTCGCGGTCGTCGTTCCAGCCGCCGGCGCCGGTGTTCGTCTCGGTCCCGGCGCGCCCAAGGCACTCCGCCTCCTGGACGGCCGGCCCCTCCTGGTCCACGCGATCCGCCGGATCGCCGCCGCGCCCTCGGTCCGCATGATCGTGATCGCCGCCCCTCCGGCCGGCGTCGAGGACGTCCGAACTCTGCTCGCCGACGTAGCGCCGGTCACCGTGGTGCCCGGCGGCGCCGAGCGCCAGGAGTCCGTCGCCGCCGCCCTTGCCGTCGTCCCCGAGGACGTCGCCGTGGTGCTGGTGCACGACGCCGCACGCTGCCTGGCCCCGGTCTCCCTCTTCGAGCGCGTCGCCGCCGCGGTCCGTGACGGGGCCGACGCCGTGATCCCGGTGCTCCCCGTCGTCGACACCATCAAGGAAGTCACCCCCGACGGCGCCGTGCTGGGAACGGTCGACCGCTCGGTGCTGCGGGCCGTGCAGACTCCGCAGGGCTTCCGCGCTTCCGTCCTGCGGGCCGCCCACGCCGCCGCGGCCGACTCACACACCGACGACGCCGGCGCGGTGGAGAAACTCGGCCGGACGGTGGTCTGCGTGCCCGGCTCCGACCACGCCCTGAAAATCACCAGGCCGATCGACCTGGCACTCGCCGCCCACCTGCTGACCCTGCCCGACGCGGACTGACCTCCGCACGCGAGGCGAACGCCCGACGGTGGGCTCTAGGATCGCGGGGTGATCGTTCCTCGGGTCGGTATCGGGACTGATGTGCATGCGTTCGACCCGGAGAGGCCCTGCTGGGTGGCGGGTCTGCACTGGCCGGGCGAGCCGGGGCTGGCCGGGCACTCGGATGCTGACGTGGCGGCGCACGCGGCCTGTGACGCGCTGTTGTCGGCGGCCGGGCTGGGGGATCTCGGTAGCAACTACGGGACGAGCCGGCCCGAGTGGGCGGGTGCCTCGGGTGTCGCGCTGCTCACCGAGACGGCGCGGCGAGTGCGGGCGGCCGGGTACGCGATCGGCAACGTCTCGGTGCAGGTGATCGGGGTGCGGCCCAAGATCGGAAAGCGGCGGGCGGAGGCGGAGCGGGCGCTGTCGGAGGCGGTCGGCGCTCCGGTGACCGTTGCGGGCACGACGACGGACGGTCTCGGCCTCACCGGGCGCGGGGAAGGCCTCGCGGGGACGGCCGTAGCCCTGATCTACACCGCCTGACCACCCATCGGCGCCACAACTCCACACGCTGGGTTGAGCGGGTTCGGGTGTGTGGGGTTCGGCCCACGGGGGCGCCACAACTTCACACGCTGGGTTGAGCGGGTTCGGGTGTGTGGGGTTCGGCCTGCGGGGGCGCCACAACTTCACACGCTGGGTTGAGCGGTTTTGGGTGTGTGGGGAGTTCGGCCTCTATGAGCGCCGCAACTCCACACGCAATGGATTTTAGGGCCAGTGGGTGCGCCTGAAGTCGACGCGTGAGGTTGTTGAGGGGTGGATGCGCGGGCATGATCATCTTCATGACTGTCGCTCTGCCTGGTGCTGCCCGGACATTGATCGACAATCCGACCTATGCGGTGCTCACCACGATCAACCTGGACGGCTCGCCGCAGTCGACCGTGGTGTGGGTCAAGCGGGACGGCGACGACGTGCTGTTCTCGACGGTTCGGGGGCGGGTCAAGGCGGCGAACATGGAGCGCGATCCGCGTGTCTCGATCTGCGCGTTCGACCCGGCGCAGCCTTATCGGTACTGCACTGTCGAGGGCGCGGTCGCTCTCAGTGACGACGAGGGTGACCTGATCGGGGAGTTGAGCTACAAGTACGCGAACGAGCCCTGGACCGCCGACGAGCCGGGAACCGTGCGCGTGGTGTGCCGCCTCACCCCGACTCGCGTCATCTCCAGGTAGAGCGCCTACGCTCGGCAGCGTGCCCACCCCCATGGAGCCAGACACCACGCCCGAGGAACACCGGCAACGGGCGTTGCTGCTCGCCGACCTCGGCCGCTACGACGAGGCCGCCGAGGAGATCGCCTCCGGGCTGAGTGCCGCGCCCCAGGAGACCGAGCTGCTGGCCACCCTTGCCCGCATCCACCTCGCCGCCGATCAGCCGACCGAGGCGCTCGCCGCCGCCGACCGGGCCGGCGCGGTCGATCCGGCACCCCTGTCCGCCCTGGTGGTGCGGGCGATGGCACTGACCGACAGCCGCCGTTACGCGGACGCCGCCCGAGTAGCGGCCGAGATCCTCGCCAAGTGGCCCGACGACCCGTACGCGCAACGCACCGGCGCCGCCCTGCTGAGCGAGTCGCGCAACGGCCAGGAGGCACTGAACGCCGCGTGGCACGGAGTCCGAGTCGCTCCCACCGAGGCCGAGGCGCACCTGGTCCTGGCCGTCGTCGCGGCGCGGCTGCGGCTGTTCGACCTGGCGCAGCGGGCGTACGGGGAGGCCCTCGAACTGGACTCGGCGATCGGTGACGCCGGCAGCGACGTGGGCATCGTCCGGTTCGAACGCCGCCGGTGGGCCCGCGCTCTGGAGGACCTGGCCGAGGAGGCGTCGCTCGGTACGCCTCCCGGTGGGGCGGGGCCGGTCGGTGAACCGGCGGAGAAAGAGAAAGAGGAAGCGAGCACGACGCCGGAGATCGCCCGCCCGGCCGGCTCGGTCCTCGACTCGACCGAGCAGTCGGCGGAGTCGGTGCGCGAGACCGTGCAGTACGGCGCGGGCGGCACGCTGGTCGCGGGAGTGCTCACCGCCGCGATGACCATGATCAGTCCGGGGATCTCGCGGATGTGGGCCGGGCTGATCGGGGTGCTCGTCTTCGGCGCGGTGCTGCTGTGGTTCCGCAGTCGCCTGACCGAGCCGGCGAGCGTCGTGCTGGACCGCCTGCGGGACGGCCGCCGCGGGTTGGCGGTCGCGGCCTACCTGACGTTCGCGTCACCGCTGTTCCTGGTGCTGTATGCGGCGGTCGGTGGCCTGCTCACGCTAGTGATCGGCATGGCGCTGGCAGCCGTCGCGGAGCTCCTGATGGCGACCAGCCGCCGTTGAGAAAGGCGCTGAGAAAGGCACCGAGAAGACGCAGCGAACGGCGCTGACGAGCAGTCGGACATAACGGACGTGGTTGTCCGTTTCTCCCGGCGTCTATTAGGTTCGGTTTCGTGTCAACGATGGTGCCTCCGCTCTACGCCGGGCTCGTCGACGACGCGTCCCTGCTCCCGCCCAGCGCCACCGGACTGACCGACGCCGTCGCCAAGTATCACGAGCACACCGGCTCGTGGTACGCGAATCTGCTCGGCTCGCTGCTCCTGCCCGCGTCGATCGTCGGCACCGAGCCGGTTCCCCGGCTCACGGCCGGTGTGATCGGCGATGTGCCGGCCGCGAGCCTGCCGGTGACGATCGAGAAGCTGCGCGCCACGGGAGTGGTGGTCGAGCACGTCGAGGCCGCGGTGGCCCGCCGGGGTGAGGACCCCCAGCCGGGCCTCGCCACGCTGTGCTCTTTCGCGGCCGCCGGGACCGGACTGCGACTGTACGCGGAGATCCCCCTCAGCTGGGGCCTGCTCTCCGCCCTGGACACCGTCGCCGAGGCGCGCGCCGGTGGCCTGTCGATCGCACCGAAGTTCCGGGTCGGCGGACTCGCCGCGGAACTCTTCCCGACCCCGGTCGAACTGGCAGCGGTGATCTGCGCCTGCCGCGACCGGGATCTGCCGTTCAAGCTGGCGGCCGGGCTGCGCCACGCCACCCGGCACACCGACCCGGAGACCGGTTTCACCCACCACGGATTCCTGAACGTGCTGGTCGCCACGCTGGTCGCGGCGGGCGGCGGCGAGGTGGCGGAGGTGGCCGAGGCGCTGGCGGCCACCCATCCGGTGCCGCTGGTCGAGCCGGCCCGCAACCACCGGGCCGGTCCGCGGCCACTCTTCGTCGGATTCGGCGCCGCCAACGTCGTGGAGCCGCTGACCGAGCTGGTCCGACTCGGCCTGATAAACGGCGGATACGAGTGAGTCAACGGGCCCTGGAATACTGACCTCCGTGACCCGGGTGCTGCTGCGAACGCTTGCCGCCCTGGTTCTCCTGGCCGCGACGGGACTGATCGCGTGGCGGGTCCTGGCTCCGGCCGAGGTGCTGTCGAGCGCGACCACGCCCTACCCACCGGAGTCGTTGCGATCCGCGGGCGTCACCGGCCGGACCAGCATGGCGCCGCTGATCGTCGACGGGCGACTCCGGGTCTACGGCGCGAAGCACCAGGTCAAGGCGGATGCGCCGGTTGACGGGCGGACGCTCTACACGGCGCGGTGGTCGTTCCGGCGCTGGCCCGAGCAGCTCAGTGGGCTGACGGCGAGCGGCCCGACGGTGATCAGTCGGTGGTCGGACGGGGAGCTTGTCGCGCTCGATGCGCGTACCGGAAAGATCTTTTGGAGGACGGACGGCCCGGCGGCGCCTCGCTATGCCGGACATCGCACCGGGGCCGCGGCGGTCTGGGATCCGCCGGGCCTGCATCTCGCCGCCGGCACCGTCGTGGTCCATGAGGGTCAAAAGCTGATGGGGTACGACGTGAGCACCGGCCAAACGCGGTGGACCCGGTCGACGCCTCCCGCGTGCGATGCGGGCTTCACGACGTCCGGCGGCGCATTCGTGTGTGGCGGCGACGGTGGCGCCTATGCGGGCCGAACCGGCGACGTGCTGACGGGCTATCCGAGCGGTCCCGTGACACCGATCGGGTGCGAGTCGGAAATGTCGGACTGCGCGGGCCTCCGGACTGACGCGGGACAGGGCTGGCTCGCGGACTCGCTCGTGCCGGTGCGGACGCCGGCCCTGGACGCGCCGACCGCGACCGTTGCCGCCGGCGTCATCGTGTCGGCCGGCGACGGCTCGGTGCGGGCGTTCTCGGACGACGGCACGCCGTTGTGGACCTGGGCGGGCGCCGCGCGGATCCTGGGCGGGTCGGGGCCGATCATCGTGCTGCTGACCGGGGACAACACGCTTGTCGGGCTGGATGCTCAACGGGGGACCGTGCGGTACTCGTTCCCGTTCCGGTTCGACGAGAAGGACAGCCTGGAGTGGAAGCCGGGCCGGTATCGGATCTCCGGTGGATACCTGGCCGTGGAGCGGCTGCGGGTGGACGCGAACGATGATCCGGAGTCGCCGACCTACTACCTGACCCTCGACGCGGTAATCATCGCCGCCGTCAGGTGAGGTGTGGCAGCAGGGCTGACCAGGCGTCCTCGGCGGCACCGGAGATGGGGCCGTCGTCGTCGCCCAGGGTGGCTGCCAGCACCGGGGGCGGTGCGGCCCGGTGGATCAGCATGAGGCCGTTGCGGTAGGCCGCGTCGATCGAGTCGGGGACCGTGGCGAGGAGGTCGGCACCCAGGCCGCCGAGGGTGACCAGGTCGGCGTCCAGGGCGTTCACCAGGCCGGCCATGCCCCGGCCCAGGGAGGTGGCGATCGTGCGGACCGCGGCCAATGCGGGGTCGGTGTCACCGGACGGGCCGTCGGCGGCGAGAGCGGCGGCGGATCCGGGCGGGCCGTCGGCGGCGAGGGCGGCCGCGGAGCTGGGCGGGCCGTCGGCGGCGGAGCTGGGCGGGCCGGCGGCGGCAGAGCTGGGCGGGCCGTTGGTGGCGAGGGTGCGGGCCGCGGCGGTGATGACGCGGCGGGCGTAGGTGATCGGGTCCCGTGGGGGTGGGTCGCCCAGGATGCGGGCCAGGGCGGTGCCGTCGACGGCGGTGCCCCAGCAGCCGTGTGCGCCGCAGGGGCAGCTGATCGAGGGGTCGCCGAAGGGCATGTGGCCGAACTCGCCGGCGGCTCCGCGGGCGCCGATCACCGGGCGGCCGTCCTCGACCACGGCGCCGCCGAGTCCGGCCTCGATGCGCAGGTGCAGGTGGACGGCGGCTCCGGCGGCGGCGCCACGGCTGGACTCGGCGGTGGCGGCGAGGGTGGCGTCGTTGCCGGCGACGAAGACCTCGGCGGTGGGCCAGAGCTCGGTCAGGTCGACGTCGTGCCAGTTGAGACCGGAGGCGTCCAGGCGGCGCGTGCGGGAGACCGTGCCGGGGACGGACGCGCCGATGGCGCGCGGCCTTTGCCCGTACCTCTGGAGAAGCTCCTGGATCCCGGCGGCGACCGCGGCACGGACCTGGGGCCAGCCGGTGGCCGCGTGCCGGCCTGATCGGGAGGCGGCGGCGGTGCCGCCCAGCTCGACCACATCGATCCGCCAGCCCTCGTGGGTGATCGCCACCGCGAACACGAGCGGGCCGTTGGGGTGCGGGAGCAGCACAGTCGTAGGGCGGCCGCGGGTGCCGCTCGGTGCCGCCGGGGCCTGGATCAGCAGTTCCGCGCGGCTGAGCTTGGTGACGAGTTCGGTGGCCGCGCCGGTGCCGACGCCGAGCAGGCGGGCCGCGTCGGCGCGTGTCACGCCGGGGCGGTGGTGCACCACTCGGAGCAGCTCGGTGGAGCGGGTCGTCACAGTCGTTCTCCCTTTTTAAGCTCTGGCCCGGAGCTTATTCTGCCGGAGTGAAGTTCAACCGCCCGGCGATGCTGGTGCTCAGCGCATCGACGTTCTGTTACGTCACCGCCGAAACCCTTCCTGTCGGACTCCTGCCGGAGATCTCCGCAGACCTGGACGTCACCGAGGCCCAGGTCGGCTTCCTGCTCACCAGTTATGCCGTGGTGGCCGCACTGAGCACGATCCCGCTCACCGCTCTCACCATGCGGGTGCCGCGCCACATTCTGATCGCCGTCACCGTAGCGGTCTTCGCCGTCTCTCAGGGGGCGGCTGCGATAGCGCCCAACTTCCCGGTACTCACTCTCTCCCGGCTCGTCTGCGCCCTCGCGCACGGCGTGTTCTGGTCGGTGATCGGGCCGATCATCGTGCGGCTGGCCTCACCGGGACAGGCCGGGCGAGCCACGGCGCAGGTCTTCATCGGGAACTCGCTGGCGATCGTGCTCGGCGTACCGCTCGGCACCGCCCTCGGGCAGGCGCTGGGCTGGCGGGCGGCGGTCGCGGTGTTCGCGGTGGGCGGCGCGATCTGTGTGGCGTTGCTGCTGGCCGTGCTGCCCGAACTGCAGCCACTGCCACGGGACCTCGAGGCGGGCACCGGCGCGCAGCTGCGGGACGCGGTGCGGATCCTGCGCAACGGGCCGGTCGCTCGGCTCTGCGTGATCACGACGGTGCTGGTGGTGGGGCACTTCGCGGCGTACACGTACATCGCTCCGCTGGTCCGCCGGGACGCTGGGCTGGACGGTGCCGGGCTGAGCGCGCTGCTTCTCGGGTACGGCGCGGTCGGCCTGCTCGCGAACTTCCTGGTCGGGCGGTTCGTGGACCGGCGGCCGGGCACGCTGGTGATCGGCCTGATGGTGACGGTCACGGTGTCGGTGGCGCTGCTGGCGCCGGTGCTCGGGCTGGTGCCGACGGTGGTGGCGGCGCTGCTCTGGGGCGGCGCGTTCACAGCGATCCCGGTCTTCCTGGCCGCGGCGGTGCTGCGGGTCGCGCCGCGGGCACGGGATGCGGCGTCGGCGGTGTACGTGGTGGCGTTCCAGATCGGCATCGGCGGCGGCGCGTTCGTCGGCGAGCAGTTCGTCAGCGCCGGGCATCTGGGAGTGCTGCCGCTGCTGGCGGCCGGGATGGCGCTGCTGGCGACGATCGTGGTGGTGCTGTCGCCGGCGGTCTTCCCGGCCCGGATCAGCAAGGAGGACCACGACCGGGTCGAGGCCGCGGCCCTCCACTGAGCGTGTGGATTTCGGGTTTGTATGGAGGCCGAACTCCACACGCTTGGGTTTGCGGGGGTGGTTAGGTGAGGGCGGATTCGGCGGCGGTCAGGAAGAGGTCGTTCTCGTCGGGGGTGCCGATCGTTACGCGGACGCCCTCGGGGTGGAAGCCGCGGACGATCACGCCCCGGCTCTCGCAGGCGGCGGTGAACGCGGCGGTGCGGTCGCCGAGCGGCAGCCAGACGAAGTTGGCCTGGCTGTCCGGCACGTCGAGGGAGAGCTTGCGCAGGGCCTCGGTGAGCCGGGCGCGCTCAGCGATGACCAGGGCGCACCGGCGGCGTACCTCCTCCTCCTGGCCGAGGGCGGCGAGGGCGGCGGCCTGGGCGACGGTGCTCGTGGAGAACGGGGTGACGACCTTGCGTACGGCGCCGGCGACCTCGGGCTGGGCGACCAGGTAGCCCATCCGGAGCCCGGCCAGACCCCACGCCTTGCTCATGGTGCGCAGCACGACCACGTTGGGGCGGTCGCCGTACGTCTCGAGGCCGTCCGGAACCTCGGGGTCGGTGACGAACTCCCGGTATGCCTCGTCGAGCACGACCAGCACGTCGGAGGGCACCTCGGCGAGGAAGCGGTCGATCTCGGCCGTGCGCACGCTGGTGCCGGTCGGGTTGTTCGGGTTGCAGACGAAGACCATCCGGGTCTGGTCGGTGATCGCCTCGGCCATCGCGGTGAGGTCGTGGCCGTGCGCCGCGGTGTTCGGCACGCGGACGCTGGTCGCACCGCCGCCGGCGGCGATGATCGGGTACGCCTCGAACGACCGCCACGAGTAGACGATCTCGTCGCCCGGCAGGCAGGTCGCCTTCGCCAGGATCTCGGCCAGCGCCACCGAACCACAGCCGGTGACCACCCGGTCCGGGCTCACCCCGAGCCGCTCGCCGATCGTGTCGCGCAGCTGGATCACACCCATGTCCGGGTACCGGTGGACGGTGCGGGCGGCCTCGGTGACCGCCTCGACGACGCCGGGGAGCGGACCGTACGGCACCTCGTTGCTGGCCAGCTTGACGGCCTCGGCGATGCCCAGCTCGCGGGCCAGGTCGGCGACGTTGCGGCCGGGTACGTAGTTTGGCAGCGCGTCCAGGTCGGCGCGGGTCAGCCGGGTCATTGCGGTCCTCCGGAAGTGTCGCCGCGCGGTGCGGTCGTGACGGTGGGGTGGGCGCCGTGCGGCACGGCGACGACGACGGTGGCCGCCGCCTTGTCGTGCCAGGCCTGTCGCAGGCGGGGGTCCCAGACGGGGGAGAGCGAGGCGAGGAACTGGATGATCAGCCCCACGCCGCACCACCAGAACAGGGTCCACATGCCGAGCCGGGCCCAGCGGGCGAACGCCCGGCCGAACCCGAGCGGCTTGGTGCTCTCGATCGGGACGACCTTGACGCCCATGATCCGCTTGCCCAGGGTCTGTCCGCGGCTGCCGATCGCCGGCGCCTCGTAGAGCAGCCAGAGCAGGGTGGCGACCATCACGATCGCGATCGACAGTGTCTGCATGCGCGGGGTCGGCTCGACGGTCATCGGCTGGTTGCCCGCCGCGACCTGCGCCATGTAGTCCCGCAGGATCGGCTTGAAGTCCTGCCAGTACTGATAGAAGAACCAGGCGTTGACCACGAGGTTGAGCACGATCACTGCGGCGATGTCGATGAGCCGGGCGACGAGCCGCCGTCCCAGCCCGGCGAGCGGGAGGCCGTGCGGCAGCGCCTGCGGCATGGGATAGGCGTAGGCGTGCATGGGCTGGGCCTTGCCGGGCTGGGGAGTCCAGCCAGGGGGCGGGCCGTATGCCGGAGGTGGAGGTTGTGGCGGCGCATAGGCCTGAGGGGTGGGCGGCGCCGCGGCGGGCGCGGGCATCGGGGGTTCCACCTCGACCGCGGGCGGGCCGTCCGGCGGCACCGCGTCGGCCGGGATGGCTTTGCCCAGCCAGCCCTCACCGTCCCAGTAGCGCTGGGTGCTGGTGTCGGCCGGGTCCTTGTACCAACCCGCGGGAAGGGAACTCATGCGCACACCTTTATCACGGCGCCCTGACGGTTCCCTGCGCAGCAACAGTCATCACCAGAGCAGTGTCACAGACTGATGGGTACCTTCTTCAAATGGGTGAGCAGACTGTGCAGGTCGACGGCCTTGACGCGCGCCTCATCGCGCTGCTCGCCGCGGAGCCACGGATCGGTGTGCTGGAACTCTCGCGCAGGCTCGCGGTGGCGCGCGGGACGGTTCAGGCACGCCTGGACAAGCTGATCGCGCGGGGCGCGATCAAGGGCTTCGGCCCGGAGGTGGTCCCGGAGGCGATCGGGTTCGGCGTCATGAGCTTCGTGACCTTGGAGATCAGCCAACGGTACGGGCACGACGCCGTCGCCGAACACCTGGCCGAGATCCCGGAGGTTCTGGAGGCACACACGATCACCGGCAGCGGCGACATCCTGTGCCGCATCGTGGCCCGCTCGAACGCCGACCTGCAGCGGGTGATCGACCAGATCGTCGGCTACGAGGGCATCGTCCGGGCGCACACGATCATCGCGCTGGCCGAGTTGATCCCGTACCGGACGGTGCCGCTAGTGCTCTCGGCAAATCGCCAATAACCAGCCGACACGGACTTTTCGCGCTCGCGGGATATGTGGATCGAGGTCACTACGGTGTCCGCATGGCCTCGGGTGGGAAGGGGTTCGCGCTGGTCGCCGCCGTGACAATCACGGTTCTGGCGAGCACCGGCGTGTGGAACCCGTTCCCGCAGATCTGGTCGTGGATCACGACGAACGGGCCGGTGGCGCCCGGATCCCGATGGCAGCAGGAACTCGGCGGCACCCCGCAGAGCGTCGCGATCGTGGGCGACTCGGTGATCGTGGAGTACCGGACGTCGGTGGAGGCGTACGGGCTGACCGCCGGGGTACCGCTCTGGTCGTCGGACGCGGACTGGGCGTCGATCGCCGGTAAGGGCTCGGACGCGGTCGTGGTCACCGGGCGGCTGCTGACCAAGGGGTACCAGGTGCTCGACCCGCGTACCGGAGTGGTGCGGCGGTCGGACACCACGGCCGGCGCGGTCTGGACGTACCAGGACGCGATCGTCGACCTGAGCTGCGCCGGTGGCAACGACTGCCGGCTGACCGCCTTCGACCCGCGGTCCGGCAGCCAGCTGTGGAGCGTCGGCACCGGCAGCATCGGCTTCGTCCTGGACGCGGCCAACCCCGACCTGCCGGACACCCGGCGACTGGTCACCAACGACGTGGACGACGACGTGGCCGGGCCGCAGCCGATGCCGGGACTGCTCGGATACCCCGACGACGGCCAGGTCCGGGTGATCGACACCGCGAGCGGCCGGCTGGTGCAGAGCGTGCGGCCGGGAACCGACCAGCGGATCGCGGTGGTCGGCGGGCGAGTGCTGACGGTGACCGGCACGGCCCGGGACGGCACCTGCTACTACGGGGTGGTCGCCACCGACCCGCCGCGGACCGGGGTCGTCTGGAAGCGGGACGGGCTCAACCTGCGTACCGCGGAGAACGGCTCGGACTGCAAGCAGAACCGGGACCCGGCCGGTGGATACAACGTGATCCTCGGCGTCGACCCGTACGGGCGCGAGGTCCTGATCAACGGGTACGACGGGCGCAACCTCTGGTACGGCGACAAGGAGTCGGACGTGGTCGCCGTGAACGACTCGTACGCGGTGATCCGCAAGGACGAGAACCTGCGGGGCTACTCGTTCGCGGCGGGCAAGGCCGTGTGGCGGCAGGACACGGGGCGCGACGACGCCACAGCGGCGCTCACTCCGTACGCTGTGATCGTTGTTTCCGGCAATCGCATCACCGCGCTGTCGCCGGATTCCGGTGCCGTCCGTGCCGATGTGCGCACCGATGCGAAGGTCTTCGCGGTGGGACAGAACGGAATGATCGCCGTCTCCGGCCGTGACATGGCCTACCTGGCGTTCTCCTGATCGAATGCCGCATCGGGGATGGGTTCGCATCCGGCCGCCGCGCTGGCCTAGGCTTGCCGGTCATGAGCACTGGCGCCGCTTTCACCTACTCGCCGCTCCTGCCGACCGGCGCTGACCTGACCGAGTACCGTCTGGTCACGGACGAGGGCGTGGACGTCGTGGAGGGCCCGGGTGGCCGGCGGTTCCTGACCGTGGAGCCGGCGGCGCTGACCCAGCTCACCGCGGAGGCGATGCACGACATCGCGCACTACCTGCGCCCGGCGCATCTGACCCAGCTGCGCGCGATCATCGACGACCCGAAGGCCTCGCCGAACGACCGGTTCGTGGCGCTGGACCTGCTGCGCAACGCGAACATCGCGGCCGGCGGCGTGCTGCCGATGTGCCAGGACACCGGCACCGCGATCGTGATGGGCAAGCGCGGGCGGCACGTGCTCACCGACGGGACCGACGAGGCGGCCATCGCGCTCGGCGTCTACCAGGCGTACACCCGGCTGAACCTGCGGTACTCGCAGCTCGCCCCGCTGACCATGTGGGACGAGCGGAACACCGGGACGAACCTGCCGGCGCAGATCGAGCTGTACGCGGAGGACCCGGGTGGGCAGCCGGACGCGTACAAATTCCTGTTCATGGCCAAGGGCGGCGGGTCGGCCAACAAGTCGTACCTGTACCAGGAGACGAAGGCGCTGCTGAACCCGCAGCGGATGATGCAGTTCCTGGACGAGAAGCTGCGCCTGATCGGCACGTCCGCCTGCCCGCCGTACCACCTGGCCGTGGTCATCGGGGGCACCAGCGCGGAGCACGCGCTGAAGACGGCGAAGCTGGCCAGCGCGAAGTACCTGGACAACCTGCCGACCTCCGGCACGATGCTGGCGCACGGCTTCCGCGACCTGGAGCTGGAGGCCGCGGTGCTGGAGCTGACCCGCGACTTCGGGATCGGCGCGCAGTTCGGCGGCCGCTACTTCTGCCACGACGTGCGCGTGGTCCGTCTGCCCCGGCACGGTGCCTCGTGCCCGGTCGCGATCGCGGTCTCCTGCTCGGCCGACCGCCAGGCGGTCGCGAAGATCACGCCGTCGGGTGTGTGGCTGGAGCGGCTGGAGACGGACCCGGCCCGCTATCTGCCCGACGTGGACCTCGGCGAGGAGCCGGTCGTCCAGATCGACCTGAACCGGCCGATGGCCGAGATCCGGGCCGAGCTCTCGAAGTACCCGGTCAAGACCCGGCTGTCGCTGAGCGGGCCGCTGGTGGTGGCGCGTGACATCGCGCACGCGAAGATCGCGGAGCGGCTGGACGCGGGCGAGCCGATGCCGCAGTACATGCGCGATCACGCGGTCTACTACGCGGGGCCGGCCAAGACCCCGGAGGGGTACGCGTCCGGCTCGTTCGGCCCGACCACGGCTGGGCGGATGGACTCGTACGTGGAGAAGTTCCAGGCGTCCGGCGGGTCGATGGTGATGCTGGCAAAGGGCAACCGGTCGAAGCAGGTCACCGAGGCCTGCCAGCAGTACGGCGGCTTCTACCTCGGGTCGATCGGTGGGCCGGCCGCTCGCCTCGCGCAGGACTGCATCCGGCACGTCGAGGTGCTCGAGTTCCCGGAGCTCGGCATGGAGGCGGTCTGGAAGATCGAGGTCGAGGACTTCCCCGCTTTCATCGTGGTCGACGACAAGGGAAACGACTTCTTCGCCGACGTGACCAAGCCTCGGGCCGTGCTCCAGATTGGAGGACGGCCGTAGGGGTCGCGTTTGGACTGACCACAGGGGACTGCATCTGCTGATAATCCTCTATTCTTCGCGTGCACACGCGAGGAATACGGGGGAGCAGTGACTGTTGGTGAGCACAGGCCGGGTGCGGCCGTGGGTAGAGCGTCCGTGCCCGAGAGCGGGCGGGTCGGTGCGGCAGGGGTTGTCGACCGGGCCAAGCGGATCACGTTTCTCGAGGGTGTTCGGGGTGTGGCGGCCGCTGCGGTGGTGCTGCAGCACCTGCTCGCGGAGCAGTTCCCGGGCTATCGGGACTGGACACACGACTACATCGACTTCGGCCGGGTCGGTGTGGTGGCGTTCTTCCTGGTCAGTGGCTATGTGATTCCGCTCAGCCTGGCCGGGCAGACGCTTCCGGGGTTTGCCGCGCGGCGGTTCTTCCGGCTCTACCCGGTCTACTGGCTGGCGTTCCTGGTCTTTGTCGTGGTCGAGCTCGTGGTGCGTGGCGGGCTAGAGGGCGCGACGTTGCCGGTGGTCGTGCTCAACATCCTGATGTTGCACGGGCTCATCGGGGCGGCGAGTCTGCTGCCGCCCGCGTGGACGCTGAGTATCGAGCTGCTCTACTACGTACAGTCGGCGGCGGCCAAGTCGCGGCGGCTGCTCGACATGTCGGTGCACATCGGATGGTTCTGGCTCGGGTTCTACTTCCTGCTCTGCGTCGGCGAGCGGATCACCGGCAAGGACTTCCCGACCACGCTGCCGATGCTGCTGTTCGTGGCCTCGCTCGGGCACGCCATCCACCTGCGCGACGCGTCCGGGCGCAAGGCGTGGATCGCGCTCCTGACGGCGGGCGCGATCGCTGTTCCGGTGGGTGCCTACCTCGGTGTCGACGGCGACGGGGAGTGGCCGCCGTTCACGTACTCGTTGTCGTACCTGGCCGGCCTCGCGCTGTTCCTGGCGTTCTACACGCTGCGCGATCGCGGCATGGCCCGGCCGCTGATCTTCCTGGGCGCGATCAGCTACGCGGTGTACCTGATGCACCCGATCCTCATGGAGGTCTTCCACGATATCCACGGCTGGGTCAACGTCGGGATCAACACGGTTGCGGTGCTGCTCGTCGCGTACCTGATGCACCGCTTCGTGGAGAAGCCGAGCATCGATGTCGGCCGCAGGGTGAGCTCGCGGTTCAAGAAGTGACGCCCGCCGGGACGGCCGTATCGCGGCCGTCCCGGTCGACGGAGATCAGTCCTCGGGGCAGAAGCCCGCGACCGGGCTCAGCCACTCCTGGATCTGGCCCTTCAGCGTGCGGTCCAGGTCCTTGGCGGTCTTGACCTTCTCGATGTAGTCGCGGTCCTTTGCGCTGCGCTCCAGCTTCGTGGCGGACGTCTCGCCGGCCTGCTGGAGTTCCGGGTTCGCGGCGGCGGCGGTCTCCTTGCGGATCTGCGCGCCGACCGTCTTCAGCTCGGCCGCCGCGGCCTTTTCGGCCTTGGCCGCCTCGGCGGTCTGCTTCGCCTCCTTCTGCGCGATCATCTTGCCCATCGCGGCGCCGAACTCGTCGGCGAGCGCGCCGCTGAAGACGGTCTTGAGCCGCCCGCACACCTGCTCGGTGTCGGCCGTGTAGTCCGGTGCGGACGTCGTCGGTGCGGGGGTGTCCGGGGTGGCGGTGGCGGCGGGTGCCGCGATCTCGCTGGTGTCCGCATCGCTGTCACAGGCGGCACCGGCCAGCAGCACGCCGCCGGCGAGCACGGCCAGGATGGCGCGTCGCATCAGGGGGATCCTCTTCGTCGGGGTCATCCAAACATTGCCGACGGTACGTTCCGTTGTCACTGTCGTCCAAACGGTGTGTGATCACGGAGACACGAACAGCCCGTCCGCGGATCATCCGCGGACGGGCTGTACGTCCCCCGTAATGCCTGGCCGCCCCACTACGCACTGGGGGCGCTCTTGGGAAGCATCGGCAGTGGAGCGGCACTGCCGACCAGCTTTCTACAGTCCGCTATCGATTCGCTGTCGATCCGCTCCTGCCACCTCGGCTAGGCTGCCGAACACGGCAGACGGAACGGGTGACTACCTTGCGCTACCGGATCCTGGGGCCACTCTCCGTAACTGCGGACGAGCAGACAGTGGCTGTGACAGCTGGGCGTGACCGAATAGTGCTGGCGATGCTGCTTTTGCACCCCGGCCGGATCGTCGGTCTCGGCGAACTGACCGAGGCGCTGTGGGGCGCCGACCCGCCGATCACCGCGCGCGGGCAGCTGCAGACGTGCGTGTCCCGGCTGCGCCGGTTACTGCCGGACGGTGCGATCCTCACCGACCGGGCCGGATACGGGATCCGGGTCGGCCCGGACGACCTGGACGCGCTGGTGTTCGTCCGGCTCGCCGACGAGGCCCGCGCGGCCGGTGACGCGGCGGGCCTCCGCGCGGCGCTGGGGCTGTGGCGTGGCACGGCATGCCCGGAGATCGACGCCCTGGCGGTGCGGCAGGCGGCCGACGCCCTCGACGAGCGGCGCGCGCTGGCGGTCGAGGACTGGGCGGATCTGGAGCTCGCCGCCGGCCGGGCCCGGGATCTCCTGGGCGAGCTGGGCGAACTGGTGCAGCGTTACCCGCTGCGGGAGCGCCTGCGCGGGCAGCTGATGACCGCGCTGCACCGGTCGGGGCGGCAGGCGGACGCGCTGGCCGAGTATCGCCGGGCCCGGGACACCCTGGTCGCGGAGCTCGGCATCGAACCGGGCCCCGAGCTGCAGGAGCTGCACCGCAAGATGCTGTCCGGCGACGTACCGGCGGTCTCGTCGGCGTCGATCCGCTGCCTGCCGCGTACGGTCGGCGACTTCACCGGCCGCGGTGAGCTGGTGGACCGGCTGCTGGGCGACGCGCCGTCCGGCGCGGCGGTCGTGGTGATCGACGGGATGGCCGGCAGCGGCAAGACCACCCTCGCCCTGCACGTGGCCGCCCGGCTCGGTGACCGCTATCCGGACGCACATCTCTTCGTGGACCTGCGCGGGCACAGCGAGCAGCCGCCGGTCGAGCCGTCCGCCGCGCTGATCGTCCTGCTCCGGCAGCTGGGCGTGGCCGCCGAGAACATCCCGTCCGAGCCGGTGGAGCGGATCGGGCTGTGGCGCACCGAGATGGCCAGCCGCCGGGCGCTCGTCGTCCTGGACAACGCGGCGTCCAGCGCCCAGATCGCCGACCTGCTGCCCACCGCGCCGGGCAGCCTCGCGCTGGTCACCGCGCGCCGCCGGTTGGCCGGGCTGGACGGCGCCCGGGTCGAGTCGGTGCCGATGCTGGCGCCGGACGACGCGCTGACGCTGCTGGAGCGGATCGCCGGGCCGAGGGTCCGCGACGAGCCGCAGGCCGCGGCCGAGGTGGTGCGCCGCTGCGGCGGGCTGCCGCTGGCGGTACGCCTGGCCGGCGCCCGGCTCGCACACCGGCCGCGCTGGCGTGTCGCCGATCTGCTGCACCGGCTGGGCGAGACGGCGCTGCCCGAACTGGCCGCCGAGGAACGGACCGTGGCCGGTGCGTTCACGCTCACCTACCGGCAGCTGCCGGAGTCGCTGCAGCGGGTGTTCCGCCTGCTCGGCGTCCATCCCGGCGGCAGCTTCGACTCGCTCGCGGTGGCCGCCCTGACCGGATCCACGCCGGTCGGCGCCGGTGACGCGCTCGACGACCTGGTCGACGTGCACCTGGTCGAGGAGCCGGAGCCCGGGGTGTTCCGGATGCACGACCTGCTGCGGCAGTACGCCGGAATGCTCGCCGCCGAGCTGACCGCCGACCAGCGCCGCGCCGCGCTGACCTGCCTGCTGGACTTCCAGTTGCACGCGTTCGCCGCCGCGACTTCGCCGAGCCATCAGGAGGGCATGTTCCGCGACCTGCGGTGGCCGGTCGCCGAACGGGCGGACCTGTCGGCGGCGGTGGCCGACCCGGGCGGGCGGATCGAGCGGGAGCGGCCGAACCTGACCGCCTATGTCGACGCCGCCGCGGCCGCCGGTCTGCACGACTACGCCTGGAAGATCGCCCGCGCCGCCTGGCAGCCGCTGTTCTTCCGCGGGTACATGGACGACATCCGGGACCTGCACCTGCGCGCGATGACCAGCGCCGAGCACCTCGGTGACCGGTCCGCGATCGCCACCGTCGCCAACTACCTGGCCTCGGCGTACGGGCGGGCCGGCGAGGACGCGGCGGCCGAGCGGTACCTGCTGCTCGCCATCCGGCTGCGCACCGAACTCGGCGAGATGGGGCCGGTCGCGACCGCGACCGGGAATCTGGGGTCGATCTATCAGGCGCAGGGACGGTTCGCCGAGAGCCTGGCGGCGATGAACACCTGCCGGCGGGCCGAGACCCGCGGCCGCTGGCGGGCGAACCCGAGCGTGGTGCTGTCCACCCTCGCGGAGGTTCATCTGACGGTGGGCAACGTCGAGAAGGCGCTGTACTTCACCCGTATCCGGCTGCTGGGCGTGCTCGACAAGGGGGAACCCGGCCCGATCGCCGGGTCGCTGCTGCTCATCGCGCGGATCCGGTACCAGCAGGGCGTGCTGCCGGCCGAGCGGGCGCACCGCTACATCGACGTGGCGATGCGCCTGGCGGCCCGGGTGGGTTACCGGTCGATGGTGGCCGACTGCCACAACGACCGGGCCGCCCTGTTCCGCGACGAGGGCCGATACGCCGAGGCGGTGGTCGAGCACCGGCAGGCGCTGGCGATCATGTCGACCGTGCATGACCTGCGGCACGAGGTCGAGTACGTCAACGACTACGCGACCACTTTGCTGCGCTCGGGCGACACCGGCGCGGCGCGGGAGAGGTTCCAGTCGTCGCTGACACGCGCCCGCGCGGGCGGACTGCGGTACACGGTCGCGCGGGCGCTGGCCGGGCTCGCCGAGTGCGTGGCGGACACCGATCCGGAGCAGGCGCGGCGCCTGCGGGCCGAGGCGCGTGAGCTGTTCGAGCGGATGGGCGTGCCGGTGCCGGAGCGGCTGGAGCCGGCGCATGTCTGAGGTGCGCTACCGGATTCTGGGCCCGCTGTCGGTGACTGTCGACGGCGAGCCGGCCGGGGTGACCGCCGGCCGGGACCGGGTGGTGCTCGCGATGCTGCTGCTGAATGCGGGCCGGATCGTCGGGCTGAGCGAGATCACCGAGGCGGTGTGGGGCGCCGATCCACCGGCCACGGCCAAGGGGCAGCTGCAGACCTGCGTGTCCCGGCTCCGGCGGGCGCTGCCACCGGACGCGATCCTGACGGACCGGGCGGGTTACGGAATCCAGATCGGCCCGGACGAGCTCGACGCGGTGGTCTTCGGACGGCTCGTGGACGACGCTCGGACCGCCGGGAGTGCGGAAAGCGCGCGGTCCGCGTACAAAATCGGTCTTGATCTTTGGCGTGGCCCCGCCTGCGCCGAGATCGACGCCCAGGCCGTGCGGCAGGCGGCCGCCGCCCTCGACGAACGCCGAGCCCTGGCGATCGAGGACTGGGTGGATCTGGAGCTGGACGCCGGACGAGCCCGGGAGATCGTCGGTGAGCTGGGCGAACTCGTCCAGAGATTTCCGCTGCGGGAGCGGCTCCGCGGCCAGTTCATGATCGCGCTGCACCGGTCGGGTCGACAGGCGGACGCGCTGGCCGAGTTCCGCCGCGCCCGCGACACCCTCGCCGGGGAGCTGGGCATCGAACCGGGCCCGGAGCTGCAGGATCTGCACCGCAGGATGCTGGTGGGCGAGCCGCCACCGGTCCCGTCGGCGCCGATCCGCTGTCTGCCGCGAACGGTCGGCGACTTCACCGGCCGCGACGAGCTGGTCGATCGGCTGCTGGGCGGGAACGCGCCGGTCTTGGTGATCGACGGGATGGCCGGCAGCGGCAAGACGACGCTGGCGCTGCACCTGGCGGCGCTGGCCGGTGACCGCTTCCCGGACGCGCACCTCTTCGTGGACCTGCACGGGCACAGCGAGCAGGAGCCGCTCCAGCCGGCCGCGGCGCTCTCCATCCTGCTGCGCCAGCTCGGTGTGGGTGCCGACGCGATCCCGGCGGAATTCGTCGAACGGGTCGCGCTGTGGCGCACCGAGACCGCCTCCCGGCGGCTGCTGGTCGTGCTCGACAACGCGGCGTCCAGCGCGCAGCTGGCCGATCTCGTGCCGACCTCGCCGGGCAGCCTGACCCTGGTCACCAGCCGCCGCCGGCTGGCCGGGCTGGACGACGTGCAGTCGGTGGCCATGCCGCTGCTCGACCCGGCGGAGGCGACCGCGCTGCTCGGCCGGATCGCCGGGGACCGGATCGCGGCCGAACCCGAGGCGGCGGCCGAGGTGGTACGCCGGTGCGGCGGCCTGCCGCTCGCGGTGCGCCTGGCCGGGGCGCGACTCGCACACCGGCCGCGGTGGCGGGTGGCCGACCTGCTCAACCGCCTCAACGAGGCGGCGCTGCCCGAGCTGACGGTCGAGCACCGGAACGTCGGTGACGCGTTCGCTCTCTCGTACACCCATCTGGCCGAACCGGCCCGGCGGCAGTTCCTGCTGCTCGGCCTCTATCCGGGCCGGGTCTTCGACGCGCCGGTGGCGGCCGCGCTCTCCGGTCTCGCCCTGCCGGAGGCGCGCGACCTGCTCGACGACCTCGTCGACGTGCACCTGCTGGAGGAGCCCGAGCCGGGGACCTACCGCATGCACGACCTGCTCCGCGAGTTCGCCGCGGCGCTGGCGGGTGGTCTGCCGGTGCGGGAGCGGCAGGACGCGCTCGCCGGTGTGCTCGATCTCCAGCTGCACGTGGCACTCGCGACGAACTCGCCGACCCACCGGCCGGTCGCGGTCGCCGAGCTGGGTGATCCGGTGCCGCTGCGCCCGGACCTGGTCGAGGCGCTGGCCGACCCGGAGCGCCGGATGGACCGCGACATCGCGGACCTGACGGCGTTCACCGATGCCGCGGTGGCGGCCGGGCGGCCCGATTACGGCTGGAAGATTCCGCGGGCCGCCTGGTGCCTGCTCTACTACCGCTCCTACCAGGACACCGAGCGGCTCTTCCTGGCCGGGCTCGCGGCGGCCCGGATCGCGACCGACCCGGTGGGCGAGGCCGCTCTGGCGAACTGCCTGGCCTCGGTGTACCACCGGCAGGCGGAGTACGAGAAGGCCTGCGAGCAGCTGATGCTCGTGCTCCAGATCCGCGAGCGGCTGGACGACCTGGACGGCGTCGGGCGGGTGCTGGGCAACCTGGCCAACGTCCACGACGCGATGGGCCGGTTCGCCGAGGCCGTCGAGCTGGGCCTGAAGGGTCGCCGGGCGATGGCGCTGAGCGGCGTACGTGTCGGGCCGTCCTCGTCGCTGAACGCCCTCACCGTCTCCCTGGGCAAACTGGGCCGCTATCGCGAGGGGCTGTACTACGCCCGGCTGCGGCTGCTGGGCGCCATCGAGAACCGGGACCGGCAGCAGGAGGGCGACAGCCTGACCGAGGTGATCCGGATGCGGCGGCACCTCGGGCTGGGCGACCCGGCCCTGCTGCGCCGCTACCTGACGGTCGCGATCCGGCTGACCGAGGGGTACGGCTGTCAGGCCAAGGCGTACAACGACCTGGCCGAGATCCACGCCGACGACGGCCGGTTCGACGAGGCGCTGGCCCTGCACCGGCGGGCCCTGGACACGGCACGGCGGATCGGCGACCGGGTCTTCGAGTCCGAGTTCCTGTACTCGCTGGGCCGGACCCAGTTCGCGGCGGGGCGGGCGGGGGACGCGTACGAGACGTTCGAGGAGCTGTTCCGGTTGAGCCGGGAGTTCCGGTTGCCGTACGCGGCCGCGCAGGCGGAGGCGGGTCTGGCCGCCTGTGTCGCGGACACCGACCCGGACCGCGCCCATCGGCTCTGGACGCGGGCGCTGACGGTCTTCACCGACCGCGGCACCCCGGCGCGTTTCGAAGTGGCGGAGCGGCTGGCGGAGTTGCGAGTGAGAATTGTCCGGTGACGACTGACGAGAGCGGATTCCGGATCGAACGAGACACGATGGGCGAGGTGCGTGTCCCCGCCGACGCGCTCTGGCGTGCGCAGACGCAGCGCGCGGTGGAGAACTTCCCGATCTCCGGCCGGGGCCTGGAACCGTCGCACATCCGGGCGCTCGCCCGGATCAAGGGTGCGGCCGCCCAGGTCAACGGGAAGCTGGGGGTGATCGACGGCGATCTCGCGGGTGCCGTCGCGACCGCTGCGGCACACGTCGCCGACGGCGGTTACGACGACCAGTTCCCGATCGACGTCTTCCAGACCGGCTCGGGCACCTCGTCGAACATGAACGCCAACGAGGTGATCGCCACCCTGGCCTCGCGTGACCTGGGCCGGCCGGTGCACCCGAACGACCACGTCAACGCGTCCCAGTCCAGCAACGACGTGTTCCCCTCGTCGATTCACCTGGCGGCCACCGAGGCGGTGAGCCAGGACCTGATCCCGGCTCTGGAACACCTCGCCTCGGCGCTGGGCGCCAAGGCGTCGCAGTGGTCGGCGGTGGTCAAGAGCGGCCGGACGCATCTCATGGACGCGACGCCGGTCACCCTTGGTCAGGAGTTTTCGGGGTACGCGAGACAGGTCACCAACGGGGTCGAGCGGCTCACCGCCACCCTGCCCCGGCTCGGCGAACTGCCGCTCGGCGGAACCGCTGTCGGCACCGGGGTGAACACGCCGCCCGGCTTCGCCCCCGCCGTGATCGCGCTGCTCCGGGAGGAGACCGGCCTGCCGCTGAGCGAGGCCCGCGACCACTTCGAGGCGCAGGGCGCCCGGGACGCGCTGGTCGAGGCGTCCGGCCAGCTCCGGGTGATCGCCGCCGGTCTCTACAAGATCGCCAACGACATCCGCTGGATGGGCTCCGGCCCGCGTGCCGGCCTGCGGGAGCTGCGCCTGCCCGACCTGCAGCCGGGCTCGTCGATCATGCCGGGAAAGGTGAACCCGGTGGTGCCCGAGATGGTCCGCCAGGTCTGCGCCCAGGTGATCGGCAACGACGCCACCGTCGCGTTCGCCGGCACCCAGGGCGACTTCGAGCTCAACGTGATGCTCCCGGTGATGGCCCGCAACCTGCTGGAGTCGATCCGGCTGCTGGCCGCCGCCTCCCGCCAGCTGGCCGATCGGTGCGTCGCCGGCCTGGAGGCGAACGAGGACGTCGCCCGCGCGTACGCGGAGGGTTCGCCGTCGATCGTCACCCCGCTCAACCGCCACCTCGGCTACGACGAGGCCGCGGCGATCGCGAAACAGGCCCTGGCGACCGGGCGGACCATTCGCGAGGTTGTGATCGAACGTGGGCATGTCGCAAACGGCAAACTAACCGAGGCACAACTGGACGAAACGCTCGATGTTCTTCGGATGACCAGGCCGTAGCTATAAAGAATCGGATTCTGACCTTGCGGTGAGCGAACTTTCTCGATGGGATTCCTCCTAGCCAATTCCCAGGAGGAGCGCTTTCCATGAGAAAACGCGTTGTCACCGGGGCTGTCGTCACCGCGACGGGCCTCGCGTTCCTGGCAGTGATCCCGGGCTCCGCCGCCACGGCGGAGCCAGGCAACACTGTCGATTACACGGTCGTGGCCGCCGACGGCGCCTCCGCCGCGGAAGCCACCGCGGCCATCAAGGCTGCCGGCGGCACGATCGTGACCAGCAATGACGCGGTCGGCGTCTACCGGGTCACCTCGACCGACGCCAAGTTCGAGGCCAAGGCCGTCGCTTCCGGCGCCCTCATCGGCGCCAGCGAGCGCCGCACCATCGGCCGCGCTCCCAACGGGCTCGAGAAGATCGACCTCGCCGGCAAGAACCGGCACGGCAAGGGCGGCAAGGGCGGCCCGGCGAAGGCCGACCCGCTGGACACCAAGCTGTGGGGCCTCGCCGCGATCCGTGCCGACAAGGCGCGCAAGATCGAGCAGGGTGACCGCGGGGTGACCGTCGGTGTCCTCGACACCGGCCTCGACGCCTCGAACCCGGACCTCACGCCGAACTTCAGCAAGAAGCTCTCCCGCAACTTCGCGCCGGACCTCGTCGACATCGACGGCGAGTGCGAGGTCGCGGGCTGCCTCGACCCGGTCGGCACCGACGACGGCGGGCACGGCACGCACGTGGCCGGCACCATCGGCGCCGCGCTCAACGGCACCGGCCTCTCCGGTGTCGCGCCGGACGTCACGCTCGTCGAGCTCAAGGGTGGCCAGGACTCCGGCTACTTCTTCCTCGACCCGGTCGTGAACGCGCTGACCTACGCCGCCGACGCCGGACTCGACGTGGTCAACATGTCGTTCTACGTCGACCCGTGGCTCTACAACTGCACGGCCAACCCGGCGGACAGCCCGGAGGACCAGGCCGAGCAGCGCGCCATCATCGCCGGCATGAAGCGGGCCCTGAACTACGCGCACGCCAAGGGCGTCACGCTGGTCGGCGCGCTCGGCAACAACCACGAGGACCTGGGCAAGCCCCGGACCGACATCTCCAGCCCGGACTACGGTGCGGACCCGTACCCGCGCCCGATCGACAACAAGTCCTGCTGGGACCTGCCGACCGAGGGCCCGCACGTCATCGGCGTCTCGTCGATCGGCCCGTCGCTGCGCAAGTCGGACTTCTCGAACTACGGCACCGAGCAGATCTCGGTGGCGGCCCCGGGCGGCTGGTTCCGCGACGGCTTCGGCACCGACACGTTCCAGACGCTCGGCAACGAGATCCTCTCCACGTACCCGCTGAAGGTGCTGCAGGAGGAGGGCCTGGTCGACGCGGACGGCAACATCACCGCGGACGGTGAGGGCGCGGTCTTCAAGGACTGCACCAAGGCCGGCAAGTGCGGGTACTACACGTACCTGCAGGGCACCTCGATGGCGTCCCCGCACGCCGCCGGTGTCGCCGCACTGATCGTCAGCCGTTACGGCTACCCGGACTTCCGTCGCGGTGGCAAGACGATGGCCCCGGCCCTGGTCGAGGCTCAGCTCTACCGCACCGCGGCCGAGAAGGCCTGCCCGGAGCCCCGCCTGGTGAGCTACGCGCAGGAGGGCCGCTCGCCCGAGTTCGACGCCCTCTGTGAGGGTGGCAAGAACTTCAACGGGTTCTACGGTTACGGCATCGTCGACGCGTACGCGGCGGTCGGCGGTCGCTGACCCGCTCTGATCAGGGGTGCTTGTTCCGCGATCGCGGAGCAGGCACCCCTTTTCGTCTCTAGCATCCTCAAAGTGAAGCTCACCCGCGCGGTCGTCTCCGGCCTGACGCTCCTGGCTCTGCTGCCGGTCACGGCCGTCACGGTCACCGATTACACGGTGGTCGCGGACGACGGGGTCTCCGCCGCCGACGCTGTCGCGGCGATCCGGGCGGCGGGCGGCACGATCGTCAGCGGCAACGACGCGGTCGGCGTCTACCGGGTGACGTCGGGTGACACCCGGTTCGCGGCCCGGGCAGCGGCGTCGGCCGAGCTGATCGGGGCCGCCGAGCGCCGGGCCATCGCCCGGGTCGCGGTCGATCCGATCTCCGGTCCCGGTGCCGGCATCGCACGCGGACCGCAGACCGGCGACCCGCTGGACAGCCGGCTCTGGGGTCTGAAGATGGTTCGCGCCGACCAGGCCCGTACCGTGCACAAGGCTCTTGCCGGGGTGACCGTGGGCGTGCTGGACACCGGCGTGGACGCCGGGCACCCGGACCTGGCGCCGCACTTCAACCGCGAGATGTCCCGCAACTTCGCGCCGGACATGACCGATGTCGACGGCCCGTGCGAGGTGAAGAGCTGCCTCGACCCGATCGGCACCGACGACGGCGGGCACGGCACGCACGTGGCCGGCACGATCGGCGCGGCCGTGGACGGCTTCGGCATCTCCGGCGTCGCGCCGGGTGTCACCCTGGTCGAGCTCAAGGGCGGCCAGGACTCCGGATACTTCTTCCTCGACCCGGTCGTGAACGCGCTCACCTACGCCGGTGACGCCGGGATCGACGTGGTCAACATGTCGTTCTACGTCGACCCGTGGCGCTTGCTCTGCCCGGCGAACCCGGACGACAAGGCGAAGGACCAGGCCGAGCAGCGTGCCATCATCACCGGGCTGAACCGGGCCCTGGAGTACGCCCATCGCAAGGGCGTCACGCTGATCAGCTCACTCGGCAACGCGCACGAGGACCTGGGCAAGCCGCGGACCGACTTCTCCAGTCCCAACTACGGTGCCGAGGCGTACGAACGGGAGATCGACAACAAGTCCTGCGTGACACTGCCGCAGGAGGGGCCGCACGTGCTCAACGCGTCCGCGCTCGGCCCGTCCGGGCGCAAGGCCGACTACTCCAACTACGGGGTCGAGCAGATCACGGTCGCCGCGCCCGGTGGCTACCACGACGACTGGTACGGCACCGACAAATACCGGGTCGCGAACAACCAGATCCTCTCCAGCTACCCGAAGCGCCTGTTGGAGCAGCAGGGCCTGATCGACGAGAACGGCCTGATCACCGACGAGGGCAAGGACAGCGTGGTTCGGCACTGCTCGCCGCCCGGCGCCTGCGCGTACTACCTGTTCGCGCAGGGCACCTCGATGGCGGCACCGCACGTGGCCGGTGTCGCCGCCCTGATCGTCAGCCGGTTCGGCGCCGCGGACCCGAAGCGGAACGGCCGGACCATGAACCCGGACGCGGTCGAGCGCCGGCTCGTCGACACCGCCGCGGAACGGCCGTGCCCGCCCGGCCGGGTGCAGAGCTATCAGAAGGAGGGACAGCCCGCGGAGTACGACGCCAGATGTGAAGGCGGCACCGGGTTCAACGGCTTCTACGGCCATGGAGTCGTCGACGCGTACGCGGCCGTGGCCGAATACTGATTCGGTCGCGCGGGTCGGTACCCTTGTACGGTGACGCTGCGCTTGTATGACACCGCGACCCGATCGGTCCGGGACTTCGTCCCGATGACGCCCGGTCAGGTGGGGATCTACCTGTGTGGTCTCACCGTGCAGTCGCCACCGCACATCGGCCACCTCCGGTCGGCGGTCAACTACGACGTGTTGCGCCGCTGGCTGCTGCACGTCGGCATGGAGGTCACGTTCGTCCGCAACATCACCGACGTGGACGACAAGATCCTGGTCAAGTCGTTGCAGCAGGGCCGCCCGTTCTGGGCCATCGCGTTTGAGAACCGCCTACTGCTCGACCAGGACTACCGCTCGCTGAACGTGCTGGCGCCCACCTACGAGCCGCTGGCCACCGGTCACATCACCGAGATGCACGACCTGATCCAGACCCTGATCGAGGACGGTCATGCGTACCCGGCGGTGGCCGGCAACGGCGACGTCTACTTCGACGTGCTGTCCTACTCGGAGTACGGCGCACTCTCCGGGCAGAAGCCCGACGACATGCGCCCGAACGCCGACGACCCGGAGCGCGGCAAGCGCAACCACCGTGACTTCGCCCTGTGGAAGGGCGTGAAGGCCGACGAGCCGCAGGATGCGTACTGGTCGTCGCCGTGGGGCCGGGGCCGTCCGGGCTGGCACATCGAGTGCTCGGCGATGGCCCGGCGCTACCTGGGCGACGAGTTCGACATCCACGGCGGCGGCCTGGACCTGACGTTCCCGCACCACGAGAACGAGATCGCCCAGTCCCGGGCGGCCGGTCTCGGGTTCGCGCGGTACTGGGTGCACCACGCGCTGCTCAACCTCGGCGAGTCCAAGATGAGCAAGTCGCTGGGCAACGTCATCGACTTGGCCTCGGTCGCCGAGTCCGGCATCCGGCCGGTCGAGCTGCGCTACTACCTGGGCAGCCCGCACTACCGCTCGCGGATCGACTACACCGACGAGGCGCTGCGCGAGGCCGCGGTGGCATATCGGCGGATCGAGGGCTTCGTGCACCGTGCCGCCGAGGTGGTCGGCCCGGGCCGGCCCAAGGCGGTGCCGCCGGCGTTCGCCGACGCGATGAACGACGACCTGAACACCTCGGCGGCGCTCGCGATCGTGCACGACACGATCCGGGAGGGCAACACCGCGCTGGCCGCCGGCGACGAGCCGGCCATCCGCGGCGCGCTGACCGCGGTGCGGGCGATGCTCGGCGTGCTCGGCCTGGACCCGCTCGACGACGCGTGGGGCGGCGGCGAGGGCGGCAACGATCTGAAGCCGGTGGTCGACTCGCTGGTCGCGCTGGCTCTGGAACAGCGGGCACAGGCCCGTGGACGGAAGGACTGGGCTGCCGCCGACTCGGTGCGGGACCAGCTCAAGAACGCGGGTATTCAGGTGGAGGACACTCCGGCCGGTCCGCGCTGGACGGTAGGAGAGCACTGATGCCGGGCAATTCCCAGAACGCCAGCAAGCGGGCGACCTCGAAAAAGGGCGCCGCGATGGGCTCCGGCGGCAAGAACCGCGCCGGGCTCAAGGGCCGGGGCAAGACCCTGCCCGCTGACGAGCGGCCGTGGCACAAGGGCTACTCGGGCACCGAGAAGCTGCCCGAGAAGACCGCGCGCAAGCAGGACAAGGAGCGCCGGGCGGCGGCTGCCGAGGGCCGGGCGCCCAAGGTCGGCGTCCCCGGAACCAAGGACACCACCTGGGGTCGTGGCGGTGGCCGTGCCACCGGCAGCTACGGCCGGGGCGCACCGGCCGGGCGTGGCCGTGCGGCCGGTCCGCGTGGCCCGCGGGTCGCACCCGGGCGCCGGTCCAACCCCACCAAGGAAGGGCCGGAGCTGCTGCTCGGCCGTAACCCGGTGGTGGAGGCGCTGCGGGCGCTGGTGCCGGCGACCGCGCTCTACGTGGCGCAGGGCATCGACATCGACGACCGGGTGGCCGAGATCGTGCGGACCGCCGGTGACCGGGGCATCCCGATCCTGGAGATCACCCGCAACGAGCTGGACCGGATGACCGGGGGCGTGCTGCACCAGGGCATCGGCCTGCAGGTGCCGCCTTTCGCGTACGAGGACTTCGACGACCTGGTCGCCGCCGCGCTGGAGCAGACGGCGCCGTTGCTGGTCGCGCTGGACGGCATCACCGACCCGCGCAACCTCGGCGCGGTGATCCGATCGGTGGCCGCGTTCGGCGGGCACGGTGTCTTCATGACCGAGCGGCGGGCCGCCGGCATCACCGCAACCGCGTGGCGGACCAGCGCCGGTGCGGCCGCCCGTGTCCCGGTCTCGCAGGTGGTCAACCTGACCCGCGCGATCAAGTCGGCGCAGAAGGCGGGCTTCACCGCGATCGGCCTGGACGCCGACGGCGAGACCGATCTCTACCAGCTGGAGGCCGCGGTCGGCCCGCTGCTGGTGGTGGTCGGCTCCGAGGGCCGCGGCCTGTCCCGGCTCGTCGGTGAGACCTGTGATCTGCGTGTGAGCATCCCGATGGCCTCCGACGTGGAGTCCCTGAACGCGAGCGTGGCGGCAGCGGTGACCCTGGCCGAGGTCAGCCGCCGCCGCTCCCACCAGTGATCGCTCAGTAGTACGCCTGGAGACGGCCGCCGTCCGTGAGGAAGAGGCGGCCGTACGCCACCGTCGGCGCGTAGTACTGATAGCTGGGCATCCCCCCGCCCGGCACCGCCTTGCCGGTGACCGCGTCGACGATCGACAGCGGCGCGCCGATCCCCGAGGGGCTGTAGAGCAGGCGCCCGGCGCGCACCGGCTGGCCGGCCGCGTCGGGCAGGTGCACGGACCAGAGCTTGCGGCCGTTGCGCGCGTCCAGGGCGATCGTGCTGCGGTTGCGCGGGACGTAGACGTACCGGCCGTCCGCGGTGACCGACGGCGCCGGCCAGCTGGACCGCCAGATGATGGCCCCGGTGGCCGCGTTCACCGCGGACAGCCCGCCACTCTTGCCGCCGACATAGAAGCGGGCGCCGTTCGGGTCGCTGCCGACGGCGTACCAGTCCTCGTGTGTCTGCCACACGGTCGCCCCCGTGCCGATGGCCACCGCCCGCGACCCCTGCCCCTCGGTGCGCAACAGCAGCCGCCCCCCGGCCGACAGCAGCCCATCTCCCCGAGTACCGGTGAGGCGCCACGCCCGCCACCCGTTCGACAGCCGGTAGGCGGTGGTGCTCAGCGCGAAGTCGGGCCGGGTGTCGACCACAGCCATGCCCCGATCAACCACCATGTCCTGGGCCGGCACCCCGAGCGGGACGTCCCACAACCGCGCACCGGTCCGGCTGTTGTAGGCGCTCAGGAAGCTGTTCTGCCCCTCACACGCATAGGTGAGCGTGATCAGCTTCCCCTCGGCCAGCGCCATCCTCGTGACCCCGCGCTTGGGCAGATTGACGTGCCACCGCCGCGCTCCGGTAGCCGGCTCATACGCACCCACGCCACCCGGATCGGTGCTGTAGACCGCGCCGCCCGCCACCAGAGGCTCCCGCCCCAGCTCGCAGACCGGCGCCCCATGCGTCGCGATGCTCCACCGAGGCTTCACCGCCCCGGTCGTGGACGCGGTCAGCCGAGTCTCACTCGGGTTGTAATAGGTCGCGCCCGGGCCGTACCCGGGCTGTTTCCACTCCGACGCCGGCGCGGGGAGGGGAACGGTGAGGGCCGCACTCAATACGGCCACCAGTACGGAGCTCATACAAGATCAACGAACCCACCCACCCAACCGCAACCACCGAAACGTGGGCGATTCGGTCACCCGGTCCAGAGCGCGTCGATGGGCAGCACCGCGGTGCCGTCCTCGTGGTCATATGCCAGCGGACCGGTGTAGAAGACCACGGCCTTGACCAGTCGTGTCCCGATGCGGGTGCGTAGCGCCTGGATACCGGCCAGATCGGATCGGTCGACTCTCGTCCCCGCCTTGACCTCCACGGCGATGACAGTCCCGTCGTCGCGTTCCAGTACCAGATCGACTTCCTCGGCAATGGCATTCCGGAAGTGTCCGGCTGCCACTGGCGCGTCCCACCAGCTCACCTGCTTGAGGATCTCGCCCACGACGAACGTCTCGACCAGATGTCCGTACTCGGTGAGCACCGACGGGTCGTTCGTCGCGATCTTCTCCGGTGTCACTCCGGTCAGCCAGGCCATTGCTCCGGCATCGACCAGGTGGATCTTGGGCTGCCGGGCGACTCTCGAACCCAGCGTGGTTCCCCACGCCGGCAGCCGCTGGATGAGGAACACCGCCTCCAATAGGCGGATGTAGTTCTCCGCACTGCTCTTCTCCATTCCCACCGCCTCGGCTGCGGCGGCGATGTTGAGCACCTGCCCCGACCGCGCGGCCAGGACGGTCAACAGCCGGGGGAGCATTTCCCGCTGTCGCACGCGAGACAACTCGATCACATCGCGTTCGATCACCAGGTCGAGATAGTTGGCGAACCAGCGGGAGCGGGATCGGCCCGGTGGACGGCGCAGGGCGACCGGCAGACCACCGGACGTGATTCGCCTCGCGTATTCGTCGCGTGTGGTGGACGAGGCGGACGAAACGGCGGGCGCCTCCAAGCCGTCGAGCAGCCGATGGATCAGGGGATCGGCGTCCCGCCCGTCGATCTCCACCTGCGCCAGAGGCAGGACGTCGACCAGGTCGACTCGCCCGGTGAGCGCCTGACCCGCGCGCGGGAGTGTTTCGTATCGGGTCGATCCGGCGAGCACGAACCGTCCCGGGCTCAGATCCCGGTTCAGCTCCGCCTTTATCGCGTCCAGCAGTTCGGGGACGTGCTGGTACTCATCGATCAGCACGGGGCCGGGGCCGCTGACAAACCGCCCCGGATCATTGCGCACCGCCGCCCGCGTAGCCGGGTCGTCGCAGTCGATGACCGGTCGCCGAGAGCGTTCACCCAGCGCGTGCAGCAGCGTGCTTTTGCCAACCGTGCGTGGCCCGTTGAGCACGATCGCAGGCTCCTCGCCCAGCCTCCGTAACAGCACGTCAAGCAGTCGACGAGGAGCAATACCGGTCAGTGATCCCGCCACGCCACCAGACTAGCGTGTTCCGCAATCGCGCTACTTTTCTTCCGTATCTTGCACAACTCATCTTCCGCATCGTGCAGCTAAGCCAGGGGGCATTACCCGGTTTCCCGGCATAAACCGCTCCCCAACAGAGCACGTGCTCTTCCGTGGGGGGTGCGGGGGGCTCGGCCCCCGGCCAGCATGCGAGTCGCCTCGGCCCGCGCTCTCCGCGGGCATGGACATGGGCAGACGAGCCCCCGGTCGGGATCGAACCGACGACCTCCCGTTTACAAGGAGGGACGGTCTGTGCCTCGTGCCTTGATTGCCCCTGACCTGCTAGCCGCGTAAATCCCGTCGAGCACGAAACTGCTAGACGGGTGCTCGTCATCCGCCCTTCTCGGCGAGGTCCTCGTCCTGCCTCTCGCGCGCGAGGTCCTCGTACATGGCGATGACGCCCTGAGCTACCCGGATGCGCTCCGCCGGCGGGAGTGGCAGCGCTCTGATCCGCTCGATCTCCTCCGCCAAGCCCGACACCTGTGCCGACTGAGTCTTTGGCCGCTGCGCCTCGGCTATGAGCGACTCGACCTCGGATTCGGTCCGAGGCATGCCGGCTGCCTTGAGGGCGTGGTCGGGTTCGGCGCCAACTCCTAGCGCGGCTGCAACGACGGTGACCGCTGGTGGGCGGCCTCCTTCTCCGCGGATGATCTGGCGCCAGCGGCTGTCGCTGATGCCGGATCGGCGGGCGGCTTCGCGGCCGGAGATGCCGGCGTGCCGTCGTGCTGCTTCTAGGAACTGGCCGAGCTCGGTGGGCGCGAGATCGGTCATAAGGGCACCCTACGGCCTTCTGCGCAAAACTGCGCAACATCAAACATGAATGAGTGGTGCGGATCCTTCACGCACTGCGTTACACTTCTGCGCTTTTCTACGCAGTCCTACTTGCGTACTGCGCATTTCTGCGCAAGCATGATGCCCATGACCGACACGGCACCCCGGCGCCGCCAGGTACCTGGCGGCGTAGACGGGCACCGCATCCGGCGGCTCCGCGTTGCGGCGGGCCTCACCGCCGAGAAGCTGGCCGAACGCGCCGCACCGACCAGCGTGCAGCACATCTGCGACATCGAGCGCGGCCGCCGCCGGCCGTCCGCCCCGCTGTTGCACCGCATCGCCACCGCCCTCGGCACCACCTCTGCAGTCCTCATGGAACCGGAGGTCCAGCATGTCGACGGCTAACCTCCCCGCTACGCACAGAACCCTGCTTGCTACGCGCGCAGCAAACGTGCGGTGGGCGCACGTGAATTCCCCGGAAGCGCGACGAGCGGCGACCGCTGCGGCGACCGCCGGCCATCGCCGGAAGTGGGAGCGGCAAGCGGACCCGGACGGCGTTCTGCCGCCGGACGAGCTGGAGGCCGCGGTGGACCGGCTGAAGAAGGCGCACTACGCGCTCATGGCGCTGCGCTCGGCCCAGGCCCGCGCGGCGAGGAAGGCCAGCTAGCCCGAAGAAGACCGGCGGCCCCGAGGAATCGCTCGCCAGCGCTCGGGACCGCCCAGACACCCAAGGAGTACCACATGGCCAGCAAGAAACCGACCCGCAAGCCGCAACGAGCGATGCTCGCCCAGATTGCACTCGCCACCACCCTGCCCCTGCCCGAGACGGTCAGTTTCAAGGCCGATCACGGCATCCTCTACCTGCACTGCGGCTCCATGGCGGACGGGTTCGCCTGGGTGGTGCACTTCGGCGTCGAGGCCCGGAAGTACGAACTGGACGGCATTGGGAACCTGACGCACTCAGACGTCGTCTGGGACGGCTGGGATCTCCGCGTAATCGCTTCGGAACCCGACCCCGTCCCCGAAAAGCTGCCCACTGGCACCGAGACCGCACTGTGCGAAATTGCTGGCGGTGCCCGGTGACCGAGGCCGACATCTACGCCGTCATCGCCACCGTCCTCGCGCTGCTCCTCGCCGCCGCCTTGATCCACATCCGGGCTCTCCGGGCCGACAACGGCAACCTCAGCACCGCAAACCGTCTCCTCGGCAAGGGCAAGGCCGACCTGCGCAAGGAACTCACCGCAGCTCGCTACGACGCCGACACTGCCATCGTCGAGCGGGACGCCGCACTCGACGCCGCCGACATGCTCCGCGTCGAACTCAACAAGAACCTCCGCTGGCGCAACGAGCTCCGCCAGGCCGCCGCCGAGGAAACGTTCCTCATGCAACCGCCGAACCGCAACGAGCGCCCGGCACCACGCAAGACCGACGCCTGGGCGTCCCTGATGAACGCCCGCTTCCAGGCGCCCGCCGTGCTCCCGCCCCACGAGCAGCAGCAGGACGGGGACACCGCATGAGCCGGCCGCTGATCGTCGTCATCGTGATCGCTGCCCTCTCGGTGGCCACCGCCGTCGTGCTGATCCTGCTCGGCGTCGCCCAATCGCGACAGTGCGAGCCGGCCCAGCCGGACGTCTCGGTGAACACGCCGCCGATCCACCCGCCGCAGCTGATCCCGTGGCCGTCCGACCCCGAATCAGCCGAGACCGGCTCGCCTGCCCCGTCCCCGCAGCTGGCTCCCCAGCTCCCGGGCCGGCACCGTCAGGACACCGTTCGCACGGTCCCCGCTGACTGGATGCCCGCGACCGGCGCTGACCGGATCCGGGCGCTTGAGCAGACCCGCATGATCCCGCGGCCGGACCTGTCGCCCTCGCGGAAAGAGGGCGGATCGTGATCGACCCCATGTTCGGGCTGATCAGCCTCGCCGCGTTCGGCTACGCCGCCTACCAGCTGGTGATGGAGCGCCGTGAGCAGCGCCGCGCCCTGGCCTTGATCCCGCGGCCGCGGGAGGCGTCGTGACCGAGCCGCTCACCGAGGCGCAGTCCGCCGCCGAGTGGGCCCAGGTGCTCCGCGATCGCCCGCCCATCGTCCTGGCGACCGGGCCGGCCGCCGACGCCGACCGGGCCCGCGCCGACGCCACCCACCCGATCCTCGTCGCGATGCGGGCGGCGGCCACCAACCATTACGACCTGAAGGGGCAACCCCGATGACTTTCACCTTCACCAAGGCCACCAAGAAGGCCGCGAAGGCCCGCATCGCCCTCGAAGGACCGTCGGGCAGTGGCAAGACCTACACGGCGCTGATCACCGCCCGAGCCCTCGGCCAGCGCATCGCGGTGATCGATACCGAGCACCGATCGGCCAGCCTGTACGCCGACGAGTTCGACTTCGACACCCTCGAACTCGACAGCTACGACCCCCAGCTACTCACCAGCGCACTCGCCGCCGCGGCCAAGGCCGGCTACGACGTGATCGTCGTCGACAGCCTCTCGCACTTCTGGATGGGCACGGACGGCATGCTCGAACAGGTCGACCGGGCGGCGAAGCGCTCCGCCGGCGGGAACACGTTCGGCGGCTGGAAGGAGATGCGGCCCACCGAACGCCGCATGATCGAGGCGATGCTGGCCTACCCCGGCCACCTGATCGCGACGCTGCGCACCAAGACCGAATGGGTGGTCGAGGAGAACGACCGCGGGAAGAAGGTGCCCAAGAAGATCGGCCTCAAAGCCGAGCAGCGTGAGGGCCTGGAGTACGAGTTCACCCTGGTCGGCACGCTCGACCTGGACAACACGCTGGTAGTCACCAAGAGCCGCTGCAAGGCGCTCTCCAGCGCGGTCATCCACCGGCCGGACGCCTCCTTCGGGCAGACGCTCGGCGACTGGCTCCAGGACGGCGAAGCGGGCCCGACCGCGGAAGAGATCCGCGACGAAGTTCTTGCCACGCCGGATGCCACATACGACGAGCTGATCGATGTTTACCGCAAGGCGGAGCGGCACGGCCTGCTGATGGCGGCGATCATCACGAACACCGGCGATGAGATGTCGCTGGGCGACTTCGTTAAGTCCCGTGGCCTGGAGGCCAAGGCGCGAGCCGCTCGGGCCGCTGACGAGCAGGTGCCGGCGTGAGCCACAAGCCGACTACCGAGCAGGCCGCGGTGATCGACGCCTTCACCGCGGCCGACCGGCCCACCATCGTCGTCCAGGCTGGCGCCGGCTGCGGCAAGAGCAGCACGCTGAAGATGGCCGCGCAGGCGCAGCCGAACCGCAAGGGCGTGTACATCGCGTACAACAAGGCCCTGGCGACTGAGGCGAAGCGGGACTTCCCGGCTCGGGTGGACTGCCGGACGGCCCACAGCCTGGCGTTCGGGCCGGTCGGTCGGCACTACATCGACCGGATCAAGGGGCCGCGGGTGCCCGCGAAGGCGGCGGCGGAGGCGCTCGGGATCAACAGCCCGGTGGAGCTCGCGCCCGGCCTGGCGCCGCTGTCCCCGATCACCCTGGCCCGTATGACCATGGCGATGGTCGGCCGGTTCCTCAACAGCGCGGACCAGGAGCCGGGTGTGCAGCACCTGGAGCCGGTCGACTCCTACAGCGACGCCGAGAACGCCGAGCTGGCGAAGTACCTGGTGTACGCCCGGAAGGCGTGGGATGACCTGCAGTTGGTCCGGGGCGGGAAGCTGCAGTGCACGCACGACGTCTACCTGAAGATCTACCAGCTGTCGCGGCCGCAGATCCCGGTCGACTACGTCCTCCTCGATGAGGCCCAGGACCTGTCCCCGGTCATGGCGAGCCTGTTCCACTTCCAGGACCACGCCCAGCGGATCATGGTCGGCGACTCGGCCCAGGCGATCTACGGCTTCCGGGGCGCGATCGATGCGATGGAGAAGTTCGTCGCGGACCACAGGCTCACGCTGAGCCAGTCCTTCCGGTTCGGCCCGGCGATCGCGGCCGAAGCCAACCGCTGGCTCACTCTGCTCCGGGCCCCGCTCCGGCTGCGAGGCTTCGAGCCAGCCGGATCGGTCTTGGCCGCGCTCGCCGAACCCGACGCGGTCCTGTGCCGGTCGAACGCCGGCGCGATCGCCCAGCTCGTCGACGCCGTCCGCGGCGGCCGCCGGGCCGCGCTGGTCGGCGGTGGCGATGACCTCGTACGCCTCGCCCAGGCCGCCATGGACCTGATGGCCGGCCGCGGCACCGCGCACCCGGAGTTGCTGGCCTTCAAGACCTGGTCGCAGGTCCAGGAGCACGCCGACCTGGACGACGCGTCCGGCTCGCTGAAGGTCCTCGTCAAGCTGGTCGACGAGCATGGCCCGCAGCAGCTGCTCGCGCTCGTCTCCACGCTCGTCGACGAGCAGCACGCCGACGTGATCATCTCCACGGCGCACAAGGCCAAGGGCCGCGAGTGGGACCGGGTCCGGATCGGCACCGACTTCCGGGAACCACGCCGCGACAAGCTGACTGGCCGGCCGTTGTGGCGCAAGGACGAGCTGATGCTCGCCTACGTCGCGCAGACCAGGGCCCGGAAGGTGCTGGACCGGGGTGGCCTGGCCTGGCTGGACGACTACGACCACGGCGGCCCGGCCCCGGACTCGTGGATCGCCCGCGCGGTGGCCAAGCACCCCGCCGCGGTGATCCCGGACCTGCCGGACGCATACGACCTGGGCGAAGAGGACCAGCACTGCGTGAAGTGCGGTCAGGCCATGCGATTCGACGTCTACGCCCGTGAGGACGGCCTGTGCCGGTCCTGCGGCGAGATCAAGGACCACCCCGAGTGGGCTGAGCGCGATGACTGGACGTTCGAGTCGCCGACGGCCCCCACCGATGTCGAGAAGGCGGAGTTCGAGCGGCTGCTCGACCGGTCCTCGCTCGCCGTCGACCCCGACGGCGTCGGCCCCGCGACGCCGGCTGACGTGGCGGAGGTCCGCCGCCGGGCCCGGGAAGCGTTCGGGATCGCCGGGAACACCCCGGTGCCCGCACCTCGCCGGACCGGAGCGGTCGCATGAGCAGGGGTTCCCGGGCCGGCATCGCGCCGGCCCGGGCGCCCCACCGAGGGATCAAGGTCCACCGCTGGAAGAAGAGCCCGACACCCGGCGTGTGCCTGGAATGCCCGCTGCCTCGAGGAAACGCAGTCCACGACGAAGACGCGATCGCCGCGGCCGAGGCGGAACGCGACGCCCGGCAGGCCGAACACCAGCTCAGGACGGGAGACCGGTGATGGAAGACCCCTGTGACGACTGCGGCGGCGTGGATTGCGCCGGCGACTGCCAGGACGACGTGTGCGAGGGCGGCCCGGGCTGCGGCTGCTTCGACGAGAGGTACCGGCCGCACGAGACGGTGATGGCGTTCGCCGAGCTCGGCCTGCTGTGACCTCGCGTCGGTGCCGGGTCTGCGGTCGCCGGCTGCGCAATCCGCTGGCACGGGCGCGCGGTGTCGGCCGCGGCTGCGCCCGCCGCCTCGGCCTCGTCCGCTCCCGGCTTTGCACGACGGTCCTCGTGCGCGCTGCTCGGGCCGCGCCGGTCGGGGACGGCCAGCTCGAACTGTTCGACATCAACCAACTGCTGGAAGACGAGGAGGCCCCGGTTTGACCAGGCCTATCCCCCCGAAGCTGTTCCCGACCGGTGCGAGCGTCGCTGTGGTTTTGCCGCTGGGGCCCGGCGCGATCGCGCACAAGCCGGCCGCCGACAAGCGCAAGACGACGAAGCGTCCGTGGCGGGGTGAAGCGGTCTATCAGGACGTGGCGGTCGCCGCGTGCGACCCGAAGGGCCCGCAGGCCGCGGAGTTCTCGGCCGCCTGGGCGGACCACCAGGGCGCCCTGGCCTGTACCGAACCGGCCTGCTTCCCGAACGCCTGACCCCCCTCGTTCTCCGGCCCGGGTGGGGAGGACCAGGCCGGAGAGCGCTCTAGAGCCACGCAGGAGAACCAAATGACGATCGTTACCGAGACCGACGTGCCTGCTGAGATGGCGGCTTCCGTGCAGCACCTGGAAGGTCTGGAACGTGCGATCAAAGGGCTCGAAGACAAGCTTGACCGCCTAAAAGAAGCGCGCAAGGACACGCTCAAGCAGATCGCCTGTGAGGTCAAGCGCCAGCGGGACAAAGATCCTGCTGATTGGGAATCCCCTCGACTTCTAAAAATCTACGAAGCGCTAAGGGCGCCGTTTCTCGGTGAAGCTTGGAAATCGGCGGGCCTTCCGCATCTGCAAGCCATGAAGCGGGACGTGGATCGCGCTAGGCGCTATGCGCCGAACGATCCGGACTCTGACGGCTGGGTTGGGCAATGGGAGGTCCGGCAGGAGTCCTGGGGGCCGGTCGGAAATGTCATAGGCAATCGGCCGGGTCCAGGAATCTCGGTCGTCTACGTCTTGTATTCGGCCGACTATTCGCCAGCGTATTGCGGAAGCACTAAAGATTTCGAGAAGAGGCTTTTGGCTCACTTCAAGAATGGAAAGGAATTTGTCGCGTGGCGCGCTGTTCCGTGTGAGGACCGCGAGCGTGCATATGAGCTTGAGGACCGATTGCTTAAGGAGCACTGTCCGCCCCTTAACAAGAAGGCCAGTAGGTGAGCTACAAGGCCGTGCAGTGGGCCATGGACGAGGCACCCATGCTCCGGATGCCGGGTTCCGGCCTGCCGGACACGACCGCGCGCGCCGTGCTCGTGGCCCGTGCCGAACGCGCCGACGAGCACGGCGGCAACTCCCACGCGGCCGTCGCCGACATCGTCTGGCGCACCGGATACGACGCCCGCACCGTCGAACGCGCCCAGGCCCGGCTGGAGGCAGCCGGCCTGCTCGTCGACGACGGCGTCACGCGGTGGGGAACCCGCCGCTGGAACCTCGACATGACCAAGCGCCGTAACCCCGCCGAACGCGACCAGATCGAGGAGGACATCGATCGGAAGAAGGCCGAACACGCGGCCCGGGAACGGGCCCGTCGTGCCCGGCAACGGCAAGAACGTGCGGACGCAGAATCCGCACGTGCGCACTCAAAATCCGCACGTGCGGACGCACACGACGCACGTGCGGACGCACACGACGCACGTGCGGACGCACACGACGCACGTGCGGACGCAGCGCCGGGGGAACCACCCATGAACCACCCAGGAACCACCCGAGAACCGTCCTTGGAACCACCCACTGGGGGCGCGCCGCCCCCAGACCCCCGGCGGCTCCCGCCGGCTGCGCCGTCGGGAACTGAACTAGATCGCTCACTCTCCGAGCCGCTCACCCCAGCCCAAGACCAAGAGGGTGAGTCACTCCCGCGTACGCACGCGCGCGACGAGCCCGCAGACCTCCGCCTGGTCGCCGCCAACCCGCAACCGGCACCCAGCGCCGAACTGCTCATCCGGCCCGGCACGCCCGCCGTCGTCGCCGACGCCATCCGCCGCCGGGCCACAGCCCGGCACGAACACCGCACCCGCAACGCCTCCTGAGGAGTCCCCGCTGTGCCCGATCTCCCTGCACCGCACCACTCAGCCGCCCTCAACCGAATGGTCGGCCTGCCCCCGCTGTATCCCGAGCTAGAGCCGCCCTTACCGCCGGTCCCCGTCGCCCAGCTGGACGCCGAACGCCGCCGGCTCGAACGTCGCCAGCGTGGCGCCGCCCGAGCCCGTGCCCGCCGAACCGCCGCCTGAACAGGAAGACCCGATGCACAAGCGACACACCACCGGCTACTACGACCAGCTCCACGCCCAAGCCCGCAACATCGCCCAGCGCATCGTGGCCGCCGCCGACGCGCTCCCCGCCGGCAAACCACGCGCCACCGCCGCCCAGCTACTCGCCCAAGGCCCCATCGCCACCGAGATCGCCCACGGCGCCCCCTGCTGCCTGACCGACCAGCTCGGCCTCGCCGTCCTGGTCGCCGCCGAACTCGGCCTCCACACCCGACCCGACAGCCGGCCCATCCCCGATGCGACACCTGACCCCGGGTGAGAAACGCACCCGCGCAGCGGCCGCCGCAGCCGTCGCCCGGGCCCACGCCAGAGCCACCCGCAAACCACCGCCAGAACCACCAGGACCGCACGACGACCCCGCCTGGCGGGTCACACCTGCACGAGCCCGACAAATACGCTTACAGATCGAATCGGAGCGCCACCATGGCCGACGTTGACACCCAGCTGAGCCACATCCGCATCACCCAGAAGGACCTCCTGACCGAAGCCAAACTCCGCTTCGGAGACGACCTGTTCGCCATCGCCTTCCGCTGCCCGCACTGCGACGACGTCGCCACCATCGCCGAATTCCGCGACCTGCAGGTCGACCCCGGCCGCGCCGGCCAGGAGTGCATCGGCCGCCACCTCGGCGCCCTCGACAAGAAGCACGCTCCCGGCGAATACACCGGCCGTGGCTGCAACTGGGCCGCCTACGGACTCCTCCGCGGACCCTGGGAGATCACCCTCACCGAAGGCCGCTCCATGTGGGCCTTCCCCCTCGCCGGCGAACCCCACCCCGACGGCCCTGTTATCCGCACTATCGCGGAGGTCATCCGCACCATCGCGGAGAAGGCCGAGGTCACCCGATGACCGACAGCCAGCCACTCCCCGAACTCCCTCGTCACCTGCTCGACTCGATGATCGCCAGGGACCCGGCCGAGCCCGAGCCGACATTCCCGACAGCCCCGGACACGGAAGAGCTGGAGCAGGGCGGGGTTTGGCACGCCGACGGCATCCTGCCCTGCGCCACAGGCCGCCCCTACCCCCACCAGAACACCGCCGAGTGCAGGATGGTCGCCCGCCCGGTAACCACCTTCCGCGAGCAGCGCGAGGCCTTCGAGCTGCCCACCGTCGCCGAGTCCCAGAAGCGCATCACCGCGCTCGAAGAGTCGCTCAAGGCTGCGCTCGCCGAGCTCAGCGAAGCCCATGCCGAGAAAGAGCACTACCACCGGAACTACGCCGCCGCCCTGCTCCACTACGACCACCTGGGCGACGTCGCCGGTGTCCTCGTCCAAACCGTCCGCAACTGGAAGCACGGCGACAGCACCGGACCACTCGACAACGCAGCCGCCAAGGTCGCCGCCGTACTCGCAGCCAACGCCGACGACTACCTCGTGATGGTCCTCCTCACGGCCAAAGGCGAGGAATACCTCGACTCCATTCGATTGCCAAGCGACCACCAGGGAAGCGAGGGCGGTTCGGTTCCCCATAACGCGCAAGAGCCTTCGGATTCGCCGATCTTCGACGCCGTCAAGGGTGTGCGAGAGGAAGTAACCGAAAGTGGTGCGCTACACCATAATGGTCACTATGCGGTACGGAATCCGAGCAGTTTTCGCGCTTCTGTTCCGGTCGTAAACAGCGTCAACGACCGGGGCGAAACGCAAGAACCGGTCACGTCCGAGCGTTACATGATGGCGACCCACGCCCATCACACCTACGCCGGCCAACTCAGCCGCTTCCCCGCCCAACTCGCGATCATCCACGGCGAGGACAGCGACGACTGGGTCGGCGAGTGGGCCGAAGGCTACGGCTACGTCAACGTCCGGTTCCCGAAGAAGACGACCCGGGAGCTGACGCCCGCAGAGATCGACCACTACGACGGCGCGTACATCCAGATCGGCGCCGCGGTCCGGAAGATCCAGCTCAGGCCCACCGGCGACACCGTCCAGGGCACAAGCCAGCCGATCGCGACCGTCGGCGGCCCCATCGCGCCGCAGTACGCCATCGAGGACGACGTTCAATGAGCGACACGATCAGCATCCTCGGCGTCCGCGTCGGCCCTACCGAGGCCCGCATCCTCGCCATGTACGCCGCCGACCTCAGCGCGGACGACATCGTCCAGAAGACGGGCGCTGAGCCCGTCGCCGTCAGCCGCGTGCTGACCAGCGTTCCCGGCGGCGGCCGCGCCGGCGCCGGCCGAATGGTCGCAACCTGGCTGATCCGCACCGGTCGAGTCGACATCGCGACTGCCGCCGCCGCATCAACGACCGACGGAATCTCCGCGGTCGTTGCCCGCGCAATCGCCAGCGAACGGCCGAACCTCGTCTCCCTGGCCGACCGGATCGCCGACCTCGCCGACGACCTGGAGAAGCAGCTCACCGAGCATGAGAAGACGGCCGAGCTGCGCGCCGAAGCCGACAAGCTGGAGGCGCGACTCGCGGAGATCCGAGCCCAGATCGGTACCAGCAGGCGAGGCAAGACCGACCCCGTCACCACACCGTTCCCGGCGCCTGACGCCAAGGCGGTCCGTGCCTGGGCGGCTGAGGCCGGCGTCGACTGCCCGAAGCTGGGCAGGGTGCCTGCGTCCGTGGTCCAGGCCTACGAGCGGGCCCAAGCGACCGGGGGACCGGCATGACGGCCCTGATCGAGCACGTCGACCCCGACCCGAATCTGCTCGGCTGGGCCATGATCGGCTGCGCGCTCATCGGCCTCCGGCTCCTCTGGAGGCTCTGGTGACCATGCCTTTCCGGATTCTGCGCTGGGAAGACCCACCCCACGCCCAGGCACCGGCCAAGGGCGGCGGGCGCAGCAAGTGGACCGAGGTCGCCGACGCACTCCGCGAGGAACCCGACAGGTGGGCGGTTCTCTACGAAGGCCGACCGTACGCGGCCACCACGCTCGCCACGGTCATCCGCTCCGGGAAGATCCGCTGCTTCTGCCCGACAGGCTCATTCGCCGCGGTCAGCCGCAAGCACAACGACGTGGTCACTGTGTACGCCCGCTACGTCGGCGAGCGCGCTACGTGAGCGCACTGGCCCTCGTGTTCGCGGTTCTCGCCGCCGCGTTTGCTGCCGCTCGCTGGGCCGGCCTCGGCCGCTGTCTGGTGTGCGGTCGGCTGTGCCGGTTGTGGACCGACCTCTGCTGGCTTCACCGCAACAACCCGTAGACCCGTGGACCGCCGACCGCCCCCGGCGGCCCACCACACCCAGGAGCACCAATGGCTCAGAAACATGCAACCGTCCACCTGCAGGTCGAGGGAATGCCCGAAGTCAAGGCCCGAATCAGCGCGCTGACCTCGGTACTCGCCGAGCGTGAGCGCGAGCTCCTGGAACTGAAAGGGCCGTGCAGCAGCACGGCGTGCCGGCTCCACTACGCCCACAGCGGCCCCTGCGACACCCGGGAGAAGCGATGACCAAGCAGCAAGCCCTGGCCAGAGCGCACATGATCGCCGCCCAGGCCATCCGGAACGCCATGGCCGACCCAACCGCGCTCGACCACCTTGACCCGGACGAGGCCCTGGAGATCAAGGCCGTGGTGGACGAGCTGGAGGGCAACCACTGGCGGACCGCGCGCCGACTCAACCACGACTCCTGGCCGAAGCCGGAGAGCACCCGATGACCAACGTCAGCATCACGATCGCCCACCCCGACGACGAACACCTCCGCGTCAAGGTCAACGGCAGGACGGTCGCCACCGCAAACCACGACGAGCACGGCTGGTCCGGCATGGATGCCGTCGAGAAGACCGCCCGTGCGATCGCCCAAGCAGCCGGGATCGCCGTCGACGAGACGTGGGACGACGAGGACGACGAGTGATCCAGCATCCGCACCAGTTGCACGCCCAGGCCGCCCTCTGGTCCCTCCGCCGCGCCCTACGCCACCTCCACGACAACCGCGACACGTTCCTCGCCCGCCGCCCCCAACTCGGCCCCAGCACGTCGCGGCCGCGCTCGCTCGCCTCCCTCCAACGACACGACGCGCGTCTCCTCGAGGAGAAGCCCGACCGGATCCGCCTGGCCGGCTCGAAGGCCGGCGCCACCTCGGCGCCCGGCGACGTCCCCGGTCTGAGCGACCTGGAGCGGGAGGTGAACCAGGCCCTGGTCGAAGCCCACGGCCTGCTCGCCTACCATCACCACCGCGATCCGCTGCTCGCCTGGTCCGGGCACTGGCGCCAGCTGCTCGACGAGTGGGGTGTGCGCCGGGACGCACGGTGGACGTGGCTGTCGACGGTGCTGCCGGTGACCCGTCCGAAGATCGCCCAGGCGGTCGGCATCACTTTGGCGGACGCGGATGCCCGGGTGCGCGCGTACGCTCGCCTCGACGAGGACCTGGTCGTCCCGCCGTACGTGCCGCCGTGCCCGGCGTGCGACCGCCGCCGGCTGCGCATCCAGACCAGCGCGCCGGACTCGGCGCGGTGGACGATCGTGTGCGCGCCGTCGTGCATCTGCGCAGGTGAACGGTGCATTCCCTGTGGCGAGGAGTGCGAGGCCGACTGCGAGGGGCACGCCTGCTCGATGGATGTGCCGACCCACGGAGTGAGGCATATCTGGGCTGCGGATTCTCCCCTTGCGGCGTCGATCCGGGCAGGCGTGCAGATTGTGGGGCTGGCCGCATGACGGGCTTCGACGAGTGGCCGGAGGAACTGCTCAATGCCCCTGTGCGGATGTGGTTCTGCCCAGACCGGCAGGTGCACGGATACCCGCTGAATTCGGGTCACGTTGAGTGGGATCGATACGGCATTGCCCGGTGCCTGGCTGACGGATGCGAGCGGACTAGCCGTGATCCGCGATCCTGAGACAGGCCAGCCGTGGGGTACCGCCCGCGAAGTCGCCCAAGAACTTGGCCTGGACCGCCGTACGGGCCCCGAGCTCATACGCTTCTGGGCCCGCCGCAGTCGCGTTGCCCGCAAGCTCCTCCCCGGCCCGGGCCGCGGCATCGTGTACTACAACCTGGCCGAGGCGATCGAGGAGGAACGCAGGTCACGCCGCACGGGGAAAGGCCGGCCTCGCGCTTGACAGAATCGGATCACGAACGCAATATCTGACTTGTCCGTTTGAGCAGGTGCTGACGAACCCTGCCCAAACATCGAAATCTGCGCAGCCCCGGAGTGCCCACGCCACTCCGGGGCTGTTGTCGTCTCCAGAGGCTGCGGGGCCAAGGGCTGGAGACGGCACAGGGTGTGGCCAGGGCACAGGGGACTCCGGCCACACCCGCAGAACTTCGGGCCCGCAAGGCGGGTACCCGGCGACGCCGGCAAGGCCCGGCCCGCACCCACGGAGGCGAAACCATGGGCAAATACCGTCCCGTCACCGAGGAAGAGAAAGACCGAGTCTGGGCACTCCACGCCGATGGCCTCTCCCGGAACGCGATCGCCAAGGAGATGAAGCGCGGCGCCCGCACCATCTCCAAGATCTGCGACGAAGCCGGCCTCCGCTTCGACGCCCACCGCACCAGCGAAGCCGTCCAGGCCGTGAAGGACGACGCCCGAGCCCGCCGCGCCGCCCTCTCGCTGAAGCTCCTGGACGACGCCGAAACGCTGCGCACGCGGATGCACCAGCCGCACACCGTGCACCGGCTCACCAACGACGGCATGATCACCGGCACGATCTCCCGCCCAGACCCGCGGGACCAGCGCGATCTGATGTTCGCCGCCGGCATCGCCATCGACAAGAGCCTGCGCCTGGAAGAGTTCGACGCCGACCCCGGCATCAACGGCGCGAAGAGCATGCTCGGCGCGCTCGCGAAGGGCCTGGGCGAGGCGTACAGCGAGCTGGTCGACCAGCCGCCCAGCGATGGGGATTGATGTCGATGCAGTACGCCGACAGCTGTCGCCGATCCACATCCGCTCCCTGGTGGAGTCGACCGCGCGCCTGAACATCTGGCAGGGCTCGGTCCGCTCGGGCAAGACGGTGGCGTCGCTGCTGCGCCTGCTGATCGCGATCGCGGCCGCGCCCACCCACGGCCGGATCCTGATCTTCGGCAAGACGCGCGAGAGCGTCAACCGCAATGTCTTCTCCGTCCTGCAGGACCCGGACATCTTCGGCCCCCTCGCCAAGATGACGAAGTACAACCCCGGTGCCGCCCTCGGCTCGATTCTCGGCCGCCAGGTCGACGTGCTCGGCGCGAACGACGCCAAGGCCGAACCCAAGGTCCGCGGCATGACGCTGTGCCTGGCCTACGGCGACGAGATCACTACCATCCCCGAAGCCTTCTTCACGCAGGTCCTGGCGCGCCTGTCGGTACGCGGCGCCCAGCTGTTCGGCACCACCAACCCCGACAGCCCAGCGCATTGGCTGCGGAAGAAGTACCTGCTCCGCGGGCAGGGCTACGGCGGCACCGGCGAGCTGAACCTGCGCACCTGGAAGTCCACCCTCGACGACAACCCGCACCTGGACCCGCAGTACGTCCGCGACCTGAAGACCGAGTACGTCGGGCTCTGGTACAAGCGGTTCATCCAGGGCGCCTGGGTGATGGCCGAAGGTGCGGTCTTCGACATGTTCGACGAGGACCGGCACGTCATCGAGACCCTGCCGCCGATGTACCGGTGGATCTCGCTGGGGATCGACTACGGCACCCGCAACGCCACCGCCGCCCTGATGCTCGGTGTCTCCGACGACGGAGAGCTGATCCTGTCGCACGAGTGGCGGCACGACCCGGCGATCGCCCGTCAGCAGCTGACCGACTGGAAGCTGTCGAAGCAGCTGCGCGCCTGGATGGCCGGCCTCGACGACCGGGGTCAGGTGGGCATCTCGCCAGAGTGGCTGTGTGTCGACCCGTCAGCGGCCAGCCTGCGGCTGCAGCTGCACGAAGACGGTTTGACGCCGGCGCTCGCCGACAACGACGTCCTCGACGGCATCCGGCTCGTGTCGTCGATGCTCGGCACCGACCGCCTCAAGGTCCACAAGTCGTGTAAGGGGCTCCTCGACGAGATCCCCGGCTACTCGTGGGACGACGAGGCGGCGGAGAAGGGCGAGGACAAGCCGGTCAAGGCCGACGACCACAGCATCGACGCCGCCCGGTACGCGATCACCACCACGGAGGTCCTGTGGCGGCCGCTCGTCCGGGCGGCCGTCGAACTCGCCGCATGAAGGAGTCTCCCGCATGCCCACGCCCCGCCAAGCAGCACAACAACAGCGCCTGGCCGAGCTCGGACCGTTCCTGAAGGGCTCGGAGGTCGCCGCCATCTTCGGTGTCGACCGTAAGACCGTCGGTAACTGGGCACGGGCCGGGAAGCTCAGCAGCGTGCGCACCCCGGGCGGGCACCGCCGCTACTCGGAGCCGGAAGTCCGCGCCCTCGCCGCCCCAACCCCCGCCTGAACAGGAGTCCTTATGCAGCTCAGCATCGGCCGCACCGTCCACTACAAGCTGTCCGCTGGTGACGTCGTGCAGATCGACAACCGCCTGCCGGTGTACCGCGGCCAGCAGGTCCGCAACGCGGTCCAGGAGGGCCAGGTGCTCCCGGCCGTCGTCACCGCGACATTCGGCGCTGGCCTGACGGCGAACCTGAAGGTCCTGCTCGACGGCGAGGACGACTACTGGGCCACCTCGCGCACCCTCGGAGACGGGCCCGGCCACTGGTCCTGGCCGCCGCGCGTCTGACGCGGGCACGTGAGACCCGTCCGGAACAACAACTATGTCCCGATCGATCTCCAGGACCGCGCCAAGCGCGTCGTACTGAAGCTGGTCAAGGATCGCCTCGACAAGTCCGACCCAGAGATCGAATTCGACCTCTCGAACGTCTTCGTCGTCTGGTTCGCCAAGACCCTCGGCAACTGGAAAGCGCTCGCCTCCACCACCCTGCCCGACGGCAAGTACTACGAGCTCACCTACAACGGCGCCAGCTCCGAGCTCTACGTCGACACCTACGTCAAGGTCGACAACGTCTGCCTCAAGGCCGACGAACTCGACAACTTGCCCTGACCATCTGACCCGAAGGAGGCCAGCGTGCCGATCCCCACCGGCGGCACCTGGCCACCCCCGGAGTTCGTCCCCGCGTACCAGGCCTACCGCGACTGGGACGCCTGGTACGACGGCTCCGCCGACAAACTCCGCGACGTCTACCGCTGGCGCGACAGCAGCGGCCAGTCCCTTCCACCGTCGCAGCGGGCCCGCGCCGGCCAATACGCCGGCGGCGTCATCGGCGCCGTCTCCCGCTGGCTCTGGGGCAGCCCACCTCCAGTCGGCGCCCGCGACGGCCGACTCCACATCCCGCTCCCCGCCGACCTCGCGCGCACAGCCGCGGACCTGATCTTCTCCGAGCCCCCGGCGATCACCAGCGAGAACAAAGCGGTCCAGGAGCGGCTGGAGCAGCTGGAGGAAGACGGCCTCCACACCCTCCTCCTCCACGCCGCCGAAGCCGCCTCCGCCCTCGGCGACGTCTACCTCCGCCCCGTGCGCGATCCCGAGGTGTACGCCGACCGGGCGTTCCTGGCTACCGTGCACGCCGACGGCGCCATCCCCACCATCCGCTGGGGCCGCCTTGTCGAGGTCACCTTCTGGTCGGTCCTGGCCACCGACGGCTCCAAAGTCGTCCGGCTACTCGAGCACCACGAGCCCGGCCGCATCGTCCATGCCGTCCACGAAGGCACCCAGGAAAAACTGGGCCGACCGGTGCCACTCACCGAGTACACCGCCTCGGCGCACCTGGCGGACCTGGTCGACGCAGACGGCGCCGAAGAGACGAGGCTGGGCCGGCTGGATGTGGTCCGGATCCCGAACGCCGGCCCGCAACGCAAGTGGCGCACCATCGCCGGCCTGAAGTACTTGGGCCGCAGCGATTTCGACGGCAATGAGCCGATCTTCGACAACTTCGACGAGACCTGGACGTTGTGGATGCGCGACGTCCGCCTGGCCAAGGGCCGGATCGTCGTCCCGGAGTACATGCTCCAGTCGAACGGCCGCGGCCAAGGCGCCACCTTCGACGCCGACCGCGAGGTGTGGGCCGCCGTAAACGCCTCACCGGGCAAGGACCCGAACCTCGGCCAGCAGCTGTCCGCCAACCAGTTCGACATCCGCTGGGAGGCCCACAAAGCGACGGCGGAATCCCTGTTCGAGCAGGCGCTCCGGCACGCCGGACTGAGTAGCCAGACGCTCGGCGAGGAAGGCGACATCGCGGCCACCGCCACCGAAGTTCAGGCGCGCGAGCGCATGAGCTTCACGACCAGGGGAAACCGGATCTCGGGTGCGTGGCGGCCTGGGATCCCCCAGGCCATCGAGCTGCTTCTGGAGTACGAGAACGCCTGGAACCTCGCCGCCGCGGTGGAGCCGGAGCGGCCCGCCGTGGAATTCCCGGACGGCGTCCAGGACGGCCCGGAAACGATCGCGAGGACCATCCAGCTTCTTGACGCTGCCACGGCCATCTCGATCGAAACCAAGGTCCGTATGCGCAGCCCAGACCTCGACGACACGCAGGTTGCCGAGGAGGTGAAGCGGATCAAGGACGACCAGGGGGCTGGCCTCGATCCGGAGCTGTCCCTCGGCGGCCTCGCCGGAAACAAACCACCCGGCGACAAGGCCGAGAACGAGGTCGACCCTGAGGAGTAGCCGATGGCGGTCGACCCGGAACGCATCGAACAGATCGTCCGAGCCACCGCCGACCTCTACCGCGAAGCCGAACAGCAACTCGTCCGCGCCATCACCCGGCACCTGACCGTCGGGCTCGAGACCCCGCAGTGGGCAACCGAACGCCTCCTCGCCATCGGGAAGGTCCGCGCGGCTGTCGCCGAGATCCTCGACGACCTCCGCGGAGAGCTACCGGACCTGGTGCTGCAGGCGGTGACCGAGGCGTACGAGAGCGCCGACGCCAGCGTCCTCGGCGAGATCCCAGAGCAGGTCGCCGCGCGGCTGCAGGCGGCCGTCGCGCAGCCGGCCCTACCGCGGCCGCAGGTGATCCTGGCCCTCGCCACCGCGCTGGTCCGGGACATCGGCGCACGGCACTCCAACGTGCTGCGCCACGTGATGGACGTCTACCGGCGGGTCATCGCCGAGGCCACCGCGGGAAGCACGATCGGCGGCCTCACTCGCCGACAGGCGGCACAGATCGCCTTCGCTCGGTTCGTCGAGCACGGTGTGGCCAGCTTCGTCGATCGTCGCGGCCGTCGCTGGCGCCTCTCCTCGTACGTCGAGATGGGCGTGCGCACGGTCACCCAGCGGGCGGCCGTGCAGGGCCAGGTCGACCGGCAGCAGCGCCTCGGCCTCGACCTGGTCATGGTCAGCAACGAAGCCCAGGAATGTGTGCTCTGCCGCCCGTACGAGGGTCAAGTCCTCCGGATCGATCCTGGGCCGACTGGGCGGATCACGGTGCCGCACCAGCTCACCGGCGAGCCGATCCAGATTGAGGTGCGGGCGGTGCTGGCTGACGCCCGAGCCGCTGGTTTCCAGCACCCGAACTGCCGCCACAGTGTCCGCGCGTACCTGCCTGGTGTGACGCGGCTGCCGCCGAGGCCGACCGCCGACCCGGCAGGTGACGCAGCTCGGCAGCGGCAGCGTGCGATCGAACGGTCGATCCGGCGGTGGCGCGAGCGCGAGCTGGGAGCGTTGACGCCAGTGGCCGCTGCGCAGGCCCGCGCGAAGGTCCGAGCGTGGCAAGGCCAGATGCGAAAGCACCTGGCCGCCCACCCGAGCTTGAAACGGCTGCCCTACCGAGAGACGATCGGCGCCGGCAGCCAACCCCGCTAGACCGGATCTTCAGTCAGCTCCACGGTCGCTGTCGGCTTCGGCGCGTTGGCCCACTCTCCGCCAGGGAAGGGCGTCGGGATCTGCTCCTCGCCGGCCGGCGGGTCAGCTGGCTCGGTTGGGGTGGCCGGCGTTGTTGTAACGACCGAGACATGCGCGCGGCCAGCTCCGGCGGTCACTTCGACGGCCACCGCCGGTGACTTCTTGCCCGCTTCGATCCCCACTGTGTTCTCCGATCTGGCCTTGGCCGGCTGATCCGACACGCACGCGTTGTACGTCTTCTTGTAACTCCGGTCGGCTGCGACGTCGCCTTTCACCACGCGGTACGGCTTGCCCTCGCGTGCATAGCCGGCCTTGGCGCCCGTCGTGGCGTCGACTTGCCACAGCACGGTGCCGTCCGTGCAGCTGTGCGCCCCGACGGCCTGGATGGTTCCGGACGGGCTCATGCAGCCGGCGGAGGCCTTCGCCTTGTCGACGACCTTGCCCGGGATGAACACGTCGGCGCAGGCCGGTGGCGGCGGTGGCTGGCTGGCGGCGGGGGCGGCCTCGGTCACCACGGGGGCGGGGTCTTCGGTGCCGCAGCCTGTCGTGCTCAGCGCGAGTGCGGCCATCACCACAACGTGACGTGCCCTCATCGATGCTCCTCTGTCAGGGGACGAAATGGGGCGCACGGTAACGACCGCCACGCAAGGCGCGGCGGACAACGAGTCCGCGGACAAGGTGCCGCCATGACACACAGGAGTACCCATGCGTCACACCCGCCGACGTGCCCTGAACCTGATGTCCGGAATCTGGACGGCGCCGCGGCCACCGCGAGGGGGCTGGCACCGCAACGATCCCGGCGACGGCGGAGGGGACGGGAGCGCCGGTGGCGGCCCTGCCGGTGGCGGCGCGAACGACGGCGGCGAGGGCGGTGACAACGCCGGCGACGGCGGCAAGAAGCCGACGTTCGACGGTGACTTCGACGCCGACAAGGCCAAAGCGGCGATCGCCTCAGCCCGCGAGGCAGAGAAGAAGGCCAGGCAGGCCGCCAAGGACAGCAGCGACAAGCTGGCCAGCGTGCTCAAGGCGCTGGGTATCGGCTCCGACGGCAAGGCCGACCCGGAGACCCAGGTCAAGGAGCTGACTGACCGCGCGACCGCGGCCGAGCAGCGCGCGAACGCCCTGGCCGTCAAGGCGGCCGTCCGGGACGCTGCCGACGCGCACCAGGCCAACGCCGGCGAGTTGCTCGATTCCCAGAAGTTCCTCGGCCAGCTGGCTGAGTTCGACCCGACCGCGAAGGACTACGCCGACAAGGTCGGCGAACTGGTCAAGAAGGCGGTCAAGGAGCACCCCGCGAAGTACGGCACCACCACCGCCAAGGGCGGCGGCAGGTCCGGCAGCAGCGACCACACCGGCGGCACCGGCCGCACGCGGCCCACCAGCATCCGCGAGGCCATGGCCCGCAGCAACACCTGAGACCCGCGCCGCACGCCGGCGCCCCGACGACCACGGGAGTAACCGTGACCATCACTCTCGCCGACGCGCAGCGCAACACCGCGTCGGACGTGGACTACGCGGTGATCGACGAGACCCGGCGCACCAGCTGGCTGCTCGACCAGTTCACCTTCGACGACGTCGCCACCCCGGGTGCCGGCGGCGCTACTTTCACCTACACCTACTCGCGGCTCACCCAAACCCGGGGTGGCCAGTTCAGGGCGTTCAACAGCGAGTACACGCCGGCTCAGGCGGCCCGCCAGCAGTACACGGCGCGGCTGTACCCGTTCGGCGGCTCGTACACCCTGGACCGGGCACTCGCGCACCTGGGCCCGCGCGCGACCGACGAGCAGGCGTTCCAGACCAGCGAGCTGGTCAAGGGCGTCGGCGTCACCTTCTCCGACCAGCTGATCAACGGCGACAACGCCGCCAACAGCCTCGGCTTCGACGGCCTGGACGTCGCCCTCACCGGCAGCGTGACGGAGTTCTTCCCGAACACGTCGACCTACTACGCCGACTGGACCGCGGGCACCCTCAACACCACCACGCTGGCCATCCAGGCGACGGACCTGCTCGACGAGTTCCTGAGCCTGCTGAACGGCGAGCCCGGCGCCCTGCTCGGCAACCGGCTCCTGATGAACCGGATCAAGGCGATCGCCAAGCTCGCGGGCATGTACACCCTCGAAACGGACGCCCTGGGCCGCACGATCGAGCGCTACGGCCCGGCCGTCCTGGTCGACCTCGGCACCGTGAACAGCGACATGACCGGGCAGACCAGCTACGTGGTCCCGGTCGAGACCCGCGACCCGGACGGTGGCGGTGGTGGCGGCAACATCACCAACCTCACCGACCTGTACGCGGTGCGTTTCGGCATGGACGGGTTGCACGGTGCGTCCCCGGCCGGTGTGCCGCTGATGCAGCAGTGGCAGCCGGACTGGTCGACGCCCGGCGCGGTGAAGTCGGGCGAGGTCGAGATGATCGCAACCATGGTGCTGAAGCACAGCCGCTCGTGCGGCGTCTTCCGCAACATCAAGGTCAAGTGAGGTCGGCTGATGCGCTACTTCAAGATCTACACCCCGGACCCGACCTACACCGGCCGCATCGGCTCCGTCTCCTTCGCCGACGGCGAAGCGCGGGTGTCCTTCGACGACACCCGCAACGCCGACGGCATCTGCCTGGCCGACGAGCACCAGGTCCAGGTCGGCCGCAGCGCGGTCCTGTTCGCCCGCCGGCGCGGCTACCGCCTCGTCGAAACCGATGAGGCCGGCAAGCCGCTCCCCGACGAATCCGACGAACAGCCGAAGCGGCCAGCGTTCGAGCCGCTGCCCGGCTCCCCGTCACGCGCCGCATCCAAGGCGGACTGGGTCACCTTCGCCACCGACGGCGCCCCAGAGGGCCTGCGGCTGTCGAAGGAGCAGGCCGAGGCCCTCATCCGCGACCAGCTGGCCGAGAAGTACCTCGGCCCGAAGGAGGACTGAGCGATGCAGCTCGGTGGATATACGCGCAACGTGCGCGACCTGCTCGAGTTCGCCAACGCGGCGGACCCGGCCAGCCCGGACACTTTCTTCCGGCGCAACCTGCCCCGGGTAGGCCTGTACGACTCGGCCGGCGACACCGGCCAGGTCGCTCTCGCCACGGGCGTGATGACCTCGGTGCCGGTCTTCCTGAGGGCCGGAGACCTGATCACCAACGTGAACGTCCGGTCCGGCGCGACGGCGGCGAACGGCCCGACCAACCAGTGGGCGGCGCTCTACAGCTCGGCGGGGACGCCGGCGCTGCTGGCCCAGTCGACCGACCGGACCACCGAGGCGTGGGCGGCGAACACCACGCGCACGTTCGCTCTGGCGACTCCGCAGCGGATCGCCGCGGACGGCCTCTACTACGTCGGTCTGATGGTGGCGGCGTCGACGGCGGTGCCGACGCTGCTCGGCAGCGTGGCCGCTCCGGCGATCGTGACGGGGGAGCGGGCGCTGTCGCAGTCGTCCGGCTCGTCGCTGACCGGCAGCGCGCCGAACACAATCGCGTCCACGACGGCGAAGCAGTTCGTCCCGTACGTCGTCCTCACCTGATCTCGGTGCGGGCCTGGGTGCTGAGGAGTCACCTGGGCCCGCACCGTTCTAGCAGCCCAGGAGGGGCGCATGAGCAAGAACATCGGCGGTGGTCGGCCGCTGCGGGTGTGTGACCTGTGCGGCGGCGTGGACGATCACCCGCGGCACGTCCTCACCGACCCAGCCCAGGGGTTCGAGAAGCCGTCGGACGCGGTGGTCGACCAGGTGCTCGCTGAGGCGCCGGCGGCCGAGCGGTCCCGGCTGGTGCGCGAGCTGCTCGACACGTCCGCGTCGGATCGGCACATGGACTGCTGCCGGGTCGCTGGGTGTCCGACTGGCGACTGCGGGACGCAGACGGCTGGTGCGGAGGAGCTGCGGGGTGGGGCGCTGCTGGCGCACCTGATGGAAGGGGCTGGCCGGTGACGACAGGCGTATCGAGCACTTATGCGGACGCGGTCCTGAACGTCCGGCGGAGCACGACCTTCACCGCCTTCACGCCGTACCTGAAGGCGCACACCGGTGACCCGGGCAGCGCGGGCACCAGCAACGCCTCGGCTGAGACCACCCGCAAGGCCGTGACATACGGAGCGCCCAGCACCGTTTCGACCAACCGCTCCATGACCGGCTCGGCGGTCAGCTGGACGTCGTGGTCGGCAGGGTCGGAGACGATCTCCCACGTCAGCGAGTGGGACGCACTGACGTCCGGCAACTTCATGATGTCCGGGGCCCTCGCGAGCAGCAAAAGCGTGACGAACGGGGACACGTTGAGCGTGACGCCGACGGCGACGCAGGGCTCTCTGGCGGCCTGAGATGGCAACCGGGACGATCCTGCTCAATCCGGGGGCGGCCTCGCTCCCGGACGGCAGCGCCAGCAACCTGGCGCCCGGCCTGGCGATGACCAAGTCGTCCGCGACCGCACCAGGCATCTACGTGCTCAAGGCACTGTTCGACGCCACCAACGAAGAATGGTGCTGTTGGCAGCTGCGCATGCCGGACGACTACGCGTCCGGGCTCACCGCCAAAATCCAGTACGCCATGGCCAGCGCCACCTCGGGCGGTGTCGCGTGGGACGTACGGATCTCGGCCACCTCCGACGGCGACGCCCAAGATGTTGACGCGCAGGACTTCGCGTCGGCGAACGTCGGCACGGCAACAGTGCCCGGTACGGCCGGGTACCTCGACGAGGTGTCGATCAGCCTCACCAACGCCGACAGCGTGACAGCCGGCGATTTCGTCGTCGTGCGGCTGGCGCGTGACGTAGCCAACGGGAGTGACACGGCTACCGGCGATGCCGAGCTTCTGGCGTTGGCCTTGAGCTACACGACCAGCTAACCGAGGGGGCGGGCGGATGGCACGCCAGTTCACCACGAGTGGTGACGTTGCCCTGTTCTCGGCAGCATCGGTAACTCGCAGCAACGGCGTGACGCTGGCCGCAGTGATCAGGCCGTCCAGCCTTTCCACCAACGTCTACCCGCTGCAGGTCGGCAATGGCGGCGCAGCAGCGATCCGCATTGAGGCCACCACCACACTAACCGCGCGTTTCGGCGCTACGGCCAACCCCACCTCGAACATGCCGGTGCCCACCAACGCCTGGTCGTTAGTGGCTGTCACGCGCCCGGCCGGATCGACAGTCACACCACGCTGTCATCTGTACGTCTACTCGACGAATACGTGGACACATCTCAACTGCTCCTCCACCGTCACTGCGACCAGCGCGGCGACGGGCGGCCGTATGGGCCACGACTCGATTTTCAACGTCCAGTACGACGGTCAAATCGCCGCCGGGGCAGTCTGGAACCGTGAACTGACCGATGCGCAGCTGGAAAACTTGCCGTACACACTCACGGCATGGAGGTCGCTTAGCCCTCTGAATCTGTGGCTGCTCGATCAGGCATCGACCGGTCAGGCCATCGTCGACCAGATGGGTGTGGCCAACCAGTCATCGCTGACCGGGACGTCGATCGGCACGTCATCGGTGCCGATCGGCTACGGGCTACCGGTCATTCGGGTGTCTCGGACAGCGCCACCGGCCCTGACCGCAGACGCGACGTTCCCCGCCGTGGGGGCTTTGTCCGCGATCGCCGCCACCAGCGCACCGCAGTACCTGTTCACCAACCAGGTACCCACCGCCGGTCACGCCGACGGCACACCGGGGATCACCACCGCGACCAGCGAGGTCTTCGCCAAGGACGGCTATTCCACCGGGATCCGCTTCTACGCCTCCGACACGATCTCCGGCACCTACACGGTGGCGCTGTGGCAGGTCACGGGCGAGGACAACCCCGGCCCGGGTGCGGGGGATCCCCTCGCTACCAAGGTCATGCCGGTGCCGCCAACCCCGGACGCGTGGAATGTCGTCCCGTTCGACGACCCCGTGCCGGTCACCGCGAACACCCTGTACCGGGCCGGTATGCACAACTCCGACGGCCGGTACGTCGCCACCACGAGTTTCTTCACCGGGCCCCTGGTCAACGGGAACATCACCGCCCCGCAGAACGGCGACGACCCGACCGGGCTCGGTAGCCTCCTCCAAGGCACTTACGAGATCAACGCGGCGCTGGCGTATCCGGACAACGCGTTCTCGGCCAGCTGCTACTTCGTTGAGGCGGAGTTCCGGGAGGTCCTGCCGGGCGGCGGCCAGGTCGACGGCGACGCCACGCTCACCGCCGCCGGCGGCCTCACGGCGGTAGGCACGCGCGACGCCGTCACCACAGCCACCCTTGCAGGCACCGGCGGGCTGTCCGGCACCGGCGTGATCGCCACCAGCGCCACAGCCAACCTTTCCGCCGCCGGGGCGCTCACCGCCGCCGGCGTTCTCGCCAAGGTCGCCACGACTGCGCTCGCGGCGACCGGCACCCTGAACGCCGCCGCAGAACGCATCCAGACGGCCACAGCAGCCCTCAACGGCACAGCGGCACTCACCGGCACCGGAACCCTGAGCATGGCCGCCACGGTCACGCTCGCAGCATCGGGTGGGCTCTCCGCGGTTGGGGACGTCACCGGCCTCAACCCCACCGTCGAATTCCCGGCCACCGCCGCTCTCACCAGCGCGGCCAGCCGGACCGCCGTCGACGTCGTCCAGCTGTCCGCGGTCGGCACCTTGGCCGGCACCGCCGCACGAGCAACCGCCGCGGCGCTCACTCTCGCCGGCGTTGGTGCGCTCACCGCCACCGCGGTGGTCACGACGCCCGGCCTCGTCGGATCCGCTCCAACCGACACCTTGGCCACCATCACCCGGCCGACCGTGCTCGGGACGATCACCCGACCTCGGTGGCTCTCCACCGGTCGGCCACCACGCACCACCTGACTGGGAGGCGCCATGCCCCGCTACTTGCTCGGCCAGGGCGTCAACCTGCAGCACACCGTCTACAACCGCGACGGGCAACTCACCGCCGCGGATGTGGTGTTCACGGCCACCGATGAGGACGGCGGCGACGTCGTCCCTTCGGTCACTACGCCGTCGACCGGCCTGTATCGGGCCGCGACCTTCCTGCCCGCGGTCACCGGCCCGTGGACGTACGTCGTCGCCGTCACGGGGGCGGTCAACGACGTCGCCTACGGGGCGTTCACCGTGGTCGACGGCTCCACCCTCACCACCCCACCCACCGGCGCGTACGCCTCCCAGGCCGACCTCGCCGGCGTGCTCACCCCGCTGCCTGACAACGCTGACCAGCTGCTCGTCCGCGCCGCTCTCCAGATCGACCGGGCGCTTCTCACCTCGGTGTACGACACCACCGACACCGGGGTGATTGCCGCGCTGCGCCAGGCGACCCTGGAGCAGATCCTCGGAGACCAGCAGGACGGTGACACCACAGGGCTCGGCGGGGTCACGCAGACGGCCACGAACTTCTCCATCGGCAAGATCAGCGTGCAGAAAGCGGCCACCACCAGCACGCCTGTCCCGCGCGTCGGTGGCCTCGTCGAACAGGCCTGGCTCACCCTGCAGGCCGCCGGTCTCACCGGCGGCGGCCCAGGAGAGCGGTGGGTGAACTGGTGACCTGGGAAGACTTCGTCGCCGAATGCATCCCCAGCGCCATGTCCACGGCGGTCACTGTGCAGCCGCACGAGGGCGCCGGCGCGTACGGCGACGTCCTCGGTACCGCGTTCGCGCTGAGCCCATGCGTCATCGAGGACGTCCGGCGAGCCGTGGTCGTGCAGACCGTCGATGCCTACGGCAAAGAGCAGCTGTCGGCCGCCACGGTGTACGCGCCGCTCGACCCGGAGATCAAACCCGGGTCGCTCATCACGATTCCGTGGCGATCCCGGCCCGCACAGGTCATCGCGGTCGCCCGGCTCACCGCCCCCGGCCTCGCCCTCCCCGAGCACCAAGAACTCAGCCTGGAGTAGCCGTGGCCAAGGATAGCTTCCGGCTCGACTGGGACGGCGAACAGATCAAGGTCGCGATGCGCGCCGCTGAAATGGACGGCCTGGAGCTGGCCGCCGAGCACCTCCTGCAGGTCTCCACCCAGCTGGCCCCGCACGAGGAAGGCGACCTCGCCCGGTCCGGCGAAGTGTCCACCGACGCCAGTCGGCAACAGGCCGCCGTCTCCTACGACCGCGTCTACGCCGCTCGCCAGCATGAAGAGCTGACCTGGCAGCACGACGCAGGCAAGCAGGCCAAATACCTGGAAGAGCCGATGCACACCGAGCGGGACATCATGCTGCAGCTGCTCGCCGGCCCGCTGCGCGAAGAGCTGGGGGAGTGACGTGGCGATCGGAGACGGCTTCACCAGCCGCCTGCTGACCGGGATGGCGGAGCACCTGGCCGACGCCGGCGTCGGCACCTGGGATCCCACCGGAACCGCGTACGCCGATGCGGACACGGCGATCGTGATCCGGGCCATCCCCGACCGGCCGGACCGGCTCATCACGCTGACCGCGTACCCGGTCGACCGGAACCTGCCCGGCATGGCCGATCACTGGGTCGGCGTCCAAGTCCGGCTGCGCGCGGGCCCGGACCCGCGCGACTGCGACGACCTGGCCGACGAGATCTTCGACCTGCTCGACGGCGCGAGAGATCTGACCTGGTCCGAGATCCCCGTCAAGCAGCTGGAGCGGCGCTCGTACACGTCGCTCGGGCAGGACGGCTCCCGCCGCTGGGAGCGCAGCGAGAACTACGCCGTGGACGCCATGCGGGCCACCGCGAACAACACCGACTAGGAGGCCAGCATGGCAACCACGCCCCCCACCAGGGTCACTCAGCTCGCCCGCACACACCGCCTCGACATCAACACCGTCGCCGACCCCGGAACCGGCTACGCCCAGCTGTTCGCCATCGAAGAGATGAAGTACATCGAGGAGCGCCGGACGGAGGATGACGAGGCGTACGAGGACGGCGGCTGGGCCCGCGATGCCGTCCTCGGCGGCAGCTGGCGGCTGGAGATCAAGCTCGACCTGTCGACGAACCTGGCCAAGACCGCCCTCGACACCGTCCACGCGTTCCTGCTGACCAAGTTCAAGGCGACCCGCTCCGCGAGCGCCCAGGCGTCGGAATTCGGGATCCGGTTCTACAACCGCGACGGCCTCGACGACGGTCAATCCTACGAGGGCAGGGTGTACGTCAAGGAGTGGAAGGGCTCCGGCGGAAAGGGCCGCGAGACCCCCGACCTGGTGTTGCAGGGTCAGGGCGCGATCGTCGACATCACCAACCCGCTCGCGTCCGCACTGCCGGTCATCACCAGCCTGTCTCCGGCCGCGGCCGGCACCGCCGCCGGCGGCCTCATCCAGATCTTCGGCCAGAAGTTCACCGGCGCCACCCAAGTGTCGTTCGGAGGCACCAACGCCACCAACTTCACCGTGATCAGCGACGTCCTGATCGTCGCCACCAAGCCCGCCTTGACCGCCGGTACCAAGGACACCGTCGTCACCACAGGCGCAGGCTCCTCCGCCAACACCGCCGCTGACGACCTGGTGATCAGCTAGTGGCAGCCAAGCTCGGCGACCTTGACGACTACTTCAGCCCCGGCCTCACGGTCACGGTCAAGGGCAAGGAGTACACGATCCCGCTCGCTTCGGCGGAGACCGGCCTGTGGTGCCGGCGCATGGCCGTCGCCACCGGGCAACTGCACGAGGCGTCCACTGAGGAAGAAATGCAGGCTGTCGCCGATCGCATGGGCGCGATCCAGCAGCTGCCCGGCGACATGACCCTGCCCGAGTACACCCTCGGCGCTGTCTACACAGAGATGGTCGCCGACGGGGTCGAGGACCCGTACATCGAGTACTGCGGGATGACCGCCTACATCTGGATCATCGCCGGTGAAGATGCCGCCGCGCGCTGGTACCAGTCAGGTGGCCGCCCGGAAGCGACGGGCCCGAACCGGGCGTCTCGGCGAGCCGCGGCCCGAACTGGCGAGACCAGTTCGGGCGCGGCAACCGGCACCCGGTCACGGGCCAGTACGAGTGGTACGACATCCCGCCAGAAGTCCGCGAAGCCGAGGAAGCCCCAGAAATCAGCTGGGTAGATCTTCTGGCCCATTGGGTGCTGATCGAGGCCGACCTGCACGAGCGGTACGGCGTCGACGTGGAGGACCGGGCCCTGATGCGGGCCCGGTCGTGGCGGTGGCTCCAGACGCGGATCCTGGGCCTGCTCTCGGTGCAGAGCAGGCTCCGGCGCGCCCTCAGGCTCGACCAGAAGGACGACGATCATGGCGCTGAAGCTGGGTGAACTGGTCGCGATCCTCGGCGTCGACGACAAGAAGCTGCGCGACGGCCTGGACCGGTCCAAGTCGCGGATGGAGCAGTTCGGCAGCGGGGCTGGGAAGGTTGCCGGGCAGATCGCCAAGGCGTTCGGCCCGGCCCTGCTGCCGGTACTCGCCGCCTCCGCCGCCGGCGTGGCTGGCCTGGGCGCGGCTCTCGCGGGCGCTGGCGCGGCCGGGGTCGTGTTCGGCGCCGTCTTCAAGAGCAACTTCGGGGAGATCAAGGAAGCCTCGGACAAGACGGCCGACCTCCGCGACAAGATCGCCCTGCTGAACGAGCAGATCAAAGTCGCGAAGTCGATGGGCAACAACGAGCTCGCCGGGAACCTGGAGAAGTCCCGCACGCGTGCGACCAACGAGCTGCTGGCCCGGTACAAGCAGCTGCCGCCGGCACAGCGTGCGGTCGTGCAGTCGTACGACCAGATGAAGATGAGCTGGCAGTCGTTCGTCGATGCGAACAAACCTCAGACGTACGCGATCATGACGACCGGCTTCAACACCATCCGCACCATGATCCCGAAGCTGCAGCCGCTGTTCGACGTCGCGAGCGCGGCCGTCTCCCGGTTTGCGGGCTGGCTCGCACACGCGACCGCCACCGGCGGCGTCGACCGGTTCGTAGCCTTCCTCACCGCCCAGGCCGGACCGGCGATCGACCACATCGCGGCGATCGGCCGCAACCTCGGCATCACCCTCGGCGCCCTGTTCAAGAACACCGCGCCATCCGGGCAGGGCATGCTCGGCGCGATCGAGTTGCTGACCGAGAAGCTGGCGAACTGGTCCGCCGGCGGCGGCTTCGAACGGTTCATGCAGTACGTCTCGGCGAACGGGCCCAGTATCTCGGCGACCATGGGCAACCTGGCCACGGCGGCGGGCCAGATCTACGCGATCCTGTCGCCGCTGGCCCCGGTCACCCGGGCGATCGCCACCGCCATGACGCAGCTCATTGCCGCGGTGCCGCCGGAGGTCATCACCACCCTGGTGACGGCGTGGCTGGCCTACAACGTCGTCCTCAAGGCGCACGACGCGATCCTGCTGCTGCTGAAGGGCAAGACGCTGGCGGTGGCGGCTGCCTCGAAGCTGGCGGCTGCTGGGCAGGCGATCTGGAACGCCGCGGTGGTCGCCGGGAACTTCGTGGCCGCTTCGGCGCAGATCGCCGGTTATTTGATCAAGGTGGCTGCGGTGCGCCTGGCTGCCCTGGGCGCGGCCGCAGCGCAGGCCATCTGGAACGCGGCGCTGGTCGTGGGCAACTTCGCCGCGGCGACCGCGCAGATCGCCGGGTACCTCATCAAGGTTGCCGCGGTACGGGTGGCCACCCTGGCCACCGCTGCCGCGCAGGCCATCTGGAACGCCGCCCTCGTCGCGGGGAACTTCGCTGCGGCCACTGCCCAGCTCGCTGGCTTCTTGATCAAGCAAGGCGCGATTGCGATCGCGACCAAGGCGTGGACGGCCGCCCAGTGGCTGCTCAACCTGGCGATGACCGCCAACCCGATCGGGTTGGTCATCGCCGCGGTGGTTGCTTTGATCGCGATCTTCGCTGTGCTCTGGATCAAATCGGAAGGTTTCCGTACTTTCTGGATCAACCTTTGGGAGACGATCAAGAACGCGGCGTCCGCGGCCTGGTCGTGGATCACCACGAAGACGTCCCAGTTCTGGTCATGGATCTCCGCCGTCCCGGGCCGGATCGGCTCGGCCTTCTCCAACGGCTGGTCCACAGTGAAGACGAAAGCCGGGCAGGCGTTCGACTGGGTGAAGAACAAGGCCCTGACCTGGTACAACTGGGTCACCGGCCTCCCGTCCAAGATCAGCTCGAAGATGTCCGGCGCGTTCACCGGCCTCTGGACCGGCTTCAAAGCCGCCGCGAACAAGCTGATCGGTGGCTGGAACAGGCTGTCGTTCGGCATCCCCGGCTTCTCCTTCGCCGGCATGTCCGTCCCCGGGTTGACGATCAACACCCCGGACATCCCGTACCTCGCCCAGGGCGGCATCGTGCCCGCCACCCCAGGCGGCCGTCTCGCCGTCATTGGCGAGGGCGGCCAGGACGAGGCGGTCATCCCGCTCGACCGGCTCAAACAGCTGCTCGGCAGCATGCGCTCGGTCCTGGAGCTGCGCTCCTCCGGATCGGCACTCGACGACCTGCTCGTCGAGATCCTCCGCGGCGCCATCAAATGGCGCGGAGGAGACGTCCAGGTCGTCCTCGGCCAAGGATCAGGAGGCTGACGTGGACGCCCCGTTCGGTGCGCAGATCCAGATCAACGGTGTCTGGACCAACGTGCCTGTGCTCACCGAGGAAGTCGCCCGGATCAGCGGCGGCCGACAGAAGAACGCGGCCGTCGCCGATCCGACCCGGTGCATGCTCAAGCTGCGCAACGACAACGGCGACCTGTCCAGCCGCAACCCCAGGTCGCCGTACCTCGGCTACCTGGGGCGTTCCACACCGATGCGCGCCATCGTGCCCGACACCACCCATCTGTGGATCTCCTCCTCCGGGGACATCTCCTCCACCCCCGACCACAGCTCCCTCGACATCACCGGCGACCTGGACGTGCGGATCGACCTGCAGCCGCTCACCTGGGACGACGAAACCGCTATCTCCTTCGGCGGCAAGTACGTGACCACCGGGAACCAGCGGAGCTGGGCGTGGTGGGTGCAAGACCGGGTGCTGGTCCTGCGGTGGTCGACGGACGGCACCTTTGCCGGCGCGATCACCGTCACGCCCACCGAGCAGTTCGTGCCGCCCGGCGACGGCCGGCTCGCGTTCAGGGCCACCCTGGACGTCAACAACGGGGCCGGCGGGTACACCGTCACCTTCTACACGGCGGCGACGATCGCGGGCCCATGGACGCAGCTCGGCGACCCCGTGACCGGCACCGGTGTCACCAGTATCTTCTCGGGAACCGCCCCGCTGAAGATCGGCTACACGGACATCAACTCCGACGACGGCACCGGCTACTACTACGCCCTGCAGGTCCGCTCGGGCATCGGCGGCACGGTGGTGGCCAACCCGGACTTCACCGCGCAGACCAACGGCGCCACCAGCTTCACCGACTCCGCCGGCCGCCTGTGGACCACGTCGGCCGGTGCCGAGATCCGTGACTTCGACGTGCGCGCCTCCGGCGAGGTCGCGGACTGGCCGATCCGGTGGGTCACGAGCGGCCGGAAGATCACCGCCCAGGTCGAGTTCGCCGGCTGGCTCCGACGCCTCAACATGCCCAGCGAGCCCCTACGGTCGCCGCTGTACCGCGAGGCCACCTCGGCCACCAACCTGCCGCTCATGGTGCTCTACGCACCCTGTGAGGACGGCAGCGACGCCACCTCACTAGCCTCCGGCCTCGGCGGCACCGCGATGACCTTCACCGGGTCACCCAGCCTCGCCGCCAACTCCCGGATCCCCGGCTCCGCCCCGCTGCTGGAGCTGGCCACCGGCGTCACCCTCTCCGGCATCCCCATCGCCCACACCGGCACCGGCGTCATCGCCGTCCGCCTGGTCGCCGACGTCCCCTCCTCCGGCTGGGCCACGGACGCAGTCATCTCCCAGGTCGACGCCTCCGGCGGTTCCTGCGCCCGCTGGGTTCTCGAGGTCTCCAGCACCGGCGGCCTCCGTGTCCGTGGCCTCGACTCCTCCGGTGCTGAGGTCGTCACGAGCGGATACATCGGCTTCGACATCCGCAACCGCCGCCAGATGATCGGCTGGCAGCTGACCCAGACCGGCTCCGACATCTACTGGCAGATCTTCACCCGGCACATCACCACCGGCCTGGACGTCGTCGAAGGCGGCATCGACGGCACCTTCACCAGCCGCACGGTTGGCAAGGCTATGCAGCTGCGGATCGCCCCGAACGGCAACCTCAACGGCGGCGCGATCGGGCACCTCATGCTCGGCACCAGCGCATCACTGGCGGCCGGCATCGACTCGGCGATCGTCGGGAACTCCGGCGAGACGGCAGGCCGCCGGCTGCTACGCCTCGGCGCCGAGCTGGGCATCCCGGTCCGGATCATCGGCGACCCGGACGAGACCGAGCCGATGGGCCCCCAGCAGCCCGGCAAAGTCCTGGACGAACTCAAGGCCTGCGCCGCCGCGGACCGCGGCCTGCTCGGCGAGGCCCGCGACGCCATGGTGCTCGAGTACCGGCCCCGGATCAGCCTCTACAACCAGACCCCGCGCGCGACCCTCGCCTACGGCGCCGAGGGCGAATCCCCGCACCTGGAGCCCGACGAGCCGGCCGAAGACGTCGTCAACGACTACACCGCCGAACGTCGCGGCGGCAGCTCGTACCGGGCGGTCGAGGAGACGGGCCGGCTGTCGGTGGCCGAGTACCCGGACGGGGTCGGGCCGCGCCCAGGCGGCGACACCCTCGACGTCGAGACCGACGCCCAGTTGTACGGGGCTGCGTGGTGGGAGACGCACCTCGGCACCTGGGACGAGTACCGCTATCCGGTCGTGAAGCTGAGCGTGTCACGGCTGGAAGACGCGGGCAAACCCGAGCTCGCCCGTGCGGCCGCGGCCGCACGCCCGGGCGACCGGATCGTCATCACCGACCCGCCGGACTGGCTACCACCGGACCCGATCGACCTGCAGGCCCAGGGCTGGATCGAGGAGATCCGGCCCCGACGTCGCAGCATCACCTTCAACACCGTGTCGCACGGGCCGTGGGTCGTCGGCGTGGTCGGCACCGACCTGGTCGACTCCGACGGAACCACGCTCGTCAGCGGCCTGTCCGCGGTCACCCCGAGCACCTCCCAGGCGGTCTCCGTCACCGTTGTCGGCATCCCGTGGGCGCTGGACTCCGACGTGCCGTTCGTGATGTGGATCCTGCACCCGACCGGGGCGAAGGCCGAGCGGGTCACGGTCACCGCGGTGTCCGGGGCCACCAGCCCGCAGACGCTGACCATCACGCGCGGCCTGGACGGCTACACGCTGGCCCACGACGCCGGCGCCGCGCTCATCCTCTACCAGCCGCTGCGCTGGGCCCGATAGGAGGCGATCGTGCCGCTGATTCCTGGCAAGCCGGCGACGCAATCGAGCCTGGACGACGAGCTGACAACCATCCTGACCGCGATGAAGATCGCGGATGAGACGTTGTCGTCACTCGGCACGGTCCAGGACGACGACCACCTGCTCGTCTCCGTCGAAGCGAACTCGTACTACATCGTCGAGGGCTGGATCCGGTACGTGTCCGCGAGCACCAGCTCGGACCTGCGGATCAACTACAGCTATCCGGCTTCCGCCGCGTTTGCTCGCAACGACTTCGGCACGGCGACGTCGGCGGCCGCCACCGCGGCGGAAGCCGTGGACATGACGGTGGTGACCACTGGCGACAACGGCCGCGGCAGCGGCACGACCGAGCGAGGTGTGTCCGTCAAGGGGTTCCTGCAGACGAGCACGACTGCGGGGACGTTCCGGGTGCGCTGGGCTCAGGTGACGTCGAGCGCGGACAGCTTGACCGTGAAGACGGGGTCCTGGATCAAGCTCACAAAGATCAACTAGGAGGCCTCATGCGGCTCACGACCCAGCTCACCATCGTCATCTGCGTCGGCATCGCCGGCATGGTCTCCATGGTCGCCTTCCTCAGCGCCGCCGGCTGGTCCGAAGGCGGCATCGCCGGGATGGTCACCGGCATCGGCTCAGTGGTCACCGGCCTTATCGTCGCGGTGCGAGCCCAGGCCAAGACCCAGGAGCAACTCACCCAGCAGGACGAGCAGCTCGCCACCATCGCCCACCAAACCAACGGCCTGAGCTCGGAAGAGCGCGAGGACATTGCGCGCCGGGCCGCCGCGGCCGCGCTCACCGCCTACCGGGAGCAGGAAGGAAACCGATGACCAACATCGCCGAGGTGCAGCCCGTCGACCTGGTCGAGGTCGACCCCGATCCGGCCGAACTCGTGGGCCCGCCGCCGCACTGCCCAGCCCCCGACGACGAAGACGAGGAGGCCTGAAGTGGCCACGCTGCTCGGCTTCACCGTGCCGGCGAAGGCCTCCGCGGTGGCGACGTACCTCGTGCCCGGCACGACGGTGAAGCTGACCCTCGCGCGTGATGTGGCGCCCCTGCTGCTTGCGGTAGCGCGGGACTTCGACCGCGAGGTGGAGGAGCTGATCAAGGGGCAATGCGGCGGCTTCAACCCGCGCAAGATCGCGGGCACGGAGAAGTGGTCGCGGCACGCGATCGCCGCCGCGATCGACCTGAACTGGCTCAAGCACCCGATGGGCCGGCGCAACACGTTCTCGCCAGCAAAACAGGACAAGATCCGAGCCATACTGCGCCGCTACACACACAAGGGCGTCCAGGTCATCCGCTGGGGCGGCGCCTACTCCACCCCCGACGACATGCACTTCGAGGTCAACGTTCCTCGGGCCGCAGCTGTCGCCGCGGTGAAGGCGCTCCAGAAGCCACGCAAGCCAGCGCCCGCCGGCGGGCCGAAGCCGGGCGACCGCACGCTACGGCAGGGCGCGAGCGGGCCGGACGTGGCGTACCTGCAGCGCTGGGTTGGCGCCGAGGACGACGGAAAGTTCGGCCAGCAGACCCGGCTTCGGGTGATCCGGTACCAGAAGATCGTTGGTGTGCCGGCGACCGGTGTTGCCGACTCGAAGACCTGGGCCAAGATCCTCGGCCGGTAGCGCGGCAGCCCATCCGATCGTCATACTCGAACCCATGTACGAACCGGATGGGCTTTCTCTGGTCGCGCGCGGCTGGCTGCAGGACAAGGCGGACCGCGACTACGGCGGCGACCTGGCCCGCGCCGCAGACGCCGTACTGGAAGCCGCGTGCGCCGCCGAGCTTGCCCCGGATGATCCATGGGCTGGCCTGCAGGTGCAGGTGGACAGCCGACCGGTACACCCAGGGCGCCCTGGGCGCCTCGCCGGCGAAGCGAGGCGGGCCGCCATGGGTAACCCCTCGCAGGACTCCGCTATCTGACCAGAAGTGCCCTCCGTCACCAGGCCGCCGCGCCTGGTGACGGAGGGCACTTCTTTCGTGTGTCCGAGATCGTGTGACCGGGTATTCGCGCAGTACCGTCGATATTGGCGGGCGGCCCACACCGCACAGCACGCGACCTGGGGAGGCGCGATGCCCAACACCATCGGCGACCCGAGCAACATCGGCGGCAACGTGGCCTACTGGCGCAAAAAGCGCGGCAAGAACCAGCGCGTCCTGGCCGGCCTCGCCAGCATGAGCCAGCCCTATCTCTCCCAGATCGAGCGCGGCATCCGCTCCGTCAACAACCGCGGCACCCTCGCCGCCCTGGCCAACGCCCTCGAAGTGTCGATCGCCGACCTCACCGGCCAGCCCGGCGACCCCAACGAGCCCTCCCGCGCCGCCGCGGCCGCGCACGTGCCGGCCATCCGCGAAGCCCTGATCCGCCGCGAATTCGGCGAACTCGAGGAGCCGCGCCACGACGTGCGCCAGCTGATGGTCGCCGGCGGCCGCTACGACTTCGCCACCGTCGCCCCCCAGCTGCCGAACATGCTTGGCGGGCTCCGCGGCGGCGACCTGGTCCAGGTCGCCCACGTCGGCGTCTACACACTGAAGCACCTCGGATACGCCGACCTCGCTCGCGAGGCCGCCCGCCTGGCCGTCACGGAGGCGCGCGAGCTCGGGGATCCCGCCTGGATCGGCATCGCCGAGTTCATCCGGATCCTGGCCATGCCGCCGGAGATGCCCGGTGCTCCGACCCGGCTCGCTCAGCGGGTCGCGGACGAGCTGCAGCCGCACATCGGGGACCCGCGCGTGAGGCAGGCGTACGGAATGCTGCACCTGCACGCTGGTCTGCGCGCGGCCGTCGACCGCCGCGGTGACACTGCCCACGACCACCTCCTCGAAGCCGGCCAGGCCGCGCGCTCTCTCGGCGAACCGGAAGACGATTTGGGCCTGGCGCGGTTCGCGTTCGGGCCGACGAACGTCGGATTCTGGGAGGTCGCGATCGAGCTGGAGCTCGGTGAGCCGCAGCGGGCTGTCGAGGCGTCGGACCGGGTCGCGCCTGGGCGGATCCCGCTGGCCAACCGGCAGGCTCCGTACTTTGCCGATGTCGGCACCGCGCTGGTCCAGGCAGGCCGCGACCACGAGGCGATCGCCGCGTTCCTGCGCAGCGAGGCGGCCGGCCCGCAATGGTTCCGGCTCCGGCCGACGGTGCGGGACACGATCGGCTCGGTGGTACGCCGGACAAAGCGCAACGCGGTGACGAAGCAGATGCGCCACGCCGCCAACGCGGTCGGCCTGCAGGAGCTGGTCAAGGACTGATTGCCGTCTGATAGCAGGTAGCAATCACGCACGCCTGGTGCGCTAATAACGTGCCGTTCTGGGTCGCGGTCCTGCCGTCGCACGTGGGCAACGGTGTGGCGGTGGAAAACGCGTCCCAGCGGCGGCGGTTCCGCTCGAGACGGGGGTGTGTCTCAGCAGGCTCCCCCGGTGGACCGCCGCCGCCCCGACCTCGAATCGGTGGCGGAGGCGATCGCCGTGAGCTCAGGTTTCCGGATCTTCAGCCAGCAGGTGACGGTGCTCAGGATGGGCGGTCATCCAGGCGTCGACGTCCTCGACCAGCCACACCTGGACGCCGCCCGGGAGGACGTCGAAGGGCTCGGGGAAGAATTTGCGGCGATCGTTGGTGATGGCGAGTGCGTACTGGCGTGTTACGCCAAGCATGTCGGCGATGTCACCGGTTGTGTAGAGCCGCCGTTTTCTCTCGCCCACGGTGATCACCGTAAGCACCAGCGTAGTTCACAATGGACATTCCCAGCGTGTTTACCATGGACAACTGCCCAGGTAATCTTGCTGACGCGGGCGCCGCTCCCCTTGTGGGTAAGGGTGAGCTGCCGCCTGCACGCGGCAGCGGACCGTGTCGTAGCTGTCCGGTCCGCTGCCGCCCACACCTGCCGCGCTCGGAGGTGATGGGGCATGGCGAAGTACACGATCAACCACGGCCCCCGCCGCCACCTCCTGCGCCCATGGCGGCGTGACTGCCGATGCGGCTTCGAGGTCTATCCGTGCCCGCCCGTCCGTCTCGACGTCGTCAAGCCCGCCAGCAGCCGCACCAGGTGGTCGTGGTGACCGGGCACGAACCCACCTGGCCGACGGGTACCTGCATAGCGTGCGGACAGCTCTGGCCCTGTGAGCCGGCCGTGGCCGCCCTGATCGAGGAGTTCGGCGACGGGCTTCCGCTGGCGGCCGCGCTGTGGTGCCTGTTCGACGAGGCGGCGCAGGCATTGCCGCTGGCCTCGTTCCTGGCGCTCTACGAGCGGTGCGTCCGGCAGCCGCTTCGCGCCCGAGGAGCCGGCGAATGAGGCCGCCATCGCGCCGGCCGCTGCCGGGCGCTGGTGATCTTCTGCGTATCACTGCGGCCGCCAGCGTCCAGTTCGCACAGCGGCCGTTCCTGTTCCGCGTGATCCGTGTCCTGCCGCACATCACCTACGACGGCTGGGTGTGGCTGGACGGCTACCAGCTCGACGGGGCGGGCGACGCGGTGGAGCGGCGCTCCATCTTCGTGCAGATCGGCGGGCTGCGCCTGATCGTCAGGGCGCAGCCGGATGCGCGCGCACGCAACTCGCGGCGGCCCAGCACCGGGAGCAGCGGCCGCGACGCCCATCGGTCCCGACGGGCGTAGGAGCCCTACCCACCGCAGACGAAAGAGCCGCCTCCTCTTCCCAGGGGGCGGCTCTTTCGCCTGGTGGGTGGTTCAGCTGGCTGCCAGGATCACCAGCCCACCCAGGAGAATCACGGCGGCCGCCAAGGCGATCGCTCCGAGCGCGGTTCTCCAGCGGGCCCGGGCGACGCTTACGTAGCCAGCCGCTACCGCGCTTGCCGCTGCGGCTGCCTCGTACCGTCGGCCGCCCTGGAATGCCGCGAGACCGCCGACGATCACCCCGAGCCCGAAAGCGATCAACGCTCCCATGATTCACTCTCCGTCACTTCACGTCGTTCGCACGGTTCGCACCGATGTTCACATGGCGCATCGACAGTGCCCATATACAGGACCCGGCCGGACCCGATGGCACGGTGCACACCGTGCACACCAAACCCGTCTTGATCACTGAACGTCATACCTCGATCGGCACCAGAATCCGGTACACGCCCCGCTGGGCCTTGGCCAGCATCGGCTCCTCGCCTGTCACCAGCTCCGACAGCGCGCTGTACAGCCAGGACCCCGACAGGCCCGTCTGCGCCAGCACGTCCCCAAGCTCGCTCGGCTTCACGTACTCCGCGCCGGCGTTGGCCAGATCGAAGATGTACGACCTAAGCAGGCCCATCGCGGCAGTAGTCGGCATCTTGCGCCCACCGTCGAACGCGATCCGGGGCATCCCCTCCGGGATCCGGATCGGCGCTGACGGGTCGACGTCGTCCGGCGGAGCAGCCGGATCCACCCCCGGCACCGGCTCGCCGCCGACCCCGGGTGCGCCGTCACCAGGATCGGCGGCCGCCGAGGCAGCCTGCTCCGTATCGCCGGCCGCCTCCGCGCTCCAGCCCAACACCTCCGCGACGTCCGCCGAGCGCTGCTCGTCATCCTCGATGAAGCTGCGGCACGGCGCCGACCACAACTCCTGCTCGCGGCCAGCCCACTCCAGGTAGAAGTAACCCGGCCGGCCGTTCTTCCACTTCCACGGCGCCGCCCCGGCCCGGAGCGTGTCCTCCGACAGCGAGGCCTCCGCGTCGTCCTCACGCTGGACACCCAGCACCACCCAAGTGGTGACGTTGCTGCGTGCCGACGTCGGCAACCGGTCGTACGTGGCGCGCTGCATCTCCAGGACCATGCAGATGCCGACCGAGCGGACCGACTCCGCCAGGTCGACGATCGCCGGGTTGCCGGCCACGACCGCGGCCGCCTCGAAGATGACGTAGACCTCGAACGGGATGCCGCAGCCCTTCTCCCACTGCTTGAAGCCACGCTTGCCGAGCTCCTCGGCGCGCGACGCCACCCTCTGCTCAAGGGTCTCCAGGAGCGCCTCGGCGTTGTCGCGGCCAGCGGCGGCCTTCTTGGACGCCCTCTTCAGCCAGATCGGTAGCTGGCCGGCCTTGCGGGCGTCGGCGATGAAGAGGTCCGCGTCGTGGCGAGTGACGACCTCCTTGGCCAGCCGGAGCAGCAGCTCGGTCTTCCCGGAGCCGCTCATGCCCACCACACCCATCACACCGACGGCGTTGCGATGCACGGCAGGGTCGCCCGGCAGGATGACCGCCGCGTCGCTGCCGTCCTCAGCCCGCCCCAGCACGATCGGCTCCGCGATCGACCCGCCCGGCGCCGACGGGCCGGGGTCGACGATTGGACCACGCAGCTGGTCGACCGGGACCGCGGCGAGCACGCCACGCCGCTCCGAGTCCGGATCCTCGATGGTGCGGATTGACGTTGCCTTCACATCGAGCAGGGACGCTACCTGTGACTTCGCCTCGGCGACCTCGGCGAATGTCCTGCCCGGTGGCATCTCGATTGCCGCCGTGACCTTCGCACCGTCGATCTTCGGCCGAGCGAAGCGGACGTCCTTGAGCTGCTTCACGGCGTCGCCGAGCTCGGCGAACTCGCCCTGAAGGATGCGCCCGCTCTCGATGTCGCCGCGGCCCTGCCGCATGATCCGGTACACCGCGCAGGCAACGGAGATCACGATCGTGCCCAGCAACCACGTACCGACCATGGCCTTCGACAGGGGACCCTCCAGTATCGCGGGGATCAGCCACAAGAACGCCAGCACCGTGTTGCCGGTGGCCATCCACCGCATCACGATCCCGCGTGGCCGGGACGCCACCGCGACGAACAGGATCAGGCCCACGGCAGCAAGCGCGAGAGCAAACCCAGTCCACCCGGCGTCGATGCCGCGGCCGAAGAAGTAGTGCACTACCCAGGCGCCCGGCAGCGCGGCCAGGCAGCACAGCGGCGCTACCAGGTACGGCCACAGCGGAACGCGGACAGTGTGCACACTGCCGTACCCGTCGTTGGCCGGCCGGAGGTTCGCCTTCTTGACCACGTCAGGCCCTCCGCCTTCCGTCGAGCAGCCCGTACATGGCGACGTGGCGTGCTCCGGCGATAGTGCTGTCGTAGTCGGCCATTCGCTGCACCAGGGCCTGCCGCGACTCGCCGGGCAAACGCTCGATACCGCGAGCCTCCATCTGCTCCCGGAGCTCACCGGCAGTGAGTCCCTCGAACACCTCGGCGCCCATCACATCGCCCGGAACGCGTGACCGGTGCCGCCCGTGTGGCCTTTCCAGCCGGCGGCTTCCAGCTCAGGCAGGTACACCGCCTGGTACCGGTTGCTCGCGGTGATGATGTACCTGGATGCCGCCACGAGGGCCTCGCCGGCCTGCGCGATCGGATTCGACACCTGGTGTGCCCGGTACACCGAGCTCATGTGCGCGATTACCAGGCCCCGGGAGACCCGCCGGAAGCGAGCGTCGGCCTCGGAAGCGAAGATGCCCAGCTCCAGGGCGCCGACGTGCAGGACTTTGCGGGCTCCCTCACACCACTCCAGGAACGTGACGTTGTCCTGCAGGGCGCCGGCGTCGACGCCGAGAAAGCTCGGGCGGGGCCCGGTGTTGGGCTGCGTCATGTTTCTCCTTGATCAGGGGAAGAGGGCATTCACAGGTACCGCGACTTGCGTGCCGCGGGGCAGAAAGTCGCTGACCAGCCGTTGCCGGATACCGGTGACGTCGTCCGAGGCGATGTCGAAGAGGAAGCCGAGCATCCCCACGTGCGGGCGTGGAGCCTGCTGGACGATGTGCGTCGCCTCGTGGACGGTCTTGCACTCGGACAGGTGCAACGGCAGCGCCAGCATCTTCTCTCGGTCGCGGATCCAGTGCTCGATGTCCTCGAAGGTGCCTTGCCGCTGGTCCTCCGGTCCGGCCGAGACTGCTACCAAGAGTTCGCCCAGCCAGTCGTTCAGGCGAGGCGGCCGGTCTGCCGCTCTTGCTGGCGAGAACCGCACCGTCAGCCGAGTCCACGGGTGGAGACGGGGGTATTCGAACGTCCGGGAGGCCCAGGCCGTCCAGCTGCCTTCGGTGGGCTCGTGGAACTTCCATCCTCTGCGTGCGGTGGCCCAGGCGTGCAGGCCATCGGTCATCTCGTTGGCTCTGCGGATCGCCTCGGCGTTCCGGTTGTGCTTTCGCACCCAGCCCGGCTGGCTCATTTGCGGTCTTCTCCTCGTAGTTCGGGGTGCCTTCCGTTGACCGGCACCGTGGGTTGGCCCGGCTGGAGTGCGCGAAGGAGGCCTCGGACTGTGGATGGCGGCACATCGGTCACACGGGCGATCTCGCGTTGCGGCAGCTTCGGGTAAACGATCTTGACCGCCCGGACGGCCAGCTCCTTCTGCTGCGCGGAGCGCGTGTCCTCACGTGGCACCTGAACAGGCCGTTCGCGGATGATCGGGTGCGCGGCGCAGACCCGGCGGCGGGGGCGCCTCTCGCGCACCTTCACCGCCTTCTCCCGCGCAGCCAGCCACGCCGACACGCGGGGAACCGGCGTCGGCTCCGAAGCCTCCTCAAACCACATCGCCCGGTCGACTTGTGCCCGAACGGTGCCGATGATCTCGTCGTCCGCGCTCAGCGACAGGCGGGCAAGCCGCCCAGCCGCGCGTTCACGCTGGCGGTCGGTGCCGTGCCGGCGGCGGAACTCCAGGCGGACCATCTGCTGTGTGAGCCGCTCGCGGTGCACGGTCTCCACGTCGCGCTCGCCCGGCTCGATGGCGCCGATCCGGAGCAGGAGCCGGCGGGGTGTCCACCGCCAGCTGGTCACCCACGCCGGCCGGTGCACCTGGTCGCCGACGAGGCCGTCCCACCACTGCTTGGTGAGCAGCAGCGGGATCGCGAGCCGTAGCAGCGCCTCTGCCAGGCTGTGGGAAACGGCGGCCGCGACGAGGCCCATGGAGACGGCGATCGTCCATGCTGTGTTGCCGGCACGCCCGGGCCAGCCGTGCTCGCGGACATGCCGGTCAGCTCGAATCATGCTGACTACCAGCAGGATCTCGAAGACCGCGAAGAGCAGAAGCCGGGGGCCGGCGGGGAAGCCTGGGATGCGGCCGGTCAGTTCCCAGATGGCCTCCGACGACCAGCCGAGGCCGATGAGCATGGCGATCCGGGACAGCGGCCCGTCGGGGCGTTCGGACCGGGCGATCCGACGGCAGGCCCAGGCGAGGAGTAGCACTGCGGCCAGAAGGCCCAGTAGGACTTCCCGGCGCTCGAAGAGCATGTGGTCGAGAGTCACGACCCCTCCGTGTTTGTGTCTCGATTCCTGTCCGACAATAGGACATGATGCGAGACAGTAAAACACCCGAGAGGGGAGATGTGCCATCGTGGGACATGCGAGTGATACGGTTCCCGACGTGATCAGACCGTCCTGGGAGGGCTCCGAACAGCAGAAGGAGCTCCTCAGCGAGACGGTCGCCGCGTTCCAGGAAGCGCGCCGGGTCGCCCAGGAGGCCGAGAACGCCGCGTGGGCGAAGGCGCAGCAGGCACGTGCCGCCGGAGTGCCGGACACCGTGATCTGCAACCGGGCTGAGGTCACCCGGTCGACGCTGAACCGCAAGCTGGGGCCTCGCCCGGAGCGGTAGACACAGGTGCGCCCGAGACCTGTGGGCGAAGTCTCGGGCGCGTGGCGGGAACGGAATTCAGCTGGGTTGGTCGGCCTCGGCTGGGGTGATACCGGCGATCCGGTCCGAGGCGCCGCGGAGATATCCGTCGGCGTAGCCCTCGTGGTACGCGGCCTGGAGGGCGCGCCGCCACCGGCGCCGGAGGGCGTACGCGGACAATACGCCCGCGACGATCGTGAATCCTGGCCATCCGTGGGTGCTGGCGATTTCGTGCGTGCGGTTAATCCACCACATCGCGAATGCCGATACGCAGACGGCAGTGGGCAGGATCAGCGGGCTGACCGTGCGGCCTATCCCTTTCGGTGCGGCGGTTTTCGTCTTCTCCCACATTCACTTTCCCCGTTGGTCGAGGGTTGACAGTTTCCTGTTGGGTGTCGCCTCCCCAGTTCCGGATTACTTGTCCGACGTTAACTAATGGTCATGATCCATTGAATGGCACAGATAGGGGTATAGGTTGACCGAACGACGTACCACGAAAGGACGCATGCCCGTTTCTGAGCGTCGTTAGAAGTCGCCCATGACGCGGTCATACGCTCGGACCGCGCGAGCGTTGCGGGCCGACCGCCCGTAGTGTGCCAACATCTGGTGACTGTCCCATCCATTGAGTTCCATAAGGTCGCCGCCCTCGCCTCCCCGATCCAGGTAATTATGGGAGAACGTGTGACGCCATTTATGTAGCCAAGTCTCGATACCCAGGGCTTTGGCCCGTTTGGTCACAGCCCCGGTAATGCCGCTGGTGGTCATCCGCCAGCCGTGGCTACGTACACGGCCGATCCAGAGCGGCGCGGCGTCGCCCATCGGGACGTTCTTCACCTTTGCCCGAACCCTCAAGTACCGGTCGAGGGCGATCGCCGTCTTGGAGTCGTACCGGATCCGCCGTTCCTTCCCGCCCTTTCCCCGCACGACCGCCTCTCGGCGAGCAATGTTCAGATCGCCGAGGTTCAGGCCGTGCATTTCCTCGCGCCGAATCCCGGACGCCGCAAAGAGGCGGATCATGGCCGCGTCGCGGCGGCTCTTGAAGTCCCGCCCCTTCTCAGCGTCCTTGATCAGAAGTTCGAACTCGGCGTCGTCATGCACAGGCACCAGTGACTTCCCGACACCCTGTTGAGCAGGCAGCTCAACCCCGTCGACCGGGCTCATGGCGTCTTCCTCCGCCGCCCACCAGGCGTAGAACTGCTGCACGCCGACCGCAGCGTGCCTGACATAACCGATCGCGTACCCCTCACACGCGGCGGGCGCCGGATCGCCAGCGAGCAGCTGATGCGGGCACGGCACCCCCTTGGCCTGGAGCCAGACGAAGTAGTGGCGGATGTCGGCCTTGCAGACGTCCTCCCAGTCCCGGTAGGCCGGCCGGTGCCGCAGGAGCCAGCCGACGAAGAGCCGCAGGTCCTCGACGTAGCCGGTGACGGTCTTCTCGCTGCGCCGTGCGGCCTGGAGCGAGAGTTGCCAGGAGTCAATCCACGGGCGGTACGGACCGAGCTCGTAGAGGGACGGCCTGGTCGTGCGCGGGTGCTGCCGTGGCATGCCCTACCACCCCGATCCGGTGGTGGATCGTGGACTAGACGGGTGGTCGTTGTGCATCGTGCCCTCCCCATGGCGCTGTGGTGATGTTGCGTTTGCGCAGGTGAGGGGTGGTGTAGAGCCCCCGGTCGGGATCGAACCGACGACCTCCCGTTTACAAGACGGGTGCTCTGGCCATCTGAGCTACAGGGGCGAGACGGACCTCAGCATAACGTCCTGTGATGCGGGCGCCATCTTGGCAGGTCACCCAAAAACAAATACGGTTGCGGGGCTGTTCCTTCTACTCGGATCGTCCGGCACGTTCCTGCCGGTGGAAAGGAAGTCGATTCACCATGGCTACCGTCACTTATGACAAGGCCTCCCGGATCTATCCGGGCTCCGAGCGCCCCGCGGTCAACGAGCTGAACCTCGAGATCGGCGACGGAGAGTTCCTCGTTCTGGTCGGCCCGTCCGGTTGTGGTAAGTCCACGAGCCTGCGCATGCTCGCCGGCCTGGAGGACGTGGACCGCGGCCGGATCCTGATCAACGACAAGGACGTCACGCACCTTCCGCCGAAGTCCCGTGACATCGCGATGGTGTTCCAGAACTACGCGCTGTACCCGCACATGACGGTGTACGAGAACATGGCGTTCGCCCTGAAGCTGCGCAAGACCCCGAAGTCGGAGATCGACACCGCTGTGAAGGAGGCCGCGCGCCTTCTCCAACTGGAGGAGTACCTGTCGCGCAAGCCGAAGGCGCTCTCCGGTGGTCAGCGTCAGCGTGTTGCCATGGGCCGCGCGATCGTGCGTAAGCCGCAGGTGTTCCTCATGGACGAGCCGCTGTCGAACCTCGACGCGAAGCTGCGTGTGCAGACCCGTTCGCAGATCGCGACGCTGCAGGCGACGCTCGGCGTCACCACGGTGTACGTGACGCACGACCAGGTCGAGGCCATGACCATGGGTCACCGGGTGGCGGTCATGCTGGACGGCGTGCTGCAGCAGGTGGACACCCCGCGGGCGCTCTACGACACCCCCGGCAACGTCTTCGTCGCCGGCTTCATGGGCTCCCCGGCGATGAACATCAAGACCGTTCCGCTGAACGAGACCGGCGCCCACTTCGGCTCGCTGAACCTTCCGCTCACCCGTGAGCAGGTCGCGGCCGCGCAGGGTGGCGACGGCAAGGTCACCATCGGTTTCCGTCCCGAGGCCGCCGACGTCGTCGGTGAGGCTCCGGACGCGCTGGCGATCAAGGTGGACCTGGTCGAGGACCTCGGTTCGGACGCCAACGTCTACGGTCACGCCGACCTGCCGGGCGGTGCGGAGCGGTTCGTGGTCCGCACCGAGCGCCGCAACATGCCGCACATGGGCGAGACGATCTTCATCAAGCCGCAGACGAACTCGCTGCACGTGTTCAACGCCGGCTCCGGCATCCGGATCTGACGCACCGCAGTTCATGAAATGGGCGGTCCCGCGAGGGGCCGCCCATTTTCATGAGAACCGGTAGAGCAGGAACTGTTCCTTGCCCACGCAGGCGAGGACGGTGGTGTTCCACGAGCAGCTGCCGGTGTAGACGTCGCGTACCTCGTCCATCGGCACCGGGTTGTCGCCGAGATGGACGCCGGAGAGCGACCTGTTGCCGAGTGAGCTGGTGAGCGGGTCGGCGAAGCGCAGGATGTTCGCGCCGTCGAGTCGTGCGGCCCGGCCGGTGGCGGTCCACTCGGTGGCACCGCCGGAGTCGAGCAGGGTGACCTGGTCGGTGTCGGCGCTGGTGGTGACGAGCAGGGAGTCGCCGACCGGGGTCAGCGCGTCGACCTCGGCCACGGGTTTCTCCCACGCCTTGCCGCCCTTGGCCGCGTCGACCGCCACCACCCTGTCCTTGGCCCGGTCGTACCCGTCGGTCTCGACGAAGCACAGCCGGGTGCCGCAGGGTGTGAAGGTGCCCAGGGTGGCGTTCTCCGGAGCCGTGTAGAGCGTGACCGGTTCGCCCAGTTCGTCCAGCGAGTAGGCGAAGATCCGGTCGGCGGTTCCGGTGGTGTCCTCGACGAACAGCCGGCCGTCGTGGGCGAGCACGTCGCTGCTCGTGGACGCGACGCTATCCCGATCTTTCAGCGTTTTTCCGGTTTTGAGGTCGAGGACCCGTACCGAATTGTTGCCGTTGATCTGAATGACCCGATTGTCGGTGAGCTGCGCGTTCAACCCGCGGCCGAGCGTGGACGTGGGCCCGGTGAGATCGGCAGGAGTGGTGACCGGGACGATGACGGACGAATCGGTGTCGTCCTCCTCATGTGCGACCTTGCCCGATTGAAGGTCCACCCAGAGCAGCCGGCCCTCGCCCTTGTCGAGCACCAGCGCGTTCTCGGTGCCCAGCTGCACGGTGTCGGAGCTGCCCAGCGGCCGGTCCCAGAGCTTCTTGCCGCCGTCCTCCAGGTCGAGGACCACCATCGTGATCTTGCTGGAGGCGTTCAGCGTGGAGTAGAGCACCACCTCGCCGGGTGTCGCGACCATGCTGTCCCAGCCGGTCACGCCCGGTTCGGTGATCGTCGTGCGCCAGAGCTCCTTGCGTGAGCCGGTGTCGACCGCGACGACGCCGAGCGCGCCGTTGTCGCCCACGCTCGCGAAGACCGCCCGCTCGCCCACCACCTCGGCGTCCGACCACAGCGACGAGATGGAGCCGACGGGTTGATAGCGGCTCTCCTCGTCGAGCGAGTGGAAGTCGAGGGCCGGGAAGTCCGGCCAGAGGAGCACGGCGGCGGTCACCCCGAGTGCGACGGCGCCGGCTGCTGCCGAGATCAAGAGCCCTTTACGGTACGCGGTGAGCACCCGTTTCCGAGTCGGCGCAGGCTGTGGCACCGTCTCGCTGCCGGGCGCCCCGGGGATCGTCCACGTCGAGTTCGGCTGTGCCGGGGACTGGGGATCCGCCAGATGGGACGGCACATGTCCGTCGTTGGCGACCGCGGCCGCCTCGGCAGTGGCCCACGGGTCCACCGGATCCGCGTACTGCATCAGCGCCTCGGTCCGGTCCTCCGAATCGGGACGTGGTCGGCCGCCGGAGTCGCCCTCGCCGGGACCCGCCATCACGCAACTCCCCCCTCGCCACTTCGGTCCGTCATGTTACCCAGGGCAACGTCGATGGTTATCGTGGCGCATGCGCATTGAGCGAGTCACCGCCGCTGCCGAGGTGCACCGCGCGGCCGACCTCTTCGACGCGCCGCCGATCCCGGTCGCGACCGACCGTTTCCTCGCCGACCCCACCCATCATCTGCTGCTGGCGTACGACGACGCGAACCGCCCGGTCGGCATGATCAGCGGCGTGGAGACGACCCATCCGGACAAGGGCACCGAGATGCTCGTCTACGAACTGGGCGTGGCACCGGTCGCGCGGCTGCAGGGCATCGGCGCGGCGCTGGTCGGCGCGCTCGCCGAAGTGGCGCGGGAGAAGGGCTGCTACGGCATGTGGGTGGCGACCGAGAACGACAACAAGGCCGCGCTGGCGACCTATCGGCGGGCCGGTGCCTGCGAGGAGATGACCTTCACGCTGCTGAGCTGGGATCTGAGCCAGGAGGGGTGAGGGGACCAGGCACTCCGGGACCGCGCGGGGCTGGTAGACAGGGGGCGCTGGCGACCGATCGGCGAGGCTGTGAGGGTGACATGGGCGGGCCTCTTGTCGGGCGCGACGACGAATTGCGCCTGCTGTTCGGGCGCCTGCGCGAGGTCGGTTCCCGGGGCGGCGCGATCGGGCTGCTCGGTGAGCCGGGGGTCGGCAAGAGCGCGCTGCAGGCGGAGGTCGTGGAGCACGCCCGGTCCCTGGGGTTCACCGTGCTCACCGCACGGGGCAGCCAGTCCGAGGCGCACCTGCCGTTTGCGGGCCTTCACCAGGTGCTCCGGCCGCTGCTGTCCCGGGCCGACCGGTTGCCGGTCATGCAGCGCGACGCCCTCCTCGGCTGTTTCGCCATGGGTGAGCAGGCCGAGGTCAACCCGTTCTTCACGTTCCTCGCGGTGCTGGAGTTGCTGGTCGACTCGGCGGGACAGGCGCCGGTCCTGGTGTGCGTCGACGATCTCCACTGGCTGGACCAGCCCTCCATCGACGTGCTGGCGTTCGTCAGCCGCCGGATCGCCGACGAGCAGGTGATCGTGCTGTGCACGGCGCGGATCGAGTCCGTGCCCCGCACCGACGCGCACACGGTTGAGTGGCTGGAGCTGAACGGCATCGGCGAGACCGCGTCGGCCGCGCTGCTGGCGGCGCGAGCGCCGCAGTTGTCCTCGGCGGTGCGCGACCGCGTGCTGGGACAGGCGCGCGGCAACCCGCTCGCCCTGCTCGAGTTCGCCGCCGCGCTGAGCTCGGAGCGGTACCCGGCGACGGGCCTCGACGAGGACCTGCCCATGACCACGCGCCTGGAGCGGGCTTTCGCGGTCCGGGCGGATCACCTCGACCCGGCAGTACGCGCGATCCTGACCGTTGCCGCGATCGACGACGGCGACGACGTCAACGACCTGCTCGCGGCCGCGCAGATCATCCACGGCGCGCCGCTCGACCGCGTCGTGGCGCAACCGGCGTTCGAGCACGGGCTCCTGACCGTGGCCGGCGAGCGGTACCGCATCGCCCACCCGCTGGTCGGTTCGGCTCTGCGGCACGCCATGTCGCCGGCCGTGCGTCAGCAGGCGCACGCGGCGCTGGCCCGGGTCCTGGCCGCGTACCCGGACCGGGCGGTGTGGCACCGGGCCTCCTCGGTGTCCGGACACGACGAGCAGGTCGCGGCGGAGCTGGAACAGGCGGCGGGCAACGCCCAGCGTCGCGGTGCGATCGCCTCGGCCGCCGCCTGGCTGGAGCGGGCGGCCGCGCTGAGCCCGGACCCGCAGTCCCGTGCCGCTCGCCTGCTCAGCGCCGCGGAACTCGGTTTCCAGCTGGGCAGGTTCAGCCAGGTGGAGCAGATCAAGGCGCGGGTCGCCGGGGTGACGCTGCGGCCGCGGGACCAGTCCCGGCTGGCCTGGCTCGAGGGCGTGTTCCACGACGGCTCCACGGGTGAGCCCGCCGAGGTCCGTCACCTGGTCGGGCTGGCGCAGGACGCCCTCGCGGCGCAGGACGTGGACCTCGCGATGCAGCTGCTGGTCGGCGCGGCCCGCAGGGTCTGGTGGCGCGACCCCGGAGAGACCGTGCGGCACGCGATCGTCCGGGCCGCCCAGCAGGTGGGTCTTCCGGCCGGCGACCCTCGACTGCTCGCCATCTACGCTCTCTCCGAGTCCCACGAGCAGGGACCGATTGTCATCGAGCAGCTTGCCCGATGGGCGCCGGACGCCGGTGGGCGCCCGGATCTGGCGGGCCTGCTGGGCATCGCCGCGTTCTGTACCGGTGACTTCCCCCGCGCGGTGGTCTTCCTCTCCACGCCCGTCCAGGAGCTCCGCGCGCAGGGCCGGATGAGCCTGCTCGCCGAGGCGCTGGCCATCCGGGCGTGGGCGGAGATCTACCTGGGCGTCTTCGACGTGGCGAGTTCGGCCGACGAGGCCATGCGGCTCGCTGACGAGACGGGCCAGTCCCTCTGGGCCGGCACCGCACGCATCGCGGTGGCCCTGATCGAGGCGGTCGGTAAGGGCTCGGACACCCGTCACCGCCTGCTCGCCGAGGCCGAGCAGGTGGCGTTGCGGACCCCGAACGCCGCGTCGTCCCTGCTCGCCGGCGTGCAGATCGCCCGGGGCATCGCCGAGCTGGGCCAGGACCGGCACGAGCAGGCGTACGGCGAGCTGCACCGGATGTACGTGCCGACCGATCCGGCTTTCCAGCGGGTCCAGCAGGTGTGGGCACTCAGTTATCTGGCCGACGCCGCCGTCCGCACCGGTCGCGGTGCCGAGGCGAGGTCCGTGCTGAGCGCCATGCAGGATCTCGCGGGCTCGTCACCCTCGACGGGTTCGACCATCGCCCTGGAGTACTCGAGGGCGGTGCTGGCGGACGACGAGTCGGCCGAGTCGCTCTTCCTGAGCGCCATGGACGGTGCGGCCGCCCGGCTGCCGTGGCACCGGGCGCGGGCCGAGCTGGCGTACGGCGCATGGCTGCGGCGGCGCCGGCGCGTCGTCGACTCCCGTGACCCGTTGCGGTCGGCGCGGGGCACCTTCGACGCCATCGGTGCCCGCACCTGGGCGCAGCGAGCCGACCAGGAGCTGCGGGCGACCGGCGAGCGTGGCTGGCAGCCGACGCCGCATCCGCGTGAGCTGCTGTCGCCGCAGGAGGCCCAGATCGCCGGGCTGGCGGCGCGAGGGCTGTCCAACCGCGAGATAGGACAGCGCCTGTTCCTGTCGCACCGGACGGTCAGCTCGCACCTGTACCGGATGTTTCCGAAGCTCGGGATCGCCTCTCGCGGCCAGCTGGCCGCGGTGCTGGGCAACGAGGTTGAGTCAGGTGACGCTAGCGGGCGCCGCTGACGCTGAACATCGCGGTGCGGAGACTCACGCTCGCGACCGAAGTCGGCGGCTCCTCCACCGTCGTACGGTCGGGTCGGCGGCTGAGGTGCGTCCGGCACCCGGCCCGAACGAGTGGAGATCGACCGTGGCAACGCCCGTGCTCTTCATCCATGGACTCTGGCTGCACGCGTCGTCCTGGGACCCGTGGGTGCAGCGGTTCCAGGACGCCGGCTACGAACCGCAAGCTCCGGGCTGGCCGGGCGACGGCGACACCGTCGCCTCGTCGCGGGCGAATCCCGATGCGATCGCCGGTCACGGCATCGATGACGTGGTGGCACACTTCGCCGGCGTCATCGAGCGGCTGCCCTCGGCGCCGATCCTGATCGGGCACTCCTTCGGCGGGATGATCGCCCAGAAACTGCTCGGTCTCGACCTCGCCGCCGCTGCGGTGGCAATCGACGCCGCCCAGATCAAGGGCGTGCTGCCGCTGCCGCTGTCGACGTTGCGCGCCGGCTTCCCGGTGCTCAGCAACCCGGCGAACAAGAGCAGGGCGGTCTCGCTGACGCCCGAACAGTTCCGCTACGCGTTCGGCAACGCGATCTCCGAGCAGGAGTCCCGCGAGCTGTTCGACCGATGGTCGATTCCCGCACCCGGCAAGCCCCTCTTCGAGGCTGCCGGCGCCAACTTCAATCCGCACTCGTCGGCCAAGGTGGACACGGCGAACGAGTCCCGCGGCCCGCTGTTGCTCATCGCGGGCGGCAAGGACCACACGGTGCCCGAGACGGTGGTGCGGGCGACGCTCAAGCAGTACCGCCATTCCCACGCGGTCACCGACATCGTCACCTTCCCGGACAAGGCGCACTCGCTGACCATCGACGCCGGCTGGCCCGAGGTGGCCGAGACGGTTCTGACCTGGCTGAAGGGGCAGAACCTCTGATGGACCTCGCGCTGTCCGGCAAGACCGCCCTGGTCACCGGCGCCAGCCGCGGTATCGGGCTGGCGGTCGTGCGCGCTCTCGCCGAGGAGGGCGTGAGCGTGGTCGCGGGGGCACGCGGCACGACGCGAGAGCTGGCCGCGCTCGCCGAGACCTCGCGGGTCCACCCGGTCACCGCCGACCTCAGCACCCCGGACGGCCCGGCCGCACTGGTCGAGGCCGGAACCGCCCTGCTCGGTGGCCGGCTCGACATCCTGGTCAACAACGTGGGTGGCGTGCGCCCTCGTACCGGCGGTTTCCTGTCGGTCACGGACAGCGACTGGCTGGAGGCGCTGACCATCAACTTCCTCGCGGCGGTGCGGGTCACCCGTGCCGCCCTGCCGTACCTGCTGGAGAACGGTGGCTCGATCGTCACGATCGGGTCGGTGAACTCGTCGCTTCCCGATCCGCTGGTCGTCGACTACAGCGCGAGCAAGGCGGCGCTGGCGAACTTCTCCAAGGCGCTGTCGAAGGAGGTCGGCCCCCGAGGCGTACGGGTCAACACGATCAGCCCCGGTCCGGTGGCGACCGACCTGTGGCTGGGACCCGGCGGCGTGGCCGAAACCGTCGGCGGTGTGCACAACCTCGCACCGGAGGACGTCGCCAAGGGCGCGGTCAGCGGGACCGCGACCGGGCGCTTCACCCGTCCCGAGGAGGTCGCGGACCTGGTGCTCCTGCTGGCCGGCGGGCGCGCGGCGAACATGACCGGCGCCGACGTCCTCATCGACGGTGGCCTGATCACCACGATGTGACCCGGCTGGAACGCGAGAGCGCGCGCCGCTGGACGTTGGCGGCGCGCGCTCTCACTCGGGTAATGACTAGTCGCCGACGAATCCGTCGACGGGCTCCTCGTAGAGGCGGGGGTCGTCGGCCTCGGTCGCGGAGAAGCCGTGGTTGCGCGCGATCGAGGGCGCGGGGGCCGGGGTCTCGGCGGCAGGCGAGTCAGTCGTCGCGGCGCCCGCCGGCTCCGATGCCGGCTCGGCGGCGGACGGCGTGTCGCCGGCCGCAGTGGTGGGCGTCGTGGTGGGCGGAACCGGCTTCGCGCCGCGGCGCAGCGGGGTGCCGCCGATCGGCAGACCGGAGAAGTCGGTCTGCAGGTCGATCATGCGGCGCTGCAGGTCGCTCACCGTGTTGGTGGTGCCGTCGAGGCCGCCGAGCACCGGGAAGTCGGTTGTCGTGGCCTCAGTGCGGCCGAATGCCGACGGGCGCTCGTCCGGGGAGAACGCCCGCGTGCCGGGGAGCGCGGTGGTGCCCGCCGGGCTCAGGCTGCCCAGGACCGGAAGCGCCCCGACGTAGCCGTCGACCGGCGTGTTCCCGAGGGTGAAGTCCTGGCCGGCCATCGGCATCGGGAGGCCGCTGACCGGGACACCGCCGAGCGCGCCGGTCGGCCGCTGAGCCGGGTCCTTGCGGGTGCTGCTGATCACGTCGGCCGCGGGCAGCAGCGGGCGCCGGTCGGCCGGCTTCTCGATCCGCTTCGCCTGCTGCTGCGCCGTCTTTTGCCGCGGCAGCATGTTCGTGAGGTCGGAGCCGTTGCCCGGCTCCAGCTGGACGAGTTTGCGCCCGCCGCCGGGTTCGGCGGTCACCAGCGGCTCGCCGCTGAGCGGATCCGACGCGAGAGGGCTACCCAGCCGCCAGCCGTTGGTCGGTTCCAGCGCGTATCCGAGAGCGTTCAGCGGTGCTTCGGCGACGCCGGGGTTCGGGAGCGGCTCCGCGTGGGCGGGTGCTGCTCCGAGGAGGATTCCGCAGGCGATCGCTCCGGCACACCACAACTTGCGCACTGATCTTCTCCTGGCCACATCGGACGATGGCTTGACGGGTCATACCCACCAAGTCGGACGAATGGTTCGGATGGGGCAACGAGCGGCCACGGGAGCGGGTTCCGGCTGACTACGATCTGCGAACGTGAGTGTCGTTCCCGCCGCAGACGTGCCCAGCCCCGACCCGTCCGATGCGGACAGACGCCCTCACCTGGTGCTCTGTGGTGCCGACGCGCTGGTTTACACCCTTGCCGAGGAACTCGCGAATTCCCGCCACCGGATCCGCGTCACCGTGATCACTCCGCACCGGGTTCGCCCGGACGTGCCCGATCTGGCCGGCCTGCGGGACCGCGGGGTGGAGTGGCACAAGGCCGACCGGCTGGACGAGCGGACGTTCCGCGAGGCGGGCCTGGAGGGTGCCGCCGGACTCGCCCTCGTGATGCCGGACGACATGATCAATATGCACGCCGCGCTCTGCGCCCGTGAGGTCGAGGCGCATCTGCGGGTCGTGGTCCGGATGTTCAACACCCAACTCGGGCACAGCGTGCTCCGGCTCTTCCCGGACTGCGCGGTGCTCTCCGACGCGGAGATGGCGGCACCGGCGTTCGTCGCGGCGGCGCTGGGCGAGGTCGCGCCGACGCATTTCCGGCGCGCCGACCGTACGCTCTATGTCGCTCACCGTGCCGACGTCGCTAGCCGGCGCGTGATGCTGACCTTGACCACCGCCAACGGTGACGGCGACGGTGACGTGCGGGTCCTGCCCGCCGAACCGGGCCCGGAGGAGGCGAAGCCGACCGACCTCGTCCTGGCCGAGGCCGTCGGCCGGCCCGCCGGCGACGACGTGACCCGGCGCCTGCTCTCCCGTGCCGGACGTCGCCGGCGTCCCCTGCTCGCCGTCGGGCGGGCGCTCCGCGCGGCGCTGAGCCGCAAGCTGGGCATCGCCGTGCTGATCACGCTGGCCACCACGGCGGTCGCCGGGATCCTGCTCGCCAGGTTCGACGAGCCGCAGCACGGATTCTGGGAGTCGATCTACATGACGCTGCTGACCGCGGTCGGCTCGTCCGATGTGGAGGTCGACCGGGAGCCGGTCGCGCAGGCCGCCCAGCTCGTGCTCACCATCGCCGGTCTCGCGCTGATCCCGCTGATCACCGCGGCCGTGGTGGACGGCATGGTGAACGCGCGGCTCGCGCTGAGCCAGGGGAAGATCGCCGGGGAGATGAGCGACCACATCGTGCTGGTCGGGCTCGGCAATGTGGGCACCCAGGTGCTGCGCCAGCTCACCGACCTGGGCCTGCGCGTGGTGGCGATCGACCGGGTGCCGGACGCGCGCGGTGTGAAGAGCGCGCAGCGCCGTGGCATCCCGGTGATCGTCGGGGACGCGTCGGCGGAGGCGACCCTGCAGGCGGCCTCGATCGACACCTGCCGCGCGCTCGTCGTGCTCTCCACCAACGACTCGGTGAACCTGCAGGCGGCGCTGCAGTCCCGGGTGGCCCGGCCGGACCTGCGGGTGGTGCTGCGGCTCTTCGACGACGACTTCGCGCAGCGCGTCGAGTCGGCGTTCCAGATCAACGTCTCCCGCAGTGTCTCCCGGATCTGCGCACCCGCCTTCGCCGCGGCGCTGCTGGAACGCGACGTGCACGCCACCATCCCGGTCGACCGGCACGCCGTCATGGTCGGCACGGTCACCGTGCACGCCGGATCCATCCTGGACGGCGCGCCGCTGGACCACGCCGACCACCCCGGCGCGTCCCGGGTGATCGGGATGTCCGCGGCCGGTGAGCAGTGGATCGACTGGCGGCCGGACCGCCGGCGCGTGCTCGCCGACGGCGATCGCATCCTGGTGGCGGCCCGCCGCGACGGGCTGCGCGGCCTGGTCGAGCTGGCCAGCCCGCCGCTGGGATCAGACGAGTCCGCTGCTGAGTGAGTCCGCCTCGACGCCCAGCACGGCCTGCTCGTCCGGCTTGTTGACCAGCACCTCGGTCAGGTAGGACTGGACGGCCGGGCCCATGCCGACGTCGCGTCCGGCCTGCTCGGAGAGCAGCCACTTGTGCTGGATGATCTGCGAGAAGATCTCCTGCGGCTCCAGCTTGCGGCGCAGGTTCACCGGCACCGCGCGGACCACCGGCTCGAAGACCTCGATCAGCCAGCGGTGCGCGGCCTGCTGCTCGTCGGTGAGGTGGCTCTCCGCGCGGTACGTGTCCAGGTCGTTGAGCAGCTGGCGCGCCTGGTTCTCCTCGGCGTCCAGGCCGGTCAGCCGCATCAGCCGGCGGGTGTGATAGCCGGCGTCGACGACCTTGGGCCGGACTTTGTAACCGTCGTCCACGGTGGACATCGAGACCTCGGCGACGTCGAAGCCCATCTCGTTGAGGCGCCGGATCCGCCGCTCGATGTGGTGACGGGCGTCCTTCGCCACCTCCTGCTCGTACGTCACCTCGTGCCACAGGCGCTCGTAGCGCGCCACGATGTCGTCGACCACGCTCTCCGGGTCGATCGACTCGTGCAGCAGCTCGGCGGCCTGCAGGTCCAGGCACTCGCCGAAGATGTTCAGCCGCAGGATCTCGATGTCCTCGCTGCGCTGGCCCTCGGAGAGCTTCGGGTACAGATTGCCGGTCTCGGCGTCCACCAGGTATGCCGCGAAGGCGCCCGCGTCCCGCCGGAACAGCGTGTTCGACAGCGAGCAGTCGCCCCACGAGAAACCGGTCAGGTGCATCCGCACGACCAGCGCGGCCAGCGCGTCGAGCAGCCGGTTCATCGTGTCCGGGCGCAGCACGCGGGAGAACAGAGCTCGGTACGGCAGGGAGAACTGGAGGTGCCGCGTGACGAGCACGGTCTCCAGCGGCTCGCCGTCCTTGGTCTGCCGGTCGGTGGCGATGGCGACCGCCTGCACGGCCGGGAAGTCGATCCGCTCCAGCGCGCGGAGCAGGTCGTACTCCTTCTCGGCGATGCGTTCCCGGGTCTCCTTCATCGCGTACACCACGTCGTTCAGCTTCACGAAACGCACGATGTGGCGGGAGATGCCCTGCGGCAGAGCGACCAGGTGGTCCGCCGGCCAATCCTCGAGCGGGATGTGCCAGGGCAGGTCCAGCAGTGCTGGGTCGACGAGGGCGGAGGTGATGCGCACCGAACAAGTGTGCCGTGTCGGTCGGCGCGTCGCGTGCGTACGTGGCTCGTTACACAGGTGCGAAACGGGCCGACGAACGTATCGGGAGTGGCATGCGACGCAGGACAGCCATCGTCATCGGAGCATGCGCCGCCCTGGCGCTGGTCGGTACGGCCGGCGCGGTGGCGTTGACGCAGATCAGCGACCGGGAACCGGTTGTCTGGCACGAACCGCCGGCTGTCGTTCGCACCCCGGTGGCGGCACAGGCGCACGCCCGCGCCGCGACCACCGATCCGGCACCGGCGGGACAGCCGGCCGCACCCGGGTCCGGGAAATCGGGCGGTGTGCCGGAAAACACGCGCTCGGCGCCGGAATCCGCAACCGCGTTGCAGCGGCGGGGTGACCGCCGGCTCGAGTCGGCGCCCACCAGCGGCCGTCAGCGGGTCGGCGCGCTGCTCTCGGTGAGCCGGCTGCTCGGTTACCTGGCCGGGCCGAGGACAGAGCGGTTCAGCTATCCCGGTGCCTCGTACGTCAAGGTGCACTTCGACAGGCTGACGCTGCTGCCCGGCGACTACGTGACCGTGTCGAACCCGCAGGGCACCGAGTCCTACCGGTACGACGCGGCGGACGCGGCCGGCCGCTGGGCCATGTCGATCACCGGTGACACCGCGGAGGTGGAGGTGCACCGGGCGGTCAACCCGCTCGGCCTCGGTTCGGCGCTCGGCAACCTGGGTGTGCAGGTGGATCAGGTGGCGCGCGGGTTCAAGCGGTCCGAGCTGCCGGCCGGTCCGGGACGCGAGGAGTCGATCTGCGGTACCGACACGTCCAGCGACGCGGTCTGCTACCAGTCGAAGGATCCGGTGGCGTACACCAAGTCGAAGGCGATCGCCCGTCTGCTGATCAACGGGACGGAGCTGTGCACCGGATGGCGGGCCGGTCCCAAGAACCGCATGATCACCAACAACCACTGCCTCACCACGTCGGGGGAGGCGTACGAGACCGAGGTGTGGTTCAACTACCAGTGCGCCAAGTGCGGCGGGTACGACGTGTTCAAGCCGACCAAGGTCTGGGGCGACAAGGTGATCGCCACCGACCGGGTGTACGACTACACGCTCTTCTCCGTGGACAGTTTCGCCTCGATCCAGAAGTTCGGGTACCTCACGATCGACACCGCGCGGCCGGCGAAGGGGCAGGCGCTGTACGTGCCGCAGCACCCGGCCGGTGAGCCCACCCGGATCGCCGGTGGGCAGGGCGACAAGGCGGGCAACTGCGCGGTCGACAACCCGGACTACACGGGGTACGCGGAACATTCCGACGTTTCGTACTACTGCGACACCGCGGGCGGCTCCTCGGGATCGCCGGTGCTGTCCCGCGCCACCAACAAAGTCGTGGCACTCCACCACTTCGGCGGCTGCCCCAACTCCGGGGTCCGGGGGGACCTGCTCGCGGCCAAGTTGCGCGCACACCTCTAGCGTTGAGGCTGTGATCTACTCTCCACGCCCTCGAAGCTGGTGGCCCGACGTCTTGGCTCTGGCCGGGTTCGTGGTTATTTCGGTGATTCTGGCCCGCGGTCATCTGCTCGACCTCGATCAGCGGGTGGCCGACTGGGCGTTCGCCAACCAGCCGGAGCCGGTGTACTGGGGCGCCCGGGTTCTCAACTACCTGGGCCAGGGCGGTCAGGTGCTGACGCCGGTCGCGCTGATCCTCACCGGGGTGCTGCTGTACCGGACGCGGTCGGTGCGGGCGGTGCTGCCGTTCGCGGCGGCGTTCGTGCTGACGTATCTCACGATCGGGCCGGCGAAGATCTTCTTCGACCGGGCGGCGCCGGCGTTCACGGGGCCGGAGAAGACGATCCTGTTCAACCCGCATGCGTCCGGGAAGTACGCGATGAGCTACCCGTCGGGACATATGGGAAATGTCCTGGTCTGGTACGCGGTGATCGCCATCCTGGTCGTCGCGCTCCTGAAGCGGCAGCTGACCCGGTGGGAGTGGTTCGCGCTCCGCGTCGCTCCGGTCGTGATCGTCTTCGTGACGACGGTCTACCTGGGCTTCCACTGGGTCACGGACTCGGTGGCGGGCGTGCTGCTGGGGTTGGTGCTGGCCCGCCTGCTGGAGCGGGTTCCCTGGGACACGCTGCCACTGCCGCGATTGCGGGGCTGGGAGCAGCGGGCCGGGTTCTGACCATTCTCCGTGTCCCGGCGGTCGCCGGGCGGCCTTGAGCGGCAGCCTGGCCGCGGGTCTAGAAGGGGCAGAGCACGAGTCGCGTACCCCTAGATGTTCTTGCCCTTGCGCATCACGCGCTTGAGGGTGAGATCGGCGGAGAGGGTGACCACGTCGGCGCGGAGGCCGGGGAGCAGCGAGCCGACGGTGCCGGAGAGGCCCAGGATGCGGGCGGGAGTCGTCGACGCCATCGCGACCGCCTCGACCAGCGACAGCCCCGCCTCGACCGCGTTGCGCAACGCCACGTCCATGGTCAGCGTGCTGCCGGCGATCGAGCCTCCGTGTGCGAGACGGGCGACGCGGTCGGCGACGACGACCTCCTGGCCGCCCAGTTCGTAACGTCCGTCCGGCGTGCCGGCGGCGTCCATCGCGTCGGTGACCAGCACGGACCGGTCCGGGCCCGCGCTGCGTGCGGCGAAGGCCAGCATGCCGGGGTGCAGGTGGATGTTGTCGGCGATGAGCTCGACCACTGCTTTGGCGTGCAGCACGCCGACGACCGGGCCGGGCTCGCGATGATGCGGCGGCCGCATGCCGTTGAAGAGGTGGGTGGCTACGGTCGCGCCCGCTGCGACACCGGCGAGGGTTTGATCGTACGAGGCATCGGTGTGCCCGATCGCGGCGATCACACCGTTGTCACGCAGGAACGTGATCGCCTCCAGCGCGCCGGGAAGCTCGGGGGCGATCGTCATCATCCGGACCGCTCCCTCGCCGATCTTGACGAGCTCGGTGAGTTCGGCGGGGACCGGGTCGCGCAGGTAGGCCGGGTTCTGCGCGCCGCAGCGGGCACCGGACAGGTACGGCCCCTCGAAGTGGATTCCGGCGATCACACCGTCGGTGACCAGCGGCCGGTACGCCTCGGTGGCCGCGCGCATCAGCTCGAACGGTGAGCTGACCAGGCTGGCGAGCAGCGTGGTGGTGCCGTGGCCGAGGTGGAAGGCCGCCGCGCCACGGGCCGCCTCCGCGTCGCCGGTGGTGAAGGTGTGCCCGCCGCCGCCGTGGCAGTGCAGGTCGACGAAACCGGGGACGATCACGTCGTCGCCGGCGGCGGGGTCCGGCACGATCGCGGCGATGTCGGGGCCGTCGAGGTCGAGGTGCCCGGGGATGACGGCGGTGGGGGTGACGATCCGGCCGGAGATCCGGGTCATTGTTCGCTGTTTCCTAGGTGGTCTAGTGCGAGCAGGGCGGAACCCAGGCAGCCGGCGGTGTCGCCGAGTTCGGCCCGGACGATTTCGGGGGTGCGGTGGAAGGTGACGCCTTGGGTGACCGCTTCGCGCACGGGGATGACGAGGTCGTCGCCGGCCTCCGCGAGTCCGCCTCCTAGGACTACGACTCCTACGTCGTAGAGCGCCTGGGCGGTGAGGAGGCCCTGGGCGAGTGCCTCTACCGCGTCCTGCCAGACGCGTTTGGCCAGCGGCTCGCCCTGTCGGGCGCTGGTTGCGACGTCGAACGCGGTGGCGTCCGATTTTCCCGAAATTTCGGCATATCGTTGGCCGATCGCCTTGGCGGAGGCCTCGGCTTCCAGGCAGCCGTGCAGGCCGCAGCCGCACGGGCGGCCCTCCGGGCGGATCACGATGTGGCCGATCTCGCCGGCCGCGCCGTGTGCGCCGGGATAGCCGGTGCCGTCGACGACCAGGCCGCCCGCGATGCCGGTGCCGATCGCGACGAACAGGACGTGCCGTCGCCCGCGTCCGGCGCCGAGGCGGGCCTCGGCCAGAGCACCCACCCGGACGTCGTGGCCGAGCGCGGCGGGGATCCCCAGCCGCCGCACGGCGAGGTCTCTCAGGGGTACGTCACGAAAGCCCACGTTCGCCGACCAGACCGCCACGCCGTTCACCTCGTCGACGACGCCCGGCACGGCGATGCCCGCGGCGACCGGGGTGAGGCCGTCGGTGCGTGCCCTGGCGGCCAGCCCTTCGGCCACGGCCAGGATGTTCTCGGTGACCGCCTCGGGGCCGCGGGCGGCCAGGGTGGGGTGGCGTTCCTCGTGGTGGACGGTGCCGTCGGGGCGTACCAGTGCGCACTTCATCCCGGTGCCGCCCACATCCAGGGCGACGACGACAGCCTGCTTCATGGAAGGACGACAGATCTGGTCAGATTGCGTGGATTGTCGGGGTCGAGGCCCTGGGTGGTGGCGAGCAGGACCGCGACACGCTGCGCCAGGACCAGGTCGGCCATCGGGTCGAGCGGGGCGCGCCCACCCACCCAGCGGCCCAGCGAGGCGTAACCGCCGTGGTGCCGGCTGTGCAGGTACGCCGCGCCGGTCGCCTCCACCTCGTCGGCGAGCCCGGCCGGCACGTCACCGAACGCCCACACGACGCGGCGCGGGCCGGCGATCGAGATGGGGCCGTGCCGGTAGTCCATGGCCGGGTACGACTCGGTCCAGAAACCGGCCGTCTCGCGGCATTTGAGCGCGGCCTCCTCGGCCAGGCCGACGGTCCAGCCCCGGCCCAGGAACGTGATCTGGTCGACCAGGGCGGGGTGCACCGGCAGGGGAAGGCGCACGGCCACCTCGCCGTCCATGGCCACGGTCTCGATGTCGTGACCCAGGTGGGCGCGGAGCACGGCCAGGACGCTGGTGGCGAACCGGGTCTGCACCACCGACTCCTCGTCGGCGAAGTCCAGCACCACGGCGTCACCGGCCAGGTCGACGGCGGGCTTGGTGGGGTCGGCGGTCAGCACGGTCACCGGCGTGGTCTCGCCGACGGTCTGCATCACGTCCAGGATCTCGGTCGTGGTGCCCGAACGGGTGATCGCCACGAGACGGTCGTAGCGACGGCCGTACGGGAAGTCGGAGGCCTGGAACGCGTCGGTCTCGCCGTGGCCGGCCTGTTCGCGCAGGGTCGCGTACGACTTGGCCATGAACCAGGAGGTGCCGCAGCCGACGACGGCGACCCGCTCGCCGCGCTCGGGAAGGCCCGGTGACCCGGCTAGTTTCGCGGCCTGCCGCCAGCACTCGGGCTGGGTGGCGATCTCCGCCTTCACATGGCTCATGGCTTCCCTCACCGGTCGGTTTAGCTGCGCATTCGCGCTCGGTTCCCGGGCCTTTCGAGCGTTATTGTGCTCACGACGCTGCCGCCGGGGCAAGCTCCCAAGGTCGTTCGCGCATCAGGTGGCTTTGCTTCCGGGCCTTTCGCGCACTAATGTGCACACACTTATCATGAAACGTGCATCTGGGAGTGTCGGGTGGACCGGTACGCGCGGTGGAATGCCCTGCTCGAGCTACTCACGGAGAGCGGCCGGGTAACGGTCGAGGAGGCCTCGGAACGACTCGACGTCTCCCAGGCCACCATTCGCCGCGACTTCGACCAGCTCGCCCAGCAGCAGATGATCACGCGCACCCGGGGTGGTGCGGTCGCCAACGGAGTGTCGTACGACCTGCCGCTGCGATACAAGAGCGCCAAGCACTCGGCCGAGAAGCAGCGCATCGGCGAGGCCGCCGCCCGGCTGGTCACCCCCGGCACGGTCGTCGGCCTCAACGGCGGCACCACGATCACCGAGGTGGCCCGAGCCCTGGCCGTCCGCCCCGACCTGAACGTCAGCGGCGACGGAGCCCAGCTCACGGTCGTCACCAACGCCCTGAACATCGCGAACGAGCTGCTCGTACGCTCCCGCATGAAAATCGTCGTGGCGGGCGGGGTGGTCCGGCCCCAGTCCTTCGAGGTGGTCGGCCCCCTCGGCGGCGCCCTCCTCAAAGAGGTCACGCTCGACATCGTGCTCCTCGGCGTCGACGCCCTGGACGTGGAATTGGGCGCGGCGTCCCACCACGAGGGCGAGGCCTCGATGAACAGCCTGATGGTGGCGCGGGCCAAGCGGGTGGTGGTGATCGCGGACTCGTCGAAGCTGGGCGGGCACGCGTTCGCCCGCATCTGCCCCATCACGAAGGTGGAGACGCTGGTGACGGATTCGGGGGCGCCGGCTTCGGTGGTAGCGGCCTTCCGCGAGGCAGGCGTCGAGGTCATCACCGCCTGACCTGGCTGGGAGGATCATGGGATCGCCTCGGACAGCGTTCGTGACCTAGGGTGCGGCAATTGGCTTCCTTCCCCGCGGAAAGGACGGGGACTTCCCTTGGTCGCCCTCGGGAGTTCCTGTTTCGCTGACGACTGCCCCGTTCGGGAGGATTCCCGTTGAGGTCTTACACCGTCTCCACAGGCTGTCACCGCCAGCCCGGCGGCCAGAATGTTGCGTGCCGCGTTGACATCGCGGTCGTGGACAGCGCCGCAACGGCACGTCCAGGTCCGTATGTGAAGCGGCATCTTGTCGGCGGCAGTGCCGCAGCACGAACAGATTTTGCTGGACGGATACCAGCGGTCGACGGCGATCACCTCACGGCCGTACCAGTCGGCCTTGTACTCCAGCAAGGTGCGGAACTGTCGCCAAGCCGCATCCGCGATAGCTCTGGCCAGCGAACGATTTCTGACCATGTTGCGCACGGGCAGATCCTCGATCACGATCGTTTGGTTTTCACGAACGAGTCGAGTGGTCAGCTTGTGCAGATGATCCTTGCGACGATCAGCGATCCTGGCGTGGACCCGGGCAACCCTGAGTCCTGCCTTGGCCCGATTCTTGGAGCCCCTGTCCTTTCGGGCGAGGGCCCGTTGCGCGCGAGCCAGACGGGTGTGATCGCTGCGCTCGTGCCGCAGATTCGCCACTTTCGTTCCTGTGGACAGGGTCAACAGCGAGCCGATTCCGACATCCACCCCGACGGCCACGCGGGTGGGCGGGGCCGGGTCAGGCGTGTCGTCGCACAGCAGCGACACGAACCATCGGCCGGCGCCATCCTGCGAGACGGTCACCGTTGTCGGCGAGGCACCGTCGGGCAAGGGCCGCGACCAGACGATCCTCAGCGGCTCGGTCATCTTCGCCAGGGTCAGGGTCCCGTTCCGCCATCGGAAAGCACTGGCGGTGTACTCCGCGGCCCGGCGGGATCTCTTCCGGCTCTTGAAGGTGGGATAGCGGGCACGCTTGGCAAAGAAGTTCGTGAACGCGGCCTGCAGGTGGCGCAGAGCCTGTTGAAGAGGGACGGAGGACACGTCGTTGAGAAATGTCAGCCGTTCAGCCCTCTTCCAGGCGGTCAGCATCGCGCTGGTCGCGTTGTAGGTCACCCTTTCCTGCCGCATCGTCCATGCTTCCGTGCGGGCACTCAACGCCATGTTGTACACCAAACGGACACAGCCGAACGTGCGCGCAAGCTCCGCGGCCTGCGCGTCGGTCGGGTAGAAGCGGAACTTGAACGCCCGCTTCACCATCCGGGCCACGGCTCACAAGTTACCGAGCCGACCATTGAAACTTGCGGTGACACGTGTGGGGACATCGATCCGACTTGGCGGCGGATCGGTCCTTCTCGAACCACTCCGCAGGCGTTCCGTCTTCTCTCCGGCCCCGGAGCCGGAGTATCCACGGAAGGGAACCGATGACCGCCGTACTCGAGATATCAGGGCTGCGGAAGACCTATCGCAGTCGTAAGGGTGTCCGGAACGCGCTGGACGGCTTCGACATGGTTGTGGAGGCCGGGCAGGTGCACGGGTTCCTCGGGCCCAACGGCTCCGGCAAGACCACGACGTTGCGCACGCTGCTCGGCCTGATCAAGCCGAACGAGGGTCGGATGGCCGTGCTCGGCAAAGAGGTGCCGAAGCATCTGCCGGAGGTGGCCCGCGAGGTCGGCGCGATCGTGGAGAGCCCGCAGTTCTTCGGCAACTTCTCGGCTGAGGCGACGCTGTCGCTGCTCGCCGACGCCGGGGGTGTGAACCGCAACCGGGTCGTCATGGTGCTGGACCTGGTGGGATTGCGGGACCGGGCCAAGGAGCGCGTGAAGACGTACTCGCTCGGCATGAAGCAGCGCCTGGCGGTCGCCTCGGCGCTGCTCAAGGAGCCGAAGCTGCTGATTCTGGACGAGCCGGCGAACGGGCTGGACCCGGGCGGTATCCGGGAGATGCGCACGCTGATGCGGGACCTCTCGGCGGCGGGCATGACCGTGTTGCTGTCCAGCCACATCCTCGGCGAGATCCAGATGATCTGTGACTCGGTGACGATCATCTCGGCCGGGCGGCGGGTCACCTCCGGTTCGGTGAGCGAGGTGCTGGCGCGGCACAAGTCGGGCGCGGTCAAGGTGCGCCTGGAGGCCGGTGTCGACATGCTCGGGGCGGCGCAGGTGCTGCGGACGGCCGGGGCGCACGTCACGCTGGAGACCGATCACTTCGTGGTGGGTAACGCCACCAACCCGGCGCAGATCACCAAGCTGCTGGCCGAGCGGCAGATCTACGTGACCGAGCTGACCCCGATCGCCGCCGATCTGGAGGACGTCTTCCTGGAGCTGACCGGCACGGCGCCGGTCGAGGGGCAGAACCGGCAGGTGGATCAGGTGGCGACGGCCGGTAATGGCGGGTGGGGACAGTGAGCCTGGCACGTGCCGAGACCCGGCGCCTCTACAAGCGCCGTTTCACGAAACTGGTACTGCTCGGGGTGCTGCTGGTCCTGGGCGCGACCGTGGCGGGTACCTGGTTCTCCAACGAGAAGGTGACGCCCGCGCAGGTGGCGGACGCCAAGGCGCAGGCCGACCGGGACTATCAGACGAGTCTGCAGAGCGCGCAGCAGGACCAGCAGAAGTGCCAGGCGGCGCAGGGGACGGCGGATGCGGCGAACTGGCCGCCGGGCTGCGAGGGCCTGTACACGCCGCAGCCCGAGGACTTCAACTACGTCTGGTACATGCCGGCGAGCTTCGAGTTCGTCGAGGAGTTCCCGGACATGATCTCGGTGCTGGCGGTGGTGCTGGCCGCGGCGGCGTTCCTGATCGGAGCGTCCTTCGTGGGTGCCGAGTGGAACAGCGGCGGCATGATGAACCTGCTGCTCTGGCGGCCGCAGCGGCTCCGGGTGCTGGGCACCAAGATGTTCGTGTTCCTGGGCTGGCTGATCAGCTGGACGGTGGTGCTCACCGCGGTGTGGGCCGGGGTGTTCCGGGTGATCGCCGAGACCCGTGGCAGCACCGAGAAGCTGACGTCCGGCGCCTGGCAGTCGATCGGCCTGATGGGCCTGCGCGGTCTCGGCATGGTGGTGGCGGCCGGTGCGCTCGGTTTCGCGATGGCCTCGCTGGGCCGGCACACCGGCATGGCGCTGGGCGCGCTGATCGGTCTGGGCGCGCTGCAGATCGGCGTGTACGTGATGGCCCAACTGGCCGGCCTCAAGTACCCGGAGGCCTATCTGGCGCCGCTGTGGGGTTTCGCGTGGCTGTACAAGGAGTTCGTCGTCCAGGACTACAACTCCTGTGATTTCAGCACCTCGTCCGGATGTGAATACGCGACGTTCACGCTGACCTGGCAGGTTGCGGGTATCGGCATGGCGATCTTCGCGCTGCTCGTGGTGGGTACTTCGATGTGGACGATGCGTAGGCGCGACATCACATGAGGTAACGTGCGCGGGGATCGCCGGCGACGCATATGCTGGTGATCCCTCGTACATCTGTACTGATCGATCGGGAGCGTGTCATGACCGGGGAGCAGCACATCCCTGCACCGCTCTCCGAGCGGGAGCAGCAGATCCTGGCGTTCGAGGCGAAGTGGTGGAAGCACGCCGGCGCCAAGGAGCAGGCCATCCGGGACACCTTCGGCCTGTCCTCGACACGCTATTACCAGTTGCTCAACGCCCTGTTGGACAACCCGGCCGCGCTGGAGCAGGACCCGGTCCTGGTCGGCCGCCTGCGCCGCCTCCGTTCCACCCGGGCCCGGACGCGACGGCGTTAGGGCTGGTGCGTGGAGGCGTATGCCTCCAGCCACGCCACCTGTGTCGGGTCGAGGGAGGCTCGCACCCGCTCCCGGGCCGTCGCCACGTTCGCCGCGGTGACCGTCGTGGCCTCGAGGGAGTCCCGCATCGCCGCCAGCGCCGACTCCCGGATCAGCGCCGAGCAGTCGGCCGCCGAGAACCCCTCCAGCTCCGCGCCGAGCTTGACCAGGTCGACCGTGTCGTCCAGCGGGACCGCCCGGGACGACGCCCGCAGGATCGCGGCCCGCGCGTCGGCGTCCGGTGGCGGGACGTAGACGAGCCTTTCCAGCCGCCCGGGCCGCAGCAGCGCCGGATCGATCAGGTCGGGCCGGTTGGTGGCGCCGATCACCACGACGTTGCGCAGGTCCTCCACCCCGTCGAGCTCGGTGAGCAGCGCCGCCACCACCCGGTCCGTGGTGCCGCCGTCGGTGGCCTGGCCGCGGGTCGGCGCCAGCGCGTCCACCTCGTCCAGGAAGACCAGCGTCGGCGCGGCCTCCCGGGCCCGGCGGAACAGCTCGCGCACCGCCCGCTCGCTGTCACCGACCCACTTGCTGAGCAGTTCGGCGCCCTTCACCGAGAGCACGTTGGCCTTGCCGGTCCCGGCGATCGCCTTGACCAGGTAGGTCTTGCCGCATCCGGGCGGGCCGTAGAGCAGCACGCCCCGCGGCGGCGAGACGCCGAGCCGGGCGAACGTGTCCGGATAGGTCAGCGGCCACAGCACCGACTCGGTGAGCACCTGCTTCACCTCGACCATGTCGCCGACGTCGTCCAGGGTCACCGCGGCGACCTCCAGTGTGGATTCGGCCATCGAGGTGGGCCGGACCACGTCCAGCGCGCCCTCGAAGTCGCTCATCGTGACGATCGCGGCAGATTCCGCCGCGTCGGCCTCACGGCCTTCGGCGACGACACGCAAGGCCGCGCGGACTCCGGCTTCGCGGGCGAGGGCACCCAGGTCGGCGGCGACAAATCCGGGGGTACGCGCGGCGACGTCATCAAGCCGAACGTCCTCACCGAGCGGCATCCCCCGGGTGAGCACGGTCAGCTGCTCCCGGCGCATCGCGGTGTCCGGCAGCGGCACGGTCAGCTGGACGGCGAGCAGGTCGGGTGCGCGCAGCGACGGGTCGACCGCCTCGGGACGGCTCGTCGTGCAGACCACGGCAGCGCCGGCCGCCACGGTCTCGGCCAGCAGCTGCCGGAACACCGTGGAGATGGGTCCCGGCTCCTCGCGGGGTGCGAGCGCCTCCACGTCCGAGATCAGCAGGACGGCGGGGTGCTTCTCCCGTACCTCTGTGGTCAGCTCTCGCAGCCGCGCCGCCGCGGCGTTGTTGGTCAGCGCGGCCAGCTCAGGTCCCCAGACCGGCCGCACCGCCGCGCCCACCGCCGCACTCACCGCGCGGACCAGCGCCGACTTGCCGGACCCGGACGGACCGGTGATCAGCACGCCGAGCGTCACCTTGGTGCCGAGCCGGGCCAGCACCTCGCCGTGGTGGAAGCCGAGGTCGAGCAGTTCCTCCAGCTCCTTGGCCTGTGCGCGCAGGCCGGGCAGGTCGTCCAGGCTGGGCGGGGGCACCTCGGGATCGGTGGACGCGGGCGAGCCGGACCGGGCCGGGCGGGTGGTCGCCGTCCCGCCGGCCGCCACCGGGCCGTCCTGCCAGCCGACGACGGTGTCCATGGTGACCAGGGCGGCGTCCCCGCCGGCGAGATCGGTCACGGTCAGCAGCGTGCTAGTCCAGCCGTAGCCGACCCGGTTCGCCAGGCTGCGCCGCGCCGCCTCGACGAGCGATCGGTGCGAAGCGTCCGGAATGACGTCCTGCGGCAGCAGCGACACGTCGTCCCCGTTGCTGACCACCTTGCCGAGCAGGGCCAGGCGCAGCATCTCCGGCGAGACCACGGCGACGATCTCGGGCGGTCCGGCCAGGGTCACCCGGCGGGCCTCCACGACCGGTGCCGGGGTGACCGTGACCTGGCCGCCGTCGCGCAGGCCGAGGTTGCCGAGCGTGAGGTCGTCCGCGTAGAGCAGGGCCCGGCCCGCGGTCGCCTCGGCCCGCGCCACTATGCCGGCCGTGGTCCGGGTGCCGGCGAGCTTCACCGGGTCGCCGGGGCGCAGCGCGAGGGCGGCCATCACCTCGGGGTGGAGCCGGACTATGCCACGTCGCGCGTCCAGGGCCGCGGGCCGCAGGGTCGCCGTCAGCGTGAGATCATCAGCCACCGCGGATGCCTCCGATTGATCGTTGGGGGCTCTCATAGTCCACGCTATCCGCCACGGGGCCGACGGATGAGTCCCCGTGGCGCTGCCATGCCTTCTGGAGGCCGTTGATGAGGCGCAGTCCTCTCGTCGTGATGTCCGCCGTGCTCGCCCTCGCCGCCCTCACCGGGTGCAGCGACGACGGCGAGGAGAAGGCGGCCGCACCCGGGGCGTCCGGCGCGGCGAACGCCCAGCCGACGGTCTCGCTGGACGTGCCGACCGGCGCGCCGGCCAACGGCTCCAAGCCGGGTCTCGCGGAGGGGACCCGGGAGGCGGGCGAGGCGTTCCGGATCGTTGCGACCGGCGGCGGCCCGTACGAGGTGGGCGAGACGCAGGCCGACCTGACCGAGTCCGGCCTGCTCGGCAACCCGGTGGACAGCGGCGGCTGCGTCACCGCTACCGGCACCGGCCTGTTCGGCAGCCCCGAGGTGTACCTGTCCCAGGGCAAGGTCGTCATGGTGAGGGCGACCAAGGACGACTCGCGGATCGGCACCGCCCTCACCGACGTGCAGGCCGAGTTCCCGGAGGGCAGGGCGGTGTCCGGCAGTGGCGGCCTGCAGGGCTGGGAGGTCGTCGAGGAGACCAACTCGCTGCTGTTCGTGGCGACCGGCGGGACCGTGAGCGCGGTGGCCGGCGGTGTCAGCGCGAGCGTGACCAAGAACTTCACCGCCGGCAGCGGCTGCTGAGAGGTTCACAGCCGCCGCTCAGCCGGATCGGGCTAGCGTGTGCGCCATGTCTGCCCTGTCCGCCGGGTTGCGTCGCATGCTGCCCCGGCTCACCCGGCGCCGGGCCGTCGCGGCCGCGGTGGCGATCCTCGTGGTCGCCGCCGCGGTCGTCTGGGCCGTCCGCCCGGAGCAAGTCGCCTGGACCACCGAAGATCTGCGGCTCACCGTCCGGTCGGGTCCGTCCGGCACAGAGCCGGTCGAGCTGGACACCCGGTTCTACCTGCCCCGGGAACGGTCTGGCAAGGTGCCCGCGGTGCTGCTCGCGCACGGTTTTGGCGGTTCGAAGAACGCGTTGAGCTCGGACGCCGAGTCGCTGGCCGAGCGCGGCTACGCGGTGCTGACGTACACCGCACGTGGTTTCGGCCGCAGCGGCGGGCAGATCCACCTGGACCACCCCGACTACGAGGTACGCGACGCCCGCGGCCTGATCGACTGGCTCGCCACCCGTCCCGAGGTGCGCACCGACGCCGCCGGTGACCCCCGGGTCGGCGTGGTCGGCGGGTCGTACGGCGGTGCCCTCGCGCTGCTGCTCGCCGCACAGGACCAGCGCGTCGACGCGATCGTCCCGTCGATCACGTGGAACGACCTGAGCACCGCGTTCCTGCCGCAGTCCGCCGCCACCGACGCGGTCGGCGTGTTCAAGAAGTCGTGGGCCGGGCTGTTCTTCGGCAACGGCACCGCGGCGACCGAGGGCGCTCTCAGCCAGGCCGGGCTCGCCGGCGGAGGACAGGATCAGCCCGGCAACGGCGCGGGCGCGCCCGCTCTTGACCCGGCGTGCGGGCGGTTCGCCGCCGACGTGTGCGCCGCGTACCTGCAGATGGCCACCACCGGCATCCCCGACCAGAGCACCCTCGACCTGCTCCGGACGTCCAGCCCGGCGGCCGTCCTCGACAAGATCAAGGCGCCCACCCTGCTGGTCCAGGGTGCGGTCGACTCGCTCTTCCCGCTCTCCGAGGCCGACGCGAACGCCAGGGGCATCGCCGCGACCGGCACCCCGGTGCGGGTCGCCTGGTTCACCGGCGGCCACGACGGCGGTGCCGGGCCGGACTCCGACTCCGACCGGGTCAAGTTCCTCACGCTGCAGTGGCTCGATCACTACGTGGCCGGCGAGGGCAGCCGGCCGAGCGACAGCTTCACCTGGTCACGGGTGGCCGGGTTCAGCGCCCTCGACCGAGGGCTCGTGACGAACGGGTACAGCGCGGACGCGTACCCCGGAATCGCCGGAACCGGAAGCACCCAGGTCTCGCTCGAGGGATCGGCGCAGCCGATCGCCAACCCGCCCAACGGCAACCCGGGCGCGCTCAGCTCGCTGCCCGGCATCGGTGGCCGGCTCAGCTCGCTGCTCAGCGGTGGCGTGGCGATGGACGTGCCGGGCCAGTTCGCCTCGTTCAGCTCGGCACCGCTCACCGAGGCGGTCGAGGTGGCCGGCTCGCCCACGCTGCGGCTCAGGGTCGCCTCGCCGACCGGTGAGGCCGTGGTCTTTGTGAAGCTCTACGACGTCGACCAGAACGGCGCCGCCACGCTCAGCGCGGGCCTGGTCGCGCCGGTCCGGCTCACCGGGCTGCCGAAGACGATCGACGAGGCGACGGCCGTGACGGTCACCCTGCCCGCGATCGTGCGGCGTCTCGACGCGGGACACACACTGCGGGTCGCGGTGGCCACCTCCGACCAGGCCTTCCTCACCCCGGCGCAGCCGGCCACCTACACCGTCGCGGTGGAGCCGCAGCTCACGCTCCCGACGCTGGTCGGCACGCCGATCGCGAACCCGGCGGTGATCTGGTGGTACGTGCTGGCCGGCGTCGTCGGCGCCATCCTGCTCGGCCTGCTGGTTCTGATCCTGGTGCTGCGCGGGCGGCACCGGAGGCAGGAGCGCGCGGTGACCGAGGAATACGCGGACACGCCCCTCGTGGTCAACGGGCTGCGCAAGGCGTACGGGGACGGGTTCGTGGCGGTGCAGGAGATCGGCTTCACCGTGCAGCGCGGTCAGGTCGTCGGCCTGCTCGGCCCCAACGGCGCTGGCAAGACCACCACGCTGCGGGTGCTGATGGGCCTGACCACACCGACCGCCGGTGAGATCTACGTCTTCGGGCACCGGCTGGTCCCCGGCGCACCGATCCTGTCCCGGGTCGGCGCGCTGGTCGAGGGACCGGGCTTCCTGCCGCACCTGACCGGCGAGCAGAATCTGCGTGCGTATTGGCAGGCCACCGGCCGGCCGTGGGAGGACGCTCGCTTCGAGGAGGCACTGGAGATCGCCGGGCTGGGCGACTCGGTGCACCGCAAGACCCGCAAGTACAGCCACGGCATGCGGCAGCGGCTCGCTATCGCGCAGGCCATGCTCGGCCTTCCCGAACTGCTGGTGCTCGACGAGCCGACGGACGGCCTGGACCCGCCGCAGATCGCCGAGATGCGCCGGGTGCTGCAGCGGTACGCGACCGACGGCCGTGCTGTCCTGGTCTCCAGCCACCTGCTCGCCGAGGTGGAGCAGACCTGCACACACGCCGTGGTGGTCAACAAGGGCCGGATCGTCGCGTCCGGCCCGGTCGAGGAGATCGTCGGGGAGTCGCCGTCGGTGCAGCTGGACGTCTCCGACGTACCGGCCGCCACCCGGGTGCTGTCCGACCTGGGCGTGCGCTCGGTGACCCCGGACGGCGCCTCCGGCCTGATCGTCGACATGAACGGGACCGCCCGCTCCGAGGTGGTCGCGTCGCTGGTCGAGGCGGGCATCGGGGTGGACCGGCTGGTGCCGCGACGGCGTCTCGAGGACGCGTTCCTGGCCCTGGTCGGCGACAACTCGCGAGGGAGTGGGGACCGATGAGCACCACCGTGGAGGCAGCGGCCGGCTACAAGGCCTCGCGTACCCTGCCGCTCTGGGCCGAGGTGCGGCGCCAGGCGTCCCGGCGGCGTACCCAGCTGGCACTCGGCTTCATGGTCCTGCTGCCGCTGATCATCCTGGTGGCGTTCGAGTTCGGCGGCGACGGGAACGCCGACGAGGACGGCGACGGTGGTGGCGCGTTCAGCAGCATCGCCGACCTGGCCACCTCGGGCGGTCTGAACTTCGCGCTCTTCTGCCTCGCCGTCTCCGCCGGATTCCTCCTGGTCGTGGTCGTCGCGCTGTTCTTCGGCGACACGGTGGCCAGCGAGGCGAGTTGGGGCAGCCTGCGTTACCTGCTGGCGGTGCCGGTGCCCCGGGCCCGGCTGCTCGGCGTGAAGCTGATCGTCGCGGCCGGATACTCGCTCGTGGCCCTCTTCACGCTGGTCGGCACGGGCCTGCTGATCGGCACGGTCCGTTACGGCTGGGGACCGCTGGGCAGCACCATCGCCGCCGAGATCCCGCCCGCCGAGGGCATCCTGCGGCTGCTCGGCATCGTGGCATACCTCGCCGTCGTGCTGCTCGTGGTGGCCGGCCTCGCGTTCCTGCTCTCGGTACTCACCGACGCCGCGCTGGGTGCCGTCGGCGGCGCCGTGATGCTCTGGATCCTGTCCAGCATCCTGGACCAGATCACCGCGCTCGGCGCCATCCGCAACTTCCTGCCGACCCACTACGCCGACGCCTGGCGGGGCTTGCTCTCCACACCGGTGCAGGGCGAGGATCTGGCGAAGGGCGCCATCTCCGCGGTCGTGTTCGCCACGATTTTCTGGGGCCTCGCCTTCTACCGATTCACCAGGAAGGACATCACGTCCTGACGGACATTCGGCCGGCGCTTCCCGCCGACGCCCCAGCGGTGGTCACCCTGCGTGCGACGGTCTATCCCTATTTGGTACGCGGTGAGCACTCCACCCGCCGCATGATCAGCTCACTGCCGTCGACCGGTGTGGGCTGGGCCGGCTTCGTGGCGTGCCGCGACGGTGCCGTGGTCGGCTGGGCCGCGGCCTACCGCAACCCGCGCTCCGCCGACGGCCTCGGCCAGATCTCCCTGCTGCACGTCCACCCTTCCCACCGCCGCCGGGGCATCGGCACAGCCCTCCTGGGCGTGGTGACCGGCCACCTGCACGCGATCGGCGTGGAAGGGGTCGCCGCCACCGTCACACCGGACTCCCTCGGCTTCGCCCGCCGCCACGGCTTCCAGCCCACCCGAGATCTGCGATATGCGGTGCTTGACCTGCACGGTTTCAACCAGTCGGAGATGTCATCGCCCGGCGTGCGGCTTGTTTCTCTGCGTGAGGTCGACGAGCACGCGCTCTATGCCGCTGACGTCGCGGCGGCCACCGACGAGCCCGGCGACTCGCCCCCACAGCCGGCGGCCTACGAAACGTGGCGATACGACATTTGGGAGGAACCGGACCTCGACCGGGACGCGAGCACCGTCGCCCTCTCCGGCTCCTCCGGCTCCGAGATCGTTTCGTTCTCCCTGTTGACCCGGGACGGCGCGCGCGTGTGGTCCGACATGACGGCCACCGTCCCGTCCTGGCGGGGCCGTGGACTGGCTCGCCTGGTGAAGACCGTGGCCCTGCGCCGGGCCGCCGAGGCCGGAGCCACCACCGCCTACACCGCGAACGACGAGTCCAACCTCCCGATGCTCGCGGTGAACACTCGTCTCGGCTACCGCCAGGTCGCCACCCAGCTGGCCTGCCGAGCCACCCTCTAACCCGCCAACCCCCACCCAGCGTGTGGAGTTGGGGTGCGCAGGGGGGCCGAACTTCACACGCAATGTTGTGTGGGCTTGGTGTGTGGAGTTGGGGTGCGTGGCGGGGCGTAAGTCGACACGGAACCGGGTTGGGGTTGGGGTGGGGGTGACCACTTACGCAGGTTGCCGGGTGGGGGTGAGTGTTTTGGACGCGTCAGCGGCCAGCTCGCCGCCGCGCGGCCCTCGGCGGGAGCAGCGGTCTGTACGCCCCACCCCGCTACGACAGCAAGCTCTTGAATTTGATCCTTGATGAACACGCTCACACATCGGGAAACCGTGGTGGCATCGGGCGAGCGCCGTCGTAAGGTGTTGGAAACAACTGAATACCTCATCCAGAGGGGCTGAGGGATACGGCCCGTTGACGCCCCGGCAACCACTACGCATGTCTCGAGGGAGAGACCAAGCGTGGCAGGTGCTAATTCCGTCCCCGTTTCGGCAGGTCGCCGCGGGGAAAGATGAGAGGAACCCCTCGATGACGTCTACCGTCAGCGCACCCACTGCCACCGAGTCGCCCGCCACGGGCCTGATCTGTCGCGCCTGCGGTGCGCAGTACCCGCTGGCCGCGCAGCACGCCTGTTACGAGTGTTTCGGCCCGCTCGAGGTCGCCTATGACGAGGCGGCGCTCGCGCGGGTGACCCGGGCCCAGATCGAGGCGGGTCCGCAGAACATCTGGCGTTACGCGGCGCTGCTGCCCGCCGGGCAGGACCCAGCCGCGCGGGTGACCCTCGACCCCGGGCTGACCCCGCTGGTGAGTGCGCCCCAGCTGGCCGCCGCGATCGGTCTGCGGGCGCCGCTGTGGGTGAAGGACGACTCGCAGAACCCGACCCACTCCTTCAAGGACCGGGTCGTCTCGGTCGCGCTGACCGCGGCCAAGCAGCTGGGCTTCAACCGCTTCTCCTGCGCCTCCACCGGCAACCTGGCGAACTCGGTGGCCGCACACGCCGCCCGTGCCGGTGTGCCGAGCATCGTGTTCATCCCGGCCGACCTGGAGCCGGGCAAGATCATCACCACCGCGGTGTACGGCGGGGACCTGGTGGCGATCGAGGGCTCCTACGACGACGTGAACCGGCTGTGCAGCGAGCTCGTGGAGACCGACGAGTTCGAGGACACCGCGTTCGTCAACGTGAACGTGCGGCCGTTCTACGCCGAGGGTTCGAAGACCCTGGGTTACGAGGTGGCCGAACAGCTTGGCTGGCGGATCCCGGCGCAGGTGGTCATCCCGATGGCCTCGGGTGAGCTGCTGACCAAGGTGGACAAGGCGTTCTCCGAGCTGGTCGAGATCGGACTGGCCGAGGCCCCGGAGGGCGGCTGGGCGGTCTTCGGCGCGCAGTCCGAGGGCTGCAACCCGATCGCCACGGCGCTGCACGCCGACACCGACGTGATCACGCCGGTGAAGCCGACCGGCATCGCCAAGTCGCTGAACATCGGCGACCCGGCCGCCGGGCCGTACGCGATCGAGGCCGTCAAGCGGACCGGCGGCTGGATGGACTACGCGAACGACGAGGAGATCCGGGAGGGCATCCGGCTGCTCGCCGAGACCACCGGCATCTTCGCCGAGACGGCCGGGGGCACGACCGTGGCGGTGCTCAAGAAGCTCGTCGCGAGCGGCAGGCTCGACCCGGCCAAGGAGACCGTCGTCTACAACACCGGCGAGGGTCTGAAGACGCTCGACGCGGTCGCCGGCCAGGTTGGACCGACCCACACCATCAAGCCGTCGCTGCGCGGCGCACGCGAGGCTGGCCTGCTGGGATAGCTGTCAGTAACCGGACATCTGCCGGTTGTCGAATATTCCCTCCTCCGAGGACTTGCACTCCGATCTCCGGATCGGCAATATGCTCTCTGCGGGAGGACGTGACGCCGTACGAGGCCCCTCACCTGGACATTGGCGACAATCTCCGAGGGACCCAACGACCCAGTGCTGACCCACGCGGAGGCACTGTGCGTCCGTCCTCCCGACCAAATCTCCTGTTCAGCGCCTTCGCAGGGCGCGGTTCACCCATGGGCGCAGCGGCAGGTCCTCGGGATATCCGCCGTCGCGCAGGCCGGCCCGGCGCTCGAAGACGTTGCGGGCGCCGAAGGACCGGGACACCGAGATCGACCAGCCGCACGCGAGCCAGTACGCGGGCCAGAACAGCGGCCCCAGGACGGCGTACTGCCCGGCGTGGCGGCTCTCGTGGGCCAGCAGCGCGCTGCGCTCCTCGGCCAGCAGCCACTCCGCGGTCCGTTTCGTCAGGATCACCGAGCCGACCGTGAAGCAGGACGCCGGCGGCATGCGCAGTTTGTAGCCCTCGGCGATCAGCACCCCGTCGCGCCCGCGCCGGACCTTGGCGCCGGTGATCCAGGCCAGCAGGAGTCCGGCCGCGGTGGTTCCGTTGACCGCGGTGAGCACGCTCCGGACCGCCGGCTTCATCTCAGATCCGCCTCCGCATCCGCAGTTCGGACAGCGCCGGCACGGTCGGGTGCGGCAGCCGGTCGCCGGTGTCGAGAAAACCCAATTTTTCGTACGCCCGGACGGCGCGATCGTTGCCGACCACCACCTCCAGCATCAGCTCGGTGCGCCCGGCCGCCGCGGACCAGTCGGCCACCGCGTCGATCAGCTCGCCCAGCACCTTGCCGCCGCGGTAGGCGGGCGTGAGGTAGACAGCGAAGATCACCGTGCAGCCCGGTTCGTCGGGGAGCGTGGTGCCGCCGGCGTGGCCGATCAGCGGGCCGCCGGGGTCGGCGATGAACTGGGCGGTGTCCGGGCCGGTGGCGGACTGGGTGATCCGCTGCCGGTAGCTCTCGTGCGGGCGGGCGGCCGCCTGCGCCAGCGTCTCCAGGAAGGCGAGCGGACTGTCGGCGAGCATCTCCAGGCGCAGGGCGCGCATCCGCCCCGCGTCGGCGGGGGTGACCCGTCGAACTGTCCAGTTCTCCATGCCGTACTCCATACCGCCCGGTGTGACGTGCGGCAACCCGGATGACGTAAACCGGTCGTGAGCTGCGCATCAAGATCTTTGGTCGGAAACCCGGGCCTGTGCATCGGTTTCGCGGGAAGATGGGTTTTCTTGCACTCGCCACCCGGGAGTGCTAAACAGGTGTTTGGCACTCGCGGCTAGTGAGTGCCAACAGGTCGGGACGGTGGGGTTCCGGTCGCGGCGCTGCCATCGGCGCCGGGGCACGGAGCCGGTCGTCGCGGGCTATCCGGCTCGGCCTGAGGACGTCACATCGCCAGGTGGTGACGTCCGCAGACGTTCCTCAACGTGCGGAGAGCGGGGCCGAACAGGCCCGGCGCCGCGGATGTCCGGGAGGACAACGCCGTATGGCCAAGATCATCGCATTCGACGAGGAGGCTCGTCGGGGCCTCGAGCGGGGCATGAACCAGCTCGCCGACGCGGTCAAGGTGACGCTCGGCCCCAAGGGCCGCAACGTGGTTCTCGAGAAGAAGTGGGGCGCCCCCACGATCACCAACGATGGTGTATCCATCGCCAAGGAGATCGAGCTCGAGGACTCGTACGAGAAGATCGGCGCTGAGCTGGTCAAGGAGGTCGCGAAGAAGACGGACGACGTCGCCGGTGACGGCACGACGACCGCGACCGTCCTGGCCCAGGCTCTGGTCCGTGAGGGCCTGCGCAACGTCGCCGCGGGCGCGAACCCGATGGCCCTGAAGCGGGGCATCGAGGCCGCTGTGGCGAGTGTCTCCGAGGGTCTCTCGCAGATCGCCAAGGACGTGGAGACCAAGGAGCAGATCGCCTCCACCGCCTCCATCTCCGCCGGTGACTCCACGGTTGGCGAGATCATCGCCGAGGCCATGGACAAGGTCGGCAAGGAAGGCGTCATCACCGTCGAGGAGAGCAACACCTTCGGCCTCGAGCTCGAGCTCACCGAGGGCATGCGCTTCGACAAGGGCTACATCTCGGCGTACTTCATGACGGACGCCGAGCGCATGGAGGCCGTCTTCGACGACCCCTACATCCTGATCGCGAACAGCAAGATCTCCGCGGTCAAGGACCTGCTCCCGGTCCTCGAGAAGGTCATGCAGTCGGGCAAGCCGCTGGTGATCATCGCCGAGGACGTCGAGGGCGAGGCCCTGGCCACCCTGGTCGTGAACAAGGTCCGTGGCACCTTCAAGTCCGTCGCCGTCAAGGCCCCGGGCTTCGGTGACCGCCGCAAGGCCATGCTGGAGGACATCGCCATCCTGACCGGTGGCGCCGTCATCAGCGAGGAGGTCGGCCTCAAGCTCGACGCCGCCGACCTGAGCCTGCTGGGCCAGGCCCGCAAGGTCGTCATCACCAAGGACGAGACCACCGTCGTCGACGGTGCCGGCAACGGCGAGCAGATCCAGGGCCGGGTCAACCAGATCCGCGCCGAGATCGAGCGCTCGGACTCCGACTACGACCGTGAGAAGCTGCAGGAGCGTCTGGCCAAGCTGGCCGGCGGTGTTGCGGTCATCAAGGTCGGCGCGGCCACCGAGGTCGAGCTGAAGGAGCGCAAGCACCGCATCGAGGACGCCGTTCGCAACGCGAAGGCGGCCGTCGAGGAGGGCATCGTCCCCGGTGGTGGCGTCGCTCTCGTGCAGGCCGGCAAGACCGCGTTCGACAAGCTGGACCTCTCCGGCGACGAGGCCACCGGTGCCAACATCGTCAAGGTCGCGCTCGACGCCCCGCTGCGTCAGATCGCCGTGAACGCCGGCCTCGAGGGCGGCGTCGTGGTGGAGAAGGTGCGCAACCTCGAGCCGGGTCACGGCCTGAACGCCGCGAACGGTGAGTACGTGGACCTTCTGGCCGCGGGCATCATCGACCCGGCCAAGGTCACCCGCTCGGCGCTGCAGAACGCCGCGTCGATCGCCGCGCTGTTCCTCACCACCGAGGCCGTCGTGGCCGACAAGCCCGAGAAGTCCCCGGCTCCGGCCGGTGCCCCGGGCGGCGGTGACATGGACTTCTGAGTCCAGTCTTTCGGGAGGGCGGGTCGCTTCGGCGGCCCGCCCTTCCGGCGTTTCCGGGGCCGTCTTCGGGAGGCGCGGGCTTGAGGCGCTTTCTCAGGGCGGCTTTCAGGGGGCATCGGCTGTCGAGGACGGCGGCTTTCAGGGGCGGCGGCGGATTCCGGCGGCCCAGTGCAGGGCTATGCCGGCGGCGATGGCGAGGGCGCCGATTCGCAGGACGGCCATGAGGTTCTGGCCGGTCGTCGGGAGGTGGCCCGGCGGGGGCGGTGTTGGAGCCGGGGCCGGGGGCGCGGTGGGCGAGACCGTCGGGGACGGTGAAGCCGCGCCGACCTCGACGACGATGGTGCCCTGTGCGACGTTTCCGTTGGCGTCGATCACGGTGTAGGTGAAGCTGTCGGTGCCGCTGAAACCGGGATTCGGGGTGTAGGTGACGGTCCCGTCGGCATTGAGCTTGACAGTGCCGTTGGCGGGCATGCCCACGGCGACCACGGACACCGGGCGGCCGGCGAGGTCGGTGGCCGGGAGCGGGACGGCCACCGGGGCGCCGGGGTCGGTCGCCGCGGCCCTGTCGGGGACGGCGGGGGTCGGGCGAGGGCTGCCGGGCGAGCTCGGGCCGGAGGAGGGCCCGGCCGGGCCGCCGGGTGACGTCGGGCCGCCGGGGGAAGCCGGGCCGCCGGGGGACGTCGGGCCGGCTGAGGGTGCTGTCGGACCGGCGGAGGAGCTGGGCGCCGGGCCGCCGGACGGCCCGGCCGAGGGAACGCCAGTTGGCGACGGGACACCGGACGGCCCGGCCGTGGGGGCACCGGACGGCCCGGCTGACGGCGTGGACGGGCCGGGCGGCACCGCCACATTGATCGTGAGCGTCACCAAACCCGTGTCCGTCCGGCCGAGATCGTCGCTGACGACATAGGTGAACAGGTCCTGCCCCGCCGCCGCGGCCGCCGATTGATACGTCACCGTCCCGTTCCCGTGCAGGACCACGGCACCCTTGACCGCGGCGCCCACCGACGCCACCGAAAGCACCTGCCCCACGTTCGGATCGGAGTCGTTGCCGAGCAGGTTCAGCTGCGTCGTCACGCCCTGGTCGACCACGAACCCGTCGTCCAGCGCGATCGGCGGCGCATTACGTACCGTAATGGTGAGAATTGCCGACGACGACAGCCGCGCCGGGTCCTCGATCGTGTAGGCGATCGCGTCCATCCCGTAGAAGCCCGCCACCGGCGTGTACGTGAGCGTCCCGTTCCCATTCCGCACCACCGTCCCATGCGCCGCCGCAGTCGTCCCGACCAGCGCGACATTGTCCCCATTCGGATCGTCGTCGTTGGCCAGTACATCGACCGTTATCGCGGCGTTGGTGTCGGTGGCCACCGAGTCGGCCCGCGCGACCGGCGCCGAGTTGACCACCCCGATCGTCACGGTCGCCGTCGACGAACCCTGCCCGTCACTCAGCGTGTAGTCGAACTGGTCGGCGCCGAGCGCGCCCGGCGCGTACCTGATCCTGCGGTCGGCTCCGACGGTGACCGTGCCGTGCGCCGGTGGGGCGGTGATCGACATGGTCACCGGATCGCCGTTCGGATCGTCGTCGTCGTTCGCCATCACGTCGATCTCGAGCGGCACTCCGGCCTGCACCGTGACCGCGTCCGCCCGGGCCACCGGCAGCCCGTTCGCCACCGTGACGGTGATCAGCCCGACGTCGGTGCCGCCGTGCCCGTCGTCGATCGTGAACTGGAACGTGTCGACGCCGGAGAACCCGGCATCGGGTGTGTACCGGATCCGCCCGTTCGCGAGGATCTGGACGGTGCCGTCGGAGGGGTTCGTGGTGCCGCTGACCCGCAGCACGTCGGTGGTGTTGGGATCGGTCGCGCTGCTCAGCACGTTGATGTCGCGGAACGTCCCGTATGCGGTGCCGACAGCCTGATCGGCGGCTGTCGGCTGAGCGTTGCTCACGGTCACCGCGACGGTCGCGGTCGCGTTCGCCAGACCAAGATCACGGATTGTGTACGCGAAAACGACAGTCCCCGAATACCCAGCGGGTGGCTGATACCGGATCCTGCCGGTGTCGATCGTGGCCGTCCCGAAGCCCGGCGTGCCGACCGTGTCGATGCTCAGCACGTCGCCGCCGAGCAGGTTCGGATCGGTGTCGTTCGCCAGCACGTCGATCAGGACGTCGGTGAGGTACGGCGTCGTGACCGCGTCGTCGGCGGCGGTCGGCGCCTGGTTGGCGACGTCCACGTACACGTTTCCGGTCGCCTGCCCGCCGTGGCTGTCCTGGACCGTGTAGGTGAAGTGCGCCCGCCCCGTGAACGCCACCGCCGGCGTGTAGGTGAGCAGCGGCCCGGCCTGCGTGACCGTCCCCGCCCCGGCCTGCGGCTGACCGAACCCGGTCACGGTGAGGACGTCGAGCGGGTTGGGGTCGGTGTCGTTGAGCAGCACCGCGACGACGACCGGCGTGGCCGGCGGCGTGTTGATCTCGTCGTCGCTCGCCACCGGGAGCGCGTTCGCCGTGGTCACCGTGACGGTGGCGGTGTCCGTGCCGCCGTTGCCGTCGTCCACCTGGTAGGTGAACGTGTCGGCACCGGTCCAGCCCGGCGTGGGGGTGTATGTGACGGTCCCGTTGGCCACCACCACCGCCGCACCGTGCGAGGGCTGCGTGAGTACCGAGACGGTCAGCGCGCCAGTCGCGTCGTCCGTGTCGGTGTCGTTCGCGCGGACGTCGACGGAGACCGGGGCGCCGTTGGTGGTCGTGGCGCTGTCCGCGGTGGCCTGCGGCGGCGAGTTGACCGCCAGCGTGGCCGTGGCGGTGTCGTTGCCGGGCGCGCTGTCCGAGCCGGCTCCGGAGACCCGTACCCCGGCGGTCGCGTCCGCCCCGGCGGCCGAGGTGACGTCGGCGGGAACGGTCACGGTGGCCGTGTGCCCGGACAGCAGCGGGCCCAGCACGCAGGTGACCACCTGGCCGGCCGCCGCGCAGGTGCCGGGCAGCGGGCCCGGCGTGACCCCGGTGGGCAGCGTGAGCTCGGCGCGGGCCGAGGGCTCCGGCTGCGGGCCGAGGTTCGTGACCGAGGCCGTGTACGCCACCGCGTGCGGCGCCGAGGCCCGCTGCACGAAGGCCGGCGTCACGCTCAGCCCCGCGGCCACGTCGGCCGACGGCTGCAGCACCGGTGTCGCCGACGTGCCGCCCGCCGCGGCCACCGCCACGCTGGTGGTCCGGCCGGTGTAGCTGACGTTCACCAGGTTGCTGATCGAGTACCCGGCCGGTGTGTTGAGGTCGACCTTGACCCGGAACGTGACGTATGTGGTGCCCAGGTACGGGATGCTGCCCAGCCGGAAGACCGCGGAGCCACCACCGGCCTGCCCGTTGTCGGCGTCGGCCACGTCGCTGACCGGTGTGCCCGCGATCGTCATCGTGCCCGGCACGTACGTCGTGTAGACCGGGAACGCGTCGGCCAGCGTGACACCGTCGGCGATGTCGTTGCCCTCGTTGCGGACCGCGATCCGGTACTCGATCTCGTCGCCCGGCACCAGCGTGCCACCGTTCACGTCGGTGGCGGTCATCGTCGTGACGATCTTCGGTGCGTACAGGTCGATGGCGATCGTGATGACGCCCGGGTAGTACGTCTCACCGGCCGTGCTCATGGTCAGTGTCGCGCTGGTGGCCGCGTTGCCCAGCACCCCGGACGCGTCGAGCTGGTCGATGTCCACGCCGAACAGGTTCCGGTGGTTCGGGTTGCGGCCGCCGACGATCGCCCCGCCGTCGCTGACCGTACTGTTGAAGACGTTGTTGGACGGGTTCGCCGCGTCGCTCAGCGACTGCCCGTTCAGCCGCAGTCCGTCGCCGCTCTTGCCCAGGTCACCCTCGTACGCCACGGCGCCCACCTCGGCGCGCACGGTCCCGGAGTGCGGCGTCTCGAAGCCCGTCACCGGGATGCTGACGCTGCCCGAGGAGATCGAGCCGAACCCGTCGTAGACGCGGAGACTGCGCAGGTCCTCGGCCGGGTTCCGGTACGCGATCACGAGGGTCCACCCGGCGTACCGGTCGGCGCCCCGGCCGGACTGGATGTTGGCGACGCCGTACACACCGTCCCCGGCGCCGGCCACGAGCGAGGTCACGTCCGCGAAGCCCTGGTACGGCCCGGACGCGCTGATCGTGTACACGTCCGATGCCGTGATCGGGTTCCAGATCGCGCCGGCCGGCGTACGAAAAAGGACTTTGTTCTTGTCCGACGGAGTCGGCGCCGCGGCACCCAGAAGGCCCGCGACCGCATTGCCCGCGCTCGGATCGGCGCCCCAGTAGAGGCCGGCGAAGAGCACGGCGCTGCCCGCCGGCATGGTGACCGACGCGGTGCTGTCGTTGAACGTCGCCGGATCGCCGTCCGTGTCCGTGAAGATCATCGGATAGCCGTTGTCGTTGAGCTCCTCGGTGGCCGTCGAGCCGACGCCGGTGCGCGCGTCCGTGCAGGTCGGCGTCAGGATCGACACCGGACAGGTCAGGTTCGCGTTGCCGCGCAGCAGGATCGAGCCGTTGGCGTTCACGTCGAACCGCGTGGTGAAGGGTTCCGTGATCGCCGCCTCGACCCGGCCCGCCGGCAGCGTCGTCAGCATCACTGCCATGACCAGGAACAGAATCCCGGCGCAGCGTCCGCGCACGCACCAACGCTAGGAAAGATCGGCGGTCGTGCGGGTGGGAATCGGGAACGGTGGATCGACCGGGAAATCCCCCGCCGGGGTGAACGCGGGAGGCGCTAACGTGGGACGGGTGCGTGATCCCTTGGTCTCCCGCTACTCGGCCGGCCGGCTCTCCCCGATCCGGCGGACGGCCGACCTCCGGCGGCTGCGTGACGAACAGTTCGACGTCCTGGTCATCGGCGGCGGGGTCACCGGCGCCGGTGCCGCCGTGGACGCCGCCTCCCGCGGGCTGAAAGTCGCCCTGGTCGAGGCGCGCGACCTGGCCGCCGGCACGTCCAGCCGGTCCAGCAAGCTGATTCACGGCGGCCTGCGCTACCTGGAGCAGCTGGAGCTGCATCTGGTGCACGAGGCGCTGACCGAGCGCGGCCTGCTCGCCACCCGCCTCGCGCCGCACCTGGTGCGCCCGGTGCCGATCCTGGTGCCGCTGCCCGCCGCCAACCCGGCACAGCGGGTCTGGCAGCGCGCCTACTACGGGCTCGGCGTGGCGGCCTACGACGCGTTCGCCGGTGTCTTCGGCGGCGGCCGGGGCATGCCGCTGCACCGGCACCTGACCCGCGACGGCGCCCGGCGGCTGTTCCCGAGCCTGCGCGCCGACCGGGTGGCCGGCGCGATCCGCTACTTCGACGGCCAGGTCGACGACGCCCGCCTGGTGGTCAACCTGGCGCGGACCGCGGCCAGCCTCGGCGCGGCGGTGGTCACCAGCGCCCGGGTCACCGGCTTCGTCCGGGAGGCCCGCGAGGTGGTCGGGGTCCGGGTCCGCGACCTCGAGGCCCCCGGCACCGAGGACTTCGAGGTCCGTGCGAAGACCGTCGTTGCCGCCACCGGTGTGTGGAGCGACGACATGTCGCAGATGCTGCGCGACGTCGGTGTCCGGCCCGGCTTCCGGGTCCGCGCGTCCAAGGGCGTGCACCTCGTGGTGCCGCGCTCGGCGATCACCGGCGAGGCCGGCCTGATCCTGCGGACCGCCACCTCGGTGCTCTTCGTCATCCCGTGGGGCGGCCACTGGATCATCGGCACCACCGACACCGACTGGCAGCTCGACCGGGCGCATCCGGCGGCCTCCGCGCGCGACATCAGATATCTGCTCGACCAGGTCAACACGGTCCTCGACCGGCCGCTGACCACCGACGACATCGAGGGCGTCTACGCCGGGCTGCGGCCGCTGCTCTCCGGCGAGGCGGACTCCACCTCCAAGCTCTCCCGCGAGCACGCGGTCGTCGAGCCGATGCTCGGGCTGCTGCTGGTCGCCGGCGGCAAGTACACGACGTATCGGGTGATGGCCGCCGACGTCATCGACCAGGCGGTGCGCCGGCTGGGCGGTGCGGTGCGCCCGTCGCGGACGGCCGAGCTTCCGCTGCTCGGCGCGGACGGCTACGCCGCCGCTTGGCGGGACCGGCAGGACACGGCACGGCGGCACGGCGTCACCGCCGGCGTGGTCGAGCACCTCCTGGAGAGGTATGGCACTTTGGCCGTACATCTGCTGGCCATGACCGCCGCGCAGCCGGAGCTCGCCGCACCGCTGGCCGGCGCCCCCGAATACCTCGCGGCCGAGGTCGCCTACGCGGCGCTGGCCGAGGGCGCCCTGCACCTGGACGACGTTCTCACCCGCCGCACCCGGATCTCCATCGAGACCGCGCACCGGGGCACCGAGTCGGTCGAGCACGCCGCCGACATCATGGCGAGCGCGCTCGGCTGGGACGCCACCGTGCGGCAGAAGGAGATCGAGCACTACCTGGCCCGGGTCACCGCCGAACGCCAGTCGCAGACCATGCCGGACGACGCCACCGCCGACGCGGCCCGCGTCGGCGCACCGGACGTCCGCGGCCTGGCCGCCGACCGCAGGATAGAACTGCTCGAGATCGACCTTTGATCCTCGTCGACGAGCCGCTCTGGCCGGGACGGGGCATCCTCTGGTCACATCTGGTCAGCGACGTCTCGTACGACGAGTTGCACGCCTTCGCGGAGATGCTGGGCTCCCCGCGACGGGCGTTCGACCGGGACCACTACGACATACCGGAGTACCGCTTCCACAGCGCCCTCTGGCTCGGCGCCACCCTCGTCCCGTCCCGGGAGATCGCGGCCCGGCTCCGCGCTTCGGGCCTGCGCCGGCCTAAGCGAGTGTCGCCAGTTCGGCGGTGAGGTTGGCTCGGGCGGTCTGTTCCCAGGCCTCCCGGAGCGGGTCGAGGCGGTAGATCGAGGGCAGTTCCAGCAGCGCGGTCAGCACCTGGGTGCGGCCGGCCCGGAAGGCGTCGTCGGGCACGTGGGCGTACTCGCGGCGGATGGCGCTGGTGTAGCGCTCGTACCGCTCCGGGTCGGCGGCGAGGATGGCCAGGTCCGCGTCGCAGAGCAGTTCGCCGTCCGGGTCGTCCTCGCCGGTCGCGTGGCCGGCGGTCAGGCCGACCAGCCGGGCCACCTCGGCGGCGACCTCCTCCGGGGCGCCCAGACTGCTCAGCAGGCCCTCGGCGAACTCGGCGCTGTCCCGCTCGTTGGCGTCGCCCAGAGCGCGGGGGTCGTACACCGCGTCGTGCAGCCAGGCGGCCAGCCGCACCCGGTCGGGGTGGCGCGCCAGGCCGGCGTAGCGGTCCACCACGTCCAGCACGGCCGTCAGGTGGGTGACGTCGTGGTAGTGCCGCTGCGGCTCGGTCCAGCGACCGACCAGGTAGTTCGCGGCGGCGTCCAGGTCGGCGTCGGGAGCGGCGGCGCCGGCGCCGCGGGCGGCCGTCCGGAACCGTTCGGGTAGCGATGTCACATTCGCATCCTGGCACGTAGGTTGAAGCCATGATCGGCCTGGTGGCGACGCGTACCCGGGCAGGGTTGATGCTCGCCCTGCAGGCCGGTCTCGCCGCCGGGCTCGCCTGGTTCGTGGCACACGACCTGTTCGGCCGCCCGATGCCGTTCTTCGCGCCGATCGCCGCCGTGATCACGCTGGGCTCCTCGGTGGGTCAGCGGCTGCGGCGGACCACCGAGCTGGTGATCGGTGTCGCGGCGGGCATCGGCATCGGTGACGGCATCATCCTGCTCATCGGCACCGGTCCGGTTCAGATCGGCGTGATCGTGGTGCTCGCGGTGCTGCTGGCGACCGCGGCCGGCGGTGGCGCGCCGCTGATCGTGCAGTCCGCCTCGTCGGCCGTCCTGGTCGCGACGCTCACCTCGGCCACCGGGCAGCCATGGACCCGCTTCTTCGACGCGCTGGTCGGCGGCGGGCTGGCTCTCGCGGTGATGACCGTGCTGCTGCCGCTCAATCCGCTCACCGTGGTGAGCCGGGCCGCCGATCCGGCGCTGCGTGCGTTCTCCGGCGGGTTGCACGACGCCGCCGCCGGCCTGGCGGCCGCCGATGCGGCAATGGTTCAGGGAGCGTTGGAGAGGTTGCGCGCCGCGGAGGGGACGTTCGATTCATTTCGTACGGCGATAGCCGCGGCCCGCGAGAACGTGGCGTTCGCGCCCGCCCGCTGGAAGACCCGCGGCGCGCTGGCCCAGTACGTCGAGGGCGCCCAGCAGCTCACCTACTCGCTGCGCAACGTCCGCGTGATGATCCGCCGCTCACAGGTCGCGCTGGACGACGGTGAGCCGATCCCGGACGTGCTGCCCACGTCGATCCGGCACCTCGGCGACGCCGTCGAGCTGCTGCGCCAGGAGTGGGACCGGGGCGTCGAGCCGACCGGCACCAGGGAGCAGGCGCTGCGGGCGGCGGCCGAGTCGGGTCGCGCCTACCAGGAGGGCGTCGGGTACTCCGGTGGCGTCGTGGTGGCGCAGATCCGGACCGCGGTCGCCGATCTGCTCCGGGCGACCGGGGTGGAGTATGCCGAGGCCACCCGGCAGGTACGCGATGCGATCGGCTGGCGTGGACGTCCACACGGGGCACGTAAACGCCCCGGGCGATCGAATTGACTACGCTGGCGGACATGGCCGACGTTTCGCCGGCCGGGTCGTCGGACCCGGCTGCCCCCTCTCAGGCAGTCAACCCCGGCTCCGGGCCGCCCTCGCCGACTCAGGTGTGGCCGGACACGGTCGCGGCTGATCCGGTGCCGCCCTATCCGGTGGCTGACGACGCCTCGGTGGCACCCATCCCGGGCCGCCGGATCGGCTGGCGGCGATGGCTGCCGGTGACCGCGGTGATCACGCTGATCGCCGTCGCGGCGATCGGCATGCTGATCTTCCTGGGCTACAGCATCGGCATCACCGGCCTGGCGATCGGCCTGACCGCGGCGATCCTGCCGGTGCCGCTGCTCGCGAGCAGCTTCGCCTGGCTGGATCGGTATGAACCGGAGCCCGTCAAGTACCTGGTCTTCTGCTTCGCCTGGGGCGCGGCCGTGGCCACCGCCGTGGCGCTGCTGGTCAACACCGGCTCGGCGTACCTGTTCGACGAGATCGGCCTGCCGGAGGCCCTGGTGGCGGTGCTGGTCGCGCCGTTCATCGAGGAGACGATGAAGGTGGCCGGCCCGCTGCTGCTGTTCTGGCGCCGCCGGGCGGAGTGGTCGGGTATCACCGACGGCATCGTCTACTGCGGCCTCTCCGCGCTCGGCTTCGCCATGGTGGAGAACGTGCTCTACCTCGGCGGTCACGGTTACGCGGCGGGTGCCGACGAGTACGGCCCGGCGACCGGCCTGCAGAACGTCTTCCTGATCTTCATCGTGCGGATCCTGTTCACCGGCTTCGCCCACCCGCTGTTCACCTCGATGGCCGGCATCGGCCTGGGCATCGCGGCCCGCTCGGCGGACCGGACGGTGCGCTGGCTCGCCCCGATCGGCGGCCTGCTCGCCGCGATGATCCTGCACGGCCTGTTCAACCTGCTGCCGACGCTCTCCGCGGCCACCGGCGAACCCCTGATCATGCTGTACGGCTACCTCGGCTTCATGGTGCCGTTCTTCTTCGCCGTCGTCGGCTTCGCGATCGCGCTCCGCAGCTGGGAGGGCCGGCTGGCCGAGCGGGTGCTGCACCACTACGTGAGCACCGGCTGGTTCGCGCCGCCGGAGGTGGCCTCGCTGGCCAGCCTGGGCCGCCGGCACTCCGCCCGGCAGTGGGCGAGACGGGTCGCCGGTCCGGCCGGGCTCAAGGCGATGCGGAACTTCCAGTTCGCGTCCACCCGGCTGGCGCTGCTCCGGGACGGCATGCAGCGCGGACTCACCGAGAACCCGCACGAGCGGGAGAAGGCGACGGCCGAGGAGCAGGAGCTGCTCGCCGCCGTGACGGGGTATCGGTCGGTCTTCGCCGGCCGCGACCCGCAGATGCCACAGGCCTGGTGGGACGGGCAGACGTACCGGATCACGTTCCCGGACGGCGTGGTGCGGACCGTGGCGCCGCCGCCCGAGCCGGTCGTGCCGGTGCCGGTGCGGATCGCCCCGCCGCCGGTGTTCGCGGGCTACGGCGGCGGGTACCCCGGCTACCCGCCCGGTTACGGTCAGCAACCCGGCTATGGGCCCGGTTACGCGCCTGGTAACCCGCCCGGTTACGCGCCTGGTAGCCCGCCCGGTTACGCGCCTGGTAACCCGCTCGGTTACGCTCAGCCGGTTCCGCCGCCTTACCCGCCGATGCCGGGTTCGGCGCCGCCGGCGCCCCCGGTACGGAACAGTTACCCCGACGAGCAGGGGTGGTATCAGAGGTAGAGCCCGGTGCCGTCCGACTCGACCCGGTCGGCCGCCACCGCGTGCACGTCCCGCTCGCGGAGCAGGACGTAGTCCTTGCCGTGCAGCTCCACCTCGGAACGGTCGTCCGGGTCGAACAGGACCCGGTCACCGACCACGATCGACCGGACGTTGGGGCCGACACCGACCGCGATGGCCCAGGACAGCCGGCGCCCCATCGAGGCGGTGGCGGGAATGACGATGCCCGCGGTCGATCGGCGTTCCCCCTCGCCGCCGTCCTGACGGACGAGGACGCGGTCGTGCAGCATCCGGATCGGCAATCCGGTGTCGGTACGGGCTTCGGCGCTCACAAACGCAGACGGTACGCCGCCGCGATCCACGCGGTGCGAGGAGGACTACCGTGATCGGTGCGCATGGTGTGACGTCGAGGGGGGTACGCGGTTGAACCGCTTCCAACGGGTTCGGGACAACCTGAAGAAGGCGTACGACGCGGGGCGTGACTCCGTGCGGACGGCTCGTGACGAGACTCCCGCCCCGGAGCCGTACGACAACGACGAGTTCCTGCCGCCCGCGCCCGATCCGGAGTTCGTCCACCGGTCGACGGCCAGCAAGGACGACGCCGAGGTTCCGCACTCGTTGCGTATCGCGGCGGCCTGGAGCTGGCGGCTGATCGTGGTCGGCGTGATCGGCTGGGTCGTGCTGCGGGTGATCGGCACGGTCAGCATCGTGGTCGTCCCGCTGGCCATCGCGCTGCTGCTCTCGGCACTGTTCGGCCCGGCGGTCGGCTGGCTGCTCCGCCTGCGCCTGCCCCGCTCGCTGGCCACGTTCCTGGTGATGGTCTGCGGTATCGCGGCGGTCGCCGGCACGCTCACGCTGGTGGTGAACCAGTTCATCGACGGCGTGCCGAAGCTGACCGAGAACGCCAGCGCCGGTGTCCGCCAGATCCAGGAGTGGGCCCGCACCGGCCCGCTGCACCTCTCCGACGACCAGGTGGACCAGGCGATCGACGCCGGCCAGGAGTGGATCAACTCGAACACGTCCTCGCTGACGTCGACCGGCATCGCCACGGTCGCCACGATCGCCGAGCTGGTCACCGGCCTGCTGCTGGTGATCTTCGCGACCTTCTTCTTCCTGCGCGACGGCCGCAAGATCTGGCGTTTCGTCGTCCGTCTCTTCCCGGTCAACGCCCGCTGGTCGCTGGCCGACGCCGGTGACGCCTCGTGGGCGACGCTGGGCTCCTATGTACGGGCGACCGTGCTGGTCGCGTTCATCGACGCGCTCGGCATCGGTCTGGCCCTGACGATCCTCAACGTGGAGTTCGCGTTCCCGCTGGCCGCCCTGGTCTTCCTGGGCGCGTTCATCCCGATCGTCGGCGCCAGCGTCTCGGGTGCGGTGGCGGTCCTGGTGGCGCTGGTGGACGAGGGCTGGGTGGTCGCGCTGATCACACTCGGCGCGGTCGTCCTGGTGCAGCAGATGGAGGGCCACGTCCTCCAGCCACTGATCATGGGCCGGGCGGTCGCCATCCACCCGCTCGCCGTGATCATCGGGATCGCGTGCGGCGTGGTGCTGGCCGGGATCATCGGTGCGCTGGTCGCGGTGCCGCTGATCGCGGTCCTGAACACCGGCATCCGACGCCTGTCCCGGCGCCGCCCGGAGGTCCCCCCGGACGCGGTCGTCGTCACCGGCGCCGCCCCACCCCCCTGACACCCCACCCCGCCACCCGCCCCTCCGCAGCGCCGCGCCGCCACCCACCCGCCGCACCGCACGCGCGCCCGCCCGCCGCACCGCACGCGCGCCCGCCCGCCGCACCGCACGCGTGCCCGCCGCACCGCGCGCCCGCCCGCCGCACCGCGCGCGCGCCCGCCCGCCGCACCGCACGCGTGCCCGCCGCACCGCGCGCCCGCCCGCCGCACCGCGCGCCCGCCCGCCGCACCGCGCGCCCGCCCGCCGCACCGCACGCGTGCCCGCCGTGCCGCACCGCACGCCCGCCCGGCCGCCGCTCGCCCGCCCACCCGCGGCGTCGTCCGCCCTCCGGGCCGCCCGCCCTCCGGGCCGCACCGCGCGCCAGCCCCGCTCGCCGCGGCTCGCTGCCGGTTCCGAGATCTTGGAGAGTTCGGGCTCGTATACGGGCGCAAGTCTCCAAGATCTGCCTGGGTTGGCGCGCGAGAGGTGCGGGCCGAGCGGGGCCGCCGCGCGCGCGAGGGTGCGGGGCGAGCGGGCCGCCGCACGCGCGAGAGGCGGGTCCCGAACGGGACCCGCCTCTCAGCGGTGGAACTCAAAACAGAGCGTGAGCGATCAGGCCGTGGCCACGTTCAGCGCGATCTCGTTGACACCACGGGTGGCGTCGACCGCGAGCTCCCCGTTGCCGTGCCGGCTCAGGGCGCGCACGGTCCAGGAACCGGGCGCGGCGAAGAAGCGGAACACGCCCTCCGGGGAGGAGACGACCTCGGCGGTGAACTCGCCGGAGCCGTCGAGCAGGCGGACGTACGCCCCGCCGACGGCCTCGCCGTCGCCGGTACGGACGAAGCCCGTGATGATGGTCTCCTTCTCCAGGTCCACGCTGCTGGGGAGGGGCGCGGACTGGTCAGGAGCGGCGCAGCCGGCCGCGACGTTGGCGGTGGGAGAAGTCATGATCAGGCCTTCCCGGGTTCGTCGCCGAGCGCGATCGGCACACCGATGAGCGAGCCGTACTCGGTCCACGAGCCGTCGTAGTTCTTCACGTTCTCCTTGCCGAGCAGCTCACGCAGCACGAACCAGGTGTGCGAGGAGCGCTCGCCGATCCGGCAGTACGCGATCGTGTCCTTGCCCTCGTCGAAACCGGCCTCGCCGTAGATCTTGGCGAGCTCGTCGTCCGACTTGAAGGTGCCGTCCTCGTTGGCCGCCTTGCTCCACGGCACGTTGATCGCGGTCGGGATGTGACCGGCCCGCTGCGACTGCTCCTGCGGCAGGTGCGCCGGCGCGAGCAGACGGCCGGCGAACTCGTCGGGGCTGCGGACGTCGACCAGGTTCTTCACGCCGATGTTCTCGACGACCTCGTCGCGGAACGCGCGGATCGTCAGGTCGGGCGCCTTCGCCACGTACGAGGTCTTCTCGCGGGTGGGCACGTCCTTGGTGTAGACGCGGGCGTCGAGCTCCCACTTCTTCCGGCCGCCGTCGAGCAGCTTGACCGCGTCGTGGCCGTACAGCTTGAAGTACCAGAACGCGTACGCGGCGAACCAGTTGTTGTTGCCGCCGTACAGAATCACGGTGTCGTCGTTGGAGATGCCGCGCTCGGAGAGCAGCGCGGAGAACTGCTCCTGGTTGACGAAGTCGCGGCGGACCGGATCCTGCAGGTCCTGCTTCCAGTCAATCTTGATCGCGCCGGGGATGTGGCCGCCGTCGTAAGCGGTGGTGTCCTCGTCGACCTCGACGAAGACGAGGCCCGGGGTCTCCAGGTTGTTCTCGGCCCACTCGGCCGAGACGAGTGCGGTGTCGCGACTCATCGGTTCACTCCCTTGAAAGGTGGGTGGAGGGAGAGTCAGCGCACGGAAGTGTTCTGTCGCACTCCGCGCGGACCCATTGATAGGTGGGATCACGGGCTGCTTGTGCGACGGCGCCACTGCCGGGCAAGAAGAATGCCCTGGGCTATGAGAGAAAGGTGCTCAGCACCGAGTGGCCCGTCAGTAGACGGGGCAACACAGGCACGCGGCCACGCGGCACAGGTCGACCGCGCGCCTCTTCGTGAGCAACAGGCTCATGGGAAGCGACATTACCAGCGCGCCCAGACCACGGAACAGCACCGACCACCATCCGGGAACGGCTGATTCCGGTGAGTCGTCAGATTCCGCCCGCGGAGAGGGTCACCTTCTCGGCTCCGGCGGACACCCGCAGTCCCTCCGGGAGCACCTGCACCTCCCGCACTTCCAGGCCCATCGGCAGGTCCGGCACCTTGAGGTCGAAGCCCAGGTTGGCAGCGAGGTTCGAGATCATCTGCTTGACGAAGATGTTGGTGAGGCCCTCCGCCGACACATCGGCGAAACGCGCTTTCACCACACCGTCATCCACCTTGATGTCGGCGGTCCCCTTCACCTGGATGGTCTGACCTGCGGCGCTGAGCGGAACCGTTGCGACCAGTCGGCCGTCCTGCTCGGCGAGCTGGAGTCCCTTCTGGCCGCTCAACTCGACGATCTGGGTGTAGTCGACGGTGCCGACACCGGTCACCGACCCGGCCACCACGTCGCCCTGACCGGTGCGCAGCGTGTCGATCGGTGCGTCGACGTCCTTGGCGCGGATGTCCAGCAGCGGCATCGAGACGGTGGTGCCGGTGCCGGTCGGGGTGGTCAGGTCCGGCAGTTCGATCCGGATCTCCTGGTACTTGCCGGCCAGCACCTGGGTGAGGAACGGCACACCGGCGATGGTGACCTCGGGCTGACCGCTCGACGACTTCTGGTTGCGGACCTCCTGGGCCACCCGGTCGGCGAGGACGCGTTCGGCGTACGAGGCGCCGAAGCGGTCGAGTACGAACAGCCCGGCGAGCAGCAGCACCACCAGGACCAGCAGGACGACCAGGAGCGCGCGCCCCCGATGCCGGCGTGGACGGTCCGTTTCGTACACCTCGGCCACTGGTCCTCCCGGTCTGGTCCGCCTGTCTGGGGAACGTACATTCCCTTGCTGCGGGTTCACTGAAACGGCCGGGACGCCCGAGTTGGCAGGTTCAGGTGAGGTAGAGGTGCACCAGCCCGTACGCCGCGGCGGCGGTCAGCGCGAAACCGCCGAGCGGTCCCTGCATGTGCCGGGCCAGCCAGAACGTCGGCGCCTCGCCGGCCAGCCGCCGGCCCGCCTCGCCGAAGTTGACAGCGAGGTCGACCAGGAGCGCCGCGACCGCGGCGACGAGACCGAGGACCGCGCCCTTGGCCGGGGTGAACGGGAGCACCAGGTAGCTGCCGAGCATGGCGGCGGCGAGGGTGCCGAGCATCGCGCCGAGCACGATGCCGGCCGCGCCGCGCGGCACCTGCGCGGCGATCCGGGGTTTCGGGAACACCGCGTCGGTCACCCGGGCGATGAGCAGCGCCACCCCGGCGCCGGTCGAGCAGACGAGGATCGCCTGGGCGCCGAGGGGCTGCCGGGTGAGGACGATCAGGATTGCGTACGCGACCGCGCCGAGCGCGATGAGAAGGGTGGTCCGCCACGAGTCCTTGGCGCGCTGGCGGTCGTCGGCACGCACGAACTGGCCGGCCACCGCCACAAGGAAGCCGGCCACCGCCACATAGAGCAGTGGCAGCGCGGCGGCCGGAGTGCCCGTCACAGCCAGGTAGTCGGCGATCAGCGCGGAGACCGCGATGACACCCGCGACGGCGAGCGCGGCCGGCGGGCGCAACGCCATGGTCCAGGCCAGCAGGCCGAGAAGTTGAATACCGAAGAGCACCACAGCGTACGAGAGGCGACCGTCCGGCCCGGTGATCTGCGCGCCGAGCGCCAGCGCGACGGCGAGCAGCGCCGCGAAGCCGCCGATCGCGATCGAGAGCTTCGCCCGGACCGGGACGATCTCGATCTCCTCGAACTCCTCCTCGTCCTCACCGGACTCGGACGAGGGCCGCTCGTCGTCCTCCGAATCCGGGACGGCGGCGTAGAACCCGGCCTTGGGCCGGCCCGGGTTCATTCGCGCGACCTGCTGGGAGGCTTCGGCATCCCAGGAGTCGTCCTGCGGCATGGAGGGGAACACCCCTGCGATCGTGCCAGACCGGTGACCGTCGTCCCAATCGCCGCCCGGCCCGAGTAAAAGGCTGGTTACGAATTCGGCTATTCGGCCACCATCCCGGCGTTTACTACATCACTTCAGCGTGCGACCGGGGTCCGCAGACGTATGGATCGGTTAAGGTAATCGCAACCCACCCGTCGGTGACGCCGGGCCCCAGTTCTCCGGTGGCGAAGCTTTGAGCTGCGCAGACCGGGTCACCCGAGCGGCCTGAGTGCCGCGAGGACGGAGGTGAGTGTGGAGATCCTTCTGCTGGTGACGGCACGTGCCGGTGAACCTTCCGCCGTGCTGCCCGCCCTGGACCTTCTGCCCCACTCAGTACGTACCGCCCCCCGCGACGTCCGCACCCTTGTCTCCGGTCCGAGCCCCGACGCCGTCCTGGTCGACGCGCGTTCCGAGCTCTCCGAGGCGCGTGCCACCTGCCGGATGCTGCACGCGACCGGCATCGGTGTCCCGCTGATCGCGGTCGTCACCGAGGCGGGCCTGATCGCGCTGAACGCCGATTGGGGTGTCGACGACGTGATTCTGGCCAGCGCGGGCCCCGCCGAGGTCGAGGCCCGGCTGCGGCTCTCGGTCGGCCGGCTCAACAACGCGACCGCCGGTGCCGGCGGCTCGATCCGGGCCGGCGAGCTCAACATCGACCCGGACACCTACGCGGCGAAGCTCAAGGGCCGCCCGCTCGACCTCACGTACAAGGAGTTCGAGCTGCTCAAGTTCCTCGCCCAGCACCCGGGCCGGGTCTTCACCCGCGACCAGCTGCTGCGCGAGGTCTGGGGTTACGACTACTTCGGTGGCACCCGCACCGTCGACGTGCACGTCCGGCGTCTGCGCGCCAAGCTCGGCTCGGAGTACGAGTCGATGATCGGCACCGTGCGCCAGGTCGGTTACAAGTTCGTGGTCCCGCCGTCGGGCCGCCAGCTCCCCGACAACGAGCCCGTCTCCCTCCCGGTTTAACAGACGACATGACGATGGAGCAGCCGGTCCGCGCTGCGGACCGGCTGTCCGCGTCCGAGGTCGACGACGTTCTCGCCCTGGCCTCGGCCGCGGGCGAGGCGGACGGCGTCTACCCCCTCTCCGAGGACGTGGTGCTCCGCGTCCGCGGCGACGTCCAGCACGACGGCGTGCACCTGCTCGCCTTCTCCGGTGACCACCTGGCCGGTTACGCGTTCGTCGCCGACGGCGGCGAACTGGTCGTCCACCCTCGTTTCCGTCGTGCCGGCGTCGGCACTGCCCTTCTGGCGGCTGCCGGATCCGGGCCGCTGAGCTTCTGGGCGCACGGTGACGATCCCGGCGCCGCCGTGTTCGCCGAGCGCAACGGCTTCACCCGGGCCCGGGTCCTCTGGCAGATGCGCCGCTTCCTTTCCGAGCCGCTGCCGGACATCGCCCTGCCCGAGGGCGTCACGGTGCGGACCTTCAGCCCGGGCGCCGACGAGAAAGCCTGGCTCGAGGTCAACGCCCGAGCTTTCGCCTCCCATCCCGAGCAGGGCCGCTGGACCCTCGACGACCTGCGCGCCCGTGAGGCCGAGCCGTGGTTCGATCCGGAGGGCTTCCTGCTCGCCGTGGATGTCGCCGGCACCGTGCTGGGCTTTCACTGGACCAAGGTTCACCCCGCCGACAGTGACGAGCCCGCGCTGGGCGAGATCTACGTGCTCGGCGTGGACCCGTCCGGTCACCGGCGCGGCCTGGGTGCCGCGTTGAGCGTGGCGGGCCTGCGTCATCTTGCGGGCGCCGGCCTGATGGTGGCCGGTCTCTACGTCGACGAGTCGAACGCCGCCGCGGTCAAGCTCTACCGCGGGCTGGGCTTCACGATCTACAAGACCGACGTGCGCTACCACCGGTCCTGAACGACGTTCTTCCGGGTTGTCCCGGTCACGGCACGGCAAAGCCCATGTCTCGCTGAGGTCACGACTGCCCGTAAATATCCGGCATATCGGGTACCGGGGTCGCGGTTCACTTAACGGACAACTGTCCCTCAGGGGATGGCTACCTTCTGGGGTCGACCTGTTCACCCCAGGTTCATTTGCGACCGGGGAAGCGGTCACTTGGCCCTCTTAGTTTTCCGGGTGTGAGCCGGTGAGAGGCCGGCGCAAGCAACCCCGAAGGGATAATCGTGAAGCTCCAGCGGTCCGGTTTCGTGGCCGGCATTGCTTTGACTGCGACTCTCGCGCTGACCGGCTGCGGCTCGGACAACAACGAGCCCACGGCCGAAGGCGGCTCGTCGACTGCTCCGGGCAACTGCGTCAGCGGCAGCCTGACGGCGCAGGGCTCCACCGCCCAGAAGAACGCCATGGACGAGTGGATCAAGGCGTACCAGGGCCAGTGTGCCGACGCCAAGATCGACTACCAGGGCACCGGTTCCGGTGCGGGTATCGAGGCGTTCATCGCCGGCACGGCCGACTTCGCCGGCTCCGACTCCGCCCTCAAGGAGGAGGAGGTCGCGCAGGCCGACGCCAAGTGCCCCGGTGGCAAGGCGCTCAACCTCCCGATGGTGATCGGCCCGATCGCCGTGGTCTACAACGTGCAGGGTGTCGACGGCCTCCAGCTGTCGTCCTCCACCATCGCCAAGATCTTCTCCGGCAAGATCACCAAGTGGAACGACCCGGCGATCGCGGGCGAGAACAGCGGCGCCACGCTGCCGGCCGCCACCATCGAGACGGTGCACCGCTCGGACGAGTCGGGCACCACCGACAACTTCACCAAGTACCTCAGCAAGACCGCTGAGGCCGACTGGACCTTCGGCAACGCCAAGGCCTGGAAGGCCCCCGGTGGCACCGGTGCCGCCAAGTCGGACGGTGTGGCCACCAAGGTGAAGAGCACCCCGAACACCATCTCCTACGTCGAGCTCTCGTTCGCCGAGAACAGCGACCTGCAGAAGGCGAAGATCAAGAACGGCGCCGGTGAGTACACCGAGCTGACCGGTGAGAGCGCCGGCAAGACCTTCGAGAACGCCACCGTCAAGGGCACCGACGGTGACCTGGCCCTCGAGCTGGACTACGCCACCACCACCGCGGGTGCGTACCCGATCGTGCTCGTGACCTACGAGATCGCCTGCAGCAAGGGCTCCGCCAAGGCCAAGGAGATCCAGGGCTTCCTGAAGTACACCTCGAGCACGGCGGGCCAGACCGCTCTCGCCGAGCTGGGCTACGCCCCGCTGCCCGAGGCGCTGCGCGCCAAGGTCGAGACCTCGGTCGCCGCGATCTCCTGACCTGCCCGTCAATCCCTCCGAGACGACAGCGAGCGCGTAGATGGGTGACATCCCCTCCCGCTCGGTAGAGAACGCCACCGCCGGCGACCCGGGTGTGACTGGACGTCACACCCGGGGCGCCGGCTACGGCGTCTCCCCGAGCAGTTCCGAGCCCCCGCTGGGTGGCGGCGGCGCCCTCCCCAAGAAGACCAAGTTCTCGATCGAGACGGGATTCCGTGGCCTGTCCACGGCCGCCGGCGCGATGGTGCTGGTCATCATCGTGGCCATCGCGGTGTTCCTGGTCTCCAAGGCAGTGCCCGCCCTGCAGGCCAACACCGCCAACTTCCTCACCGAGAAGACCTGGTTCCCGAACGACACGGAGCCGGTCTTCGGTATCGCCGCGCTCGCCTTCGGCACCGTGCTCAGCTCGGTCATCGCACTGATCATCGCGGTGCCGATCGCGCTGGCCATCGCGCTCTTCCTGTCGCACTACGCGCCGCGGCGGCTGGCCACCCCCCTGGGCTTCGTGATCGACCTGCTCGCGGCCGTGCCCAGTGTGGTCTTCGGTCTCTGGGGCCGCGACGTCCTCCAGCAGCCGGTCCGGGACTTCTCGGTCTGGCTCAACGAGTACTTCGGCTGGCTGCCGATCTTCGGTGGCGAGGGCCCGTTCGGTCAGTCGATCATGCTCGGTGGCCTGGTGCTGGCGATCATGGTGCTGCCGATCGTCACCTCGCTGTCGCGCGAGGTCTTCCAGCAGACCCCCGGCATGAACGAGGAGGCGGCACTCGCCCTCGGTGCCACCCGCTGGGAGATGATCCGCACCGCGGTCCTGCCGTACGGCAAGCCCGGTGTCATCGCCGCCGTGATGCTCGGGCTCGGCCGCGCGCTGGGCGAGACCATCGCGCTCGCGCTGACCCTCGGCATCACGTTCAACATCTCGTTCAACCTCATCCAGAACGGCGGTAACTCCATCGCCGCCAACATCGCGAACACCTTCGGCGAGGCCAACGCGACCGGTCGGGGCGCCCTGATCGCCTCCGGTCTCGTCCTCTTCGCGATCACACTGGTGGTCAACATGACGGCGCGTGCGATCATCTACCGCCGTCGCGAGTTCCGGGACAGTGCGGCATGAGCCTTCTTGAACGTGAGCTTTCCGGCGTCGTCATGACGCCGGACAACATCCGGACCCGTCAGCTCCCGGTCGTCACGAACATCCTCGTCGCGGTGGCCGCCTTCGCGGTCGCCGCCGTCGTGGTGCTCGGCGCCGGGATCGGCAACTGGGTACTGGTCGTCGTGGTCGGCGCGGTCCTCTACCTGGTCGGCCTCTACGTGGCGGCCAGCCGGGTCGAGGGAAAGCGGCCGGCGAAGAACCGGACCATGAAGGCGCTGATCTACTCCGCCTGCATCCTGGCCGTCCTGCCGCTCGCCTCGGTCGTCTGGACGCTGATCTCCAAGGGTGTCGAGCGCCTGGACGCCAACTTCTTCAGCACCTCGATGAACAACATCGGCGCGCGCGACCCCGAGGGCGGCGCGTACCACGCGATCATCGGCACGCTGGAGCAGGTCGGCATCGCCACGCTCATCGCGGTCCCGCTGGGTGTGCTGGGCGCGATCTACCTCGTCGAGTACGGCCGGGGCCGGTTCGCCGACACGGTCCGGTTCTTCGTGGACGTCATGACCGGTATCCCGTCCATCGTGGCCGGTCTGTTCATCCTCTCGTTCTGGGTGCTGATCGTCAGCCCGTGGTTCAACGACGGGCAGCCGCGCTTCTCCGGTTTCGCGGCCGCGCTCGCCCTGACCGTGCTGATGCTGCCGACGATCGTCCGCTCCACGGAGGAGATGCTGCGGCTCGTACCGGGTCCGCTGCGGGAGGGCTCGTACGCGCTCGGCGTACCGCAGTGGAAGACGATCCTGAAGGTGGTCCTCCCGACCGCCCTGCCCGGCATCGTCACCGGTGTCATGCTCGCCATCGCCCGTGCGGCCGGCGAGACCGCCCCGGTGCTCCTAGTCGCCGGTGGCGCCGCGGCGATCAACTTCGACCCGTTCGGGGGCAACCAGCAGTCGCTGGCCCTGTTCGTGTACCAGCAGGCCGGTGACGCCTCGCGGTACGCCCCGGCCCGGGCCTGGACGGCCGCGCTCACCCTGGTGGCGCTCGTGCTGATCCTGACCATCGCCGCCAAGCTGCTCGCCCGTCGCAACAAGCTGTCCCGTTAAGAGGTGTCATCCATGGCCAAGCGCATCGAGGCGAGCAACGTCTCGTCCTACTACGGCTCCTTCAAGGCGATCGACAGCGTTTCGATGACCGTCGAGCCGAAGACGATCACCGCTCTGATCGGCCCGTCCGGTTGCGGCAAGTCGACGTTCCTGCGGTCCATCAATCGCATGCACGAGGTGCTCCCGGGCGCCCGCATCGAGGGCAGCCTGACGATCGACGACCAGAACATCTACGACGCGGACGTGGACGTCACGGCCGTCCGTCGCATGATCGGCATGGTCTTCCAGCGCCCGAACCCGTTCCCCACCATGTCGATCTACGAGAACGCGGTGGCCGGGCTCAAGCTCAACGGCGTCAAGAAGAAGGCCCTGCTCGACGAGGCCGCGGAGAAGTCACTGCGCTCCGCGAACCTCTGGGACGAGGTCAAGGACCGCCTCGACCGTCCCGGTGCCGGTCTCTCCGGCGGTCAGCAGCAGCGTCTCTGCATCGCCCGCACGATCGCCGTCGAGCCGCAGGTCGTCCTCATGGACGAGCCCTGTTCCGCGCTCGACCCGATCTCGACGCTGGCGATCGAGGACCTGATGTTCAAGCTGAAGGACCGCTTCACGATCATCATCGTCACGCACAACATGCAGCAGGCCGCTCGCGTCAGCGACAAGACCGGCTTCTTCTCGATCGACAAGACCGGTGACCCGGGCCGCCTCATCGAGTACGACGACACCCAGAAGATCTTCAGCAACCCCACTCAGAAGAAGACCGAGGACTACATCACCGGTCGCTTCGGCTGAGCTGTATGGCATGCGGCGGGGGCGCGCATGGGGAGAGGGCGCCGGCTGAGCCGGCGCCCTTTTCCGTGTGGAGTTCGGGTGCGCTGGGCGCCCCAACTCCACACACGGGTCGGGGTTATTCCGGGTCGTGGAAGATGACCTGGTCGTCGGTGAGTTCGACCCGGGGGCGGAGGGGTGTGGCGGCGTCGCGGTGGACGGCGGCGGCGACCACGTCCGGGATGGTGGGGCAGTCGGCGAGCAGGCGCAGGGTGCTGCGGGTGGGCGGGAGCATCGGGAGGTCTCGCGTGGCGGGGTCGATCCAGGCGGTGGTCTGCGACTCGCCGGAGACGTCGCGGGGTGACTGCGAGTCGGGGAGCAGGGCCACGAAGAACCACGTGTCGTAACGCTTGGGCTCGAACTCGGGAGTGATCCAGCGAGACCAGGGGAGCAGCAGGTCGTCGCGAAGGCGCAGGCCGCGGCGTGCCAGCAGGTCGGTCATGGTGAGCTCGCGGCGCAGGACCGCGGCGCGGTCGGCCTCCCAGTCGGGGGTGCTGACGTCGGTGACGGTCCGGTCGGGCTGCTCGGCCGGGCCGGCGAGCATGACACCGGCCTCTTCGAAGAGCTCCCGGGCCGCGGCGCCGACAACCGCGCGGGCCCGCTCGTCGGGAACGCCGAGACGATCGGCCCAGTCGGTACGGATCGTCTCCGGGCTGTCCGACGGATCCACGACACCACCGGGGAACGCGTAGACACCGCCGAACACCATCGTGGTCGCGCGCTGTAGCACGTACACCTGAAAAGCCTCGACGTGCGGACGGAGAAGGACCACCGTCGCCGCCGGACGGGCCGCCGCAGGCGGGCCGGTGAACTCGCGCGCCCGCTGAATCATCGCGGGCGGCAGCCTCATGGGGAACGCCGAGTCGGTCACCGGTCGATCCTGCCACTGGAGACCGTGGGAGCGATACCGTATCGATCATGACCGGACAGAACGTGCGATGGGGCATTCTCGGCCCCGGCGGGATCGCCGCCACCTTCGCCGCCGACTTACCTCTGGTGCCGGGTGCCGAACTCGCTGCCGTCGGATCGCGCTCGCTGGCGACCGCGGAGAAGTTCGCCGAACGGTACGGCTTCGCCCGCGCGCACGGCTCCTACGCGGAACTGGCCGCCGACGACGGCGTGGACGTGGTGTACGTGGCCACGCCGCACGCGTTCCACCTGGAGGGTGCGCTGCTCTGCGTCGCGGCCGGCAAGGCCGTGCTGGTGGAGAAGCCGATCACCCTCGACCTGCCCACGGCGGCGCAGCTGGTGCAGGCCGCGCGTATCCGTGGGGTGTTCCTGATGGAGGCGATGTGGATGCGCCTCAACCCGGCGATCCGCAGGGCCGCCGAGCTCGTCGCGGACGGCACGATCGGCGAGGTCAGCGCGATCCACGCGGACTTCGGGCTGCAGGGGCCATTCGAGGCCTCGCACCGGCTGCGCAACCCCGCCCTGGGTGGTGGTGCGCTGCTCGACCTGGGCGTCTATCCGCTTCACCTGACGCACCTGATCCTGGGTTCACCGGCCACCGCGCTGGCGTGGGCCAAGCTGACCCCGGAGCGGGTCGACGAGAACACCGGCATCCTGCTCGGGTACGAGTCGGGCGCGGTGGCCGCGCTGACCTGCAGCATCAACGGCAACAGCCGCAACGGTGCCTCGATCACCGGCACCGACGGCCGGATCGACGTCCCGCCGACCTTCATGGTGCCGCGCTCCATCACGCTCAGCCGGCCGGGCCGGGATCCGGAGCTGATCGAGACGCCGTTCGAGGGCAGCGGTTACCAGTTCGAGGCGGCCGAGGTGCAGCGCTGCATCCTGGCCGGTGAGCTGGAGAGCCCGCTGCTCACGCACGAGACCACGCTCGAGGTGATGGCCCTCCTCGACGCGCTCCGCGAGCAGATCGGCGTCAGCTACACCTAGACGTTGAAGAGCGGGTACACCTAGACGTTGAACAGCGGGCGGACGATGAAGTAGGCCAGGCAGGCGATCAGGGCGGCCGCGGGGAAGGTCGTGATCCAGGCGATCACGATGTTCCCCGCGACGTTCCAGCGCACCGCGCTCAGGCGCTTGGTCGCGCCGACGCCCATGATCGCCGAGGTGATCGTGTGGGTGGTCGAGATGGGCGCGTGCAGGATCTGCGCGTTGAAGAAGAGCACCGAGCTGGCCACCGTCTCGGCCGCGAAGCCCTCGGCCGGGCCCAGGTCGATGATCTTGCGGCCGAGGGTGCGGATGATGCGCCAGCCGCCGGCGTACGTGCCGGCGGCGAGCACTGCCGCGGACGACCAGTAGACCCACTCCGGGATGTGCGTCGGGCTGTCCTGGTAGCCGCCGGTGTAGAGGGCGAGCACCACGATGCCCATCGTCTTCGCCGCGTCCTGCATGCCGTGGCCGACCGACATGGCGGCCGCCGAGACGGTCTGCGCCATCCGGAAGCCCCGGTTCAGCTTGCCCGGGTGGCCGCGCCGGAAGATCCACATGATCGCGACCATCATCACGAAGCCGAGCGCCAGGCCGACCACCGGCGACAGGACCATCGGGATGAGGACCTTCTCCAGGATCGTGTCCCACTGCACGGTGCCGCCGGCGGCGAACATCGTGGCGCCGACCAGCCCGCCGAAGAGCGCGTGCGAGGAGCTGGACGGCAGCCCGAAGTACCAGGTGATGAGATTCCAGGTGATCGCGCCGAGCACGCCGGCGAAGACCACGCCCAGGCTGGGGACGCCGAGCGGGAGTTTGACCAGGCCCTCGCCGACCGTCTTGGCGACCTCACCGCCGAGGTGGGCGCCGATGAAGTTGCCGACCGCCGCCATCGCGAGCGCGACCCGCGGCGTCAGGGCGCGGGTGCTGACGCTGGTCGCGATCGCGTTCGCCGCGTCGTGGAAACCGTTGGTGTAATCGAACGCCATCGCGGCGAGGATCACCGCCAGGACGGCGATGAGTTCGGGCTCCACGGACTAGGACTCCTTGACCGCGATGGTCTCGATGGTGTTCGCCACGTGCTCGAAGGCATCGCAGGCGGCCTCCAACTCGTCGACGACCTCTTTCATCTTGAGGACCGTCAAGGCGTCGTACTCACCCGAGAAGAGGCGCACCAGCAGCATCCGGTACGCCCGGTCGCCGTCGTTCTCCAGGCGGTTGATCTCGATCCAGTACTCCTCGAGGCCCTTCATCGAGCGCAGCCGGGGCATCGCCTCAGCGGTGATCTTCGCCTGCTGGTCCAGCACGGTGACGAGCTCGTGCATCTCGCGCGGCAGGGACGGCAGGTCGGTCAGCCCGTACAGGTAGAGGAGGTTGCCGGCCGCTTCCAGGTGGTCCATCACGTCGTCGAGCTGTGAGCCCAGCGAGTAGATGTCCTCCCGGTCGAACGGGGTGATGAAGGTCGAGTTGATCTTTTTGTAGAGCTCGTGCGTGATCGAGTCGCTGTCGTGCTCCACATCGCTCAGCCGGTCGGCGACGGACTGGACGTCCACTCCCGGCAGTGCCAGCTCGTTGAGCAGCTCGGTGCCCTTGACCAGGTTCTGGGCGGCTTTGGTGAAGAGGTCGTAGAAGGCGCCCTCGACGGGACGGAATGAGAACTTCACAGCGCGGACCTCGATCGACGGGCGTAGTACGGGATCTCCAGAAGGCATGCTAACGGTCCACGCTGGTTCACCCGTTCGCCACCTGCCTAAACAGTCTCGTGGTGACCGGCTGTCCGGCGGGCGTTGGGCCGGGGTGCCCGTCGGCGCGCGGCGCGTACCGGCAGGTGAGGTGGCGGTGGTGTGGTGACCGGGTGCCTGCGCAGGTGCTTGGCGAGTCCGGCGTGGTCGGTGTCGGCGATCACGTCCACTCCGGCCGCGCCGAGTTCGGCCCAGATCGCCGACCGGGCCCGGCGTGACCCGTCCGGCAGGCCGCTGATCCGCACGATGCGGCCGTCCTCGTGGGCCGCCCGGACCAGCGCGTGCAGCTGGTGCCGTTCCTCGGCGGTGATCGGATCGCATCCGTCCCAGCCGAACCGCCGGTGCCACGACTCGCTGACCATCGGCACCAGCGTGGGCGGTGCGGACTGGGAACCGAGGTCGTCGAAGGTGCCGTCGGCGAAGGCGTACCGGTCGGGCTGCGCGGCGAGCAGTTCCCGGGCGTCGACGATGCCGGAGACGGTGACGGTCACCAGGCCCGGCGTGAGCACGTCGCCGCGACACCGGCTGAGCAGCGCGGCGTGGTCGTGCAGCTGCCGGTCGAGCATTCGGTACGCCTGCATCAGCGCGCGGGTGTCCCGGTTGTCGCCGCCGAACTCGACGACCAGGCGGAACGGGGACTCCTGGTCGCGCCAGAGACGCCCACCGGAGCGGGCACGGGTGAACAGCGGCGCGAGGACCAGCCGGCGCAGGGTGCGGCCGGGCTGCGGGGCGCCGGCACCCAGGTACAGCTCGCCGTGCGGGCCGGGCGTGACGCGTACGGTCATGCCGCCCAGGCCGAGCCGCAGCGCGCCCGGCAGCGGATCGGTGTCCGCGTCCCCGATCAGCGCGTGCCCGGCGGTGATCCAGGGCCGGGAGCGGCGGAGGACAGCGACCGAGAGCGCGCCACCGGCTCCGGCGAGTCCGGCCAGACCACCCGCGATTGTCGCCACGTCCTGCACGAAGCACCATCCGATTCGTACTATTTGAGTAATTATTACTGTGGCACAGGTGATACCCGCGATCCGGCAATCTGCCGCAGAATTTCCGTCATGCCGCCGCCCAGCACGGACGAGTTCGAGACGCAGCGCCGCTACCTGACGGCGGTCGCCTACCGCATGCTGGGCAACCGGGCCGAGGCCGAGGACGCGGTGCAGGAGGCCTGGCTGCGCTACGCGCACCATGCGGAAGAGATCAGGGACGTGCGTGGCTGGCTGACGACGGTCACCGCGCGGATCTGCCTGGACCAGCTCAATTCAGCGCGGGTACGCCGAGCGGCGTATGTCGGCGAATGGCTCCCCGCGTACGTCATCGATCCGGACGCCGACCCCGCCGGTCAGGCCGAACTGGCCGATCAGGTCTCCATCGCCCTGCTCGTGGTCCTTGAACGACTCACCCCGGAGCAGCGGGTGGCGTTCGTGCTGCACGACGCGTTCGGTGTCCCGTTCGACGAGGTGGCCGCGGTGCTCGACACCACACCTGCGGCCGCGCGTCAGCACGCCTCGCGGGCCCGCCGCGCCGCAGCCGACGGGAACATCCGGCACACCGCGGACCTGGCCGAGCAGCGGCGCGTCCTGAACGCCTTCCTGGCGGCGGCGCAGAGCGGCGACATGCAGGCCCTGGCCGCCGTGCTGGCGCCCGACGTGGTGGCGATCGGCGACGCCGGCGGCATGTTCCGCACGGCGCTGCGCCCGGTGCTCGGCGCGGACAAGGTGGCCCGGTTCTGGGTGGGCCTGATCACCAACCGGCTGACCGACGTGCTCGACGCCAAGGTCGATCCGGTGCTGGTCAACGGGTCGGCCGGGATGATGATGCGCGGCGTCCGGGAGAGCGGCGAGCCGTTCTTCGCGGTGCTCACGGTCGCTGTCGACGACGGCCGGATCACCGGCCTGTTCAACCAGCAGAACCCGGAGAAGCTAATCCTGCGTGACCTCTAGCAGGTGCTTGCGGTACTCCGTGGCGAACGGCTCGGTGCCGTCGCCGAGCGCGACCATCAGCTTGCGCGCCGCGTCGTAGGCGTGACCGACCAGATCGTCCGGGTAGCCGAACGCCTTCCGGTGCTCGGCGAACTCGTCCTCGTCGCGCAACTCGACCAGGCCCGTCTCGCGGCGCCGCACCGCGTCCAGATCCAGGTCGATGATGTGGACCGTGTCACCCTCCCACCGGGCCGGGGTGGTGATGTCGCAATACACCTCGCTGGTGCGCGGGGGTGGGTTGAACATCCCGGTCCACCAGGCGTGGTGGGGGACGAGCAGCACGAACGGGATCTGCTCGACGGAGGGGCGGCCGTGGTAGACCGACGCGGTGCCGCGGGTGACGCCCACCCAGATGCCCAGGTCGTCCTCGGCCAGCCGGCGGGCCGGGTAGTCACGATGCGCCGAACCGTCGTACTTCGTGTAGATGACCCGGACCATCTCGCTCGGCATGAGGTGCACCCTAGCGGTGGTCCGGTTCTGTCGGTGGTGGCGGGTACGGTTCCTGCGTGCCCGCAGCTACCAAGAAAAAGGCGACCGCCGAAGAGATCCTCGCCGCGGCGGTCGGCGCGGTCCCCGGTGGGTCCACCAGGCCCGGCCAGCAGGCCATGGTCCAGGCCATCGACAAAGCCATCAAGGACCGCGAGCACCTGCTCGTGCAGGCCGGCACGGGGACCGGGAAGAGCCTCGGCTACCTCACCCCGGCCCTGCTCGTGGACGGGCCGGTGGTGGTCTCCACCGCCACCCTGGCGCTGCAGAACCAGTTGGTCGAGCACGACCTGCCCCGCCTGGCCCAGGCGGTCGAGCCGGTGCTCGGGCGCAAACCGACCTTCGCCGTGCTGAAAGGCCGGCACCACTACCTGTGCACGGCCAAGCTCGAGCACGCCGACGAGGAGACACCCACCGACACGCTCTTCGACGACGCGCCGAAAGCCGGCAGGTGGCTCGGTGAGGCGGGCAAGCTCGGCAAGCAGATCCTGCGGATCCGCTCCTGGTCGGAGAAGACGCAGACCGGCGACCGCGACGAGCTGACTCCCGGCGTCGACGACACCGCGTGGCGGCAGGTGTCCATGCCGGCACGGGACTGCGTCGGCGCCCAGAAATGTCCGTATGGCGCGGACTGCTTCGCCGAGGCGTCCCGCGCCCGGGCACGCGAGGTCGACATCGTGGTCACCAACCACAGCCTGCTCGCCGCCGACATGATGGCCGGGCGCCACATCGTCCCGCCGCACAAGCTGCTCGTCGTCGACGAGGCGCACGAGCTGGCCGACCGGGTCTCCTCGGCGGCCCAGGCGGAGATCACCCCCGAGGCGGTCGAGCGCGCCGGGCGCCGCTCCCGCACCCTGATCCCGCCCTCGGCCGCCGAGCAGATGGCCGCGGCCGCCGACGCGTTCACCGTCGGGCTCGCCGAGGTGCCCGCCGGCCGGCTCGTCAACGGGCTGCCCGAGCCGCTGCTGCTGGCCGTCACCCAGCTGGAGTCGGCGACCCGCGCCGGGCTCACCGCGATCGGCGACATCAAGTCCGACGACCCCGACCCGGTCGGCAAGAAACAGGCCAAGGCCGTCCTCGACGAGCTCTCCGGCACGGCGCAGCGGCTCCTGGAGGAGAACGACTACGACGTCGCCTGGGTGGAGAAGTCCGACCTCGGCAACGGCCGCCGAGCCCTCGTGGTGGCGCCGCTCTCGGTCGCCGGCACCCTCGCCGAGAACCTCTACTCCGATCGCACCGTCGTCGTGACCTCGGCCACGCTGACCCTCGGCGGGCGGTTCGACACGGTGGCGCGCTCACTCGGCCTCCCGGCGGCCGCACCCGGCCCGGACGGGACACCGGCCTCCGGTGACGGCTGGAGCTCGCTGGACGTGGGATCACCCTTCGACTATCCGAAACAGGGCATTCTGTACGTTGCGGCGCACCTGCCACGGCCCACCATGTCGGGCCTGCCCCAGGCGGCGGGCGACGAGTTGCTCCGGCTGGTCGAGGCGCTCGGCGGGCGTACGCTCGGGCTCTTCTCCTCCCGAAAGGCCGCGTTGCAGGCGGCCGAGCTGTTGCGCACCAAGACCGACCTCCCGATCCTCCTGCAGGGTGACGAGACGTTGCCGATCCTGGTCCGCAAGTTCCGGGAGGAGCAGGCGAGCTGCCTGTTCGGTGTGATGTCGCTCTGGCAGGGCGTGGACGTCCCCGGCGACTCCTGCCAGCTCGTGGTCATCGACCGCCTCCCGTTCCCCCGCCCCGACGAGCCCCTCGCCGCGGCCCGCTCGGCAGCCGTCGACGCAACCGGCGGCTCCGGCTTCGCCTCGGTGAGCGTCCCGATCGCGGCGGTCCGGCTGGCACAGGGCGTCGGCCGCCTGATCCGCTCCACCGGCGACAAGGGCGTCGTGGCCGTCCTCGACTCCCGGCTGGAGACGGCCCGGGGTTACGGCGCCTTCCTGCGCAAGTCACTGCCCCCGTTCTGGTACACGACGAGGCAGGACGTGGCACTGGGCGCCCTCACGCGACTCGCCGGGAGCTGATCGTGCTGCGCACCGCTTGCACCTTCCTCAACGCCCTCACCCGACTCGCCGGGAGCTGACCGTGCTACGCGTTGCCTGCACCTTCCTTGTCGATCGCGCCGGTGCGGTGCTGCTGCAGCTGCGGGACGACAGGGCGCCCTACTTTCCGAACGTCTGGGGCCTGCCCGGCGGCGCGATCGAGGAGGGCGAGACGCCGGCGGAGGGCGCGGCCCGCGAGCTGTGGGAGGAGAGCGGCCTGCGCCCGGCGTCACCGCTGCGGCTGTTCGCCCGCCAGGACCTGCCCGAGCAGGACCGAGCGAAGTTCTACTTCCACGGCCCCACCGACGCGACCCAGTCGGACGTCGTGCTGGGCGAGGGCGCCGCGATGCTGTTCGTGCCGGCGGAGGAGTTGCTGAGCAGGCCCTTCACACCGGGGGACCGAGGAGATGATCGAGCGCTTCCTGACCTCGGACGCGTACCTCCGGCGGAATTGACCCTGGTGCTCATCTGGCACACTTTTGACTAGGCGCTAGTCAATTCCCATGAGTAATCTTGTCTCATGCCAACTACAGATGCGCGGACATGCCCTAGCGTCAGGGGCATGCCGATCGAGCGGATCACTCTCGACCTGGACTCGGCCGGGCTCTATGCGGCCCGTTACGCGGCCGAGGCGAAGAGGGTGCCACTGTCAGTCTGGATCTCCGGGGTCGTGCGTGAGCGGGCGATCGCCGAGTGCCTGGAGTCCTACGTCGAGCAGGATGGCCCTCCGGGCTGGGCCGAGGAGCACGAGGCGCGGATCTTCGGTGATGAGGAATGAGGCGCGGGGAGATCTGGATCGCCACACGGTTGGGGCACGACCGCCTTGTCCTCATCGTGGGCGACGACGGTGTGACGGCGCGGCGGTCATCCGCACTATGCGTGCCGATCTCCGATGTTGCGCGGCCCGAGATGGTCGAGCCGACTGTCGTCGCGGCTGAGTGATCCGTGCTCGGAGTGGCTCAGGTCCCGCGAGTCGGCGAGGTGCACAAGGAGTTCCTCAAGGCCCGGGCCGGGCTGTTGGCTCCGGCAAGCATCGAGATGGTTGACATGGTGCTGCGGGTGACGCTCGCCCTGTGAGGTTCACGTGTCACCATGGCTGCCGTGACGGGGCCGGGGATGTGGGTCGCGCCGGTGGGTGGTGGGCGCCGGTGGCGGTGGTGGGTGGCCGCGGTGGCTGGTGGGTGGGCTCTGGTGTTGCTCGGTGGGGTGTTCTGGTCGGTGCGGAAGGACCCGGCTACGGTGCCTGAGCAGCGGGATCTGGGGCAGGCGGTTCCGGAGTTGCGGCGGGCGACCGGGGCGCTGGTGGCGGCCTCGCGGAGTGAGCGGTGGGTGGTTCGGCTCGGGGAGTTGCGGGTCGAGGAGTGTGCGCTCAATCCGGTCTGGACGGGGCGGCGGGCCGGCCGGGATCTGACGCTCTACGTGCCCGCGGGTGAGGCGCGCGAGGCCCTTGAGGGGATCGCGAAAGGGCTGCCGGAGAGCTATGACCCGGGAGTGGGTGTGGCGCGGGGCGGCACGCGGTTGTCGTTGTTCGCGGACGCTGGGGAGCTCATCGCTGTCGAGTCGGAGGCGTTGTCGACCGATCAGGTGTTGACGGTTCGGGTTGATACCGGGTGTCGGCCGCCGAGCGGGTCCGTCGGGGGTGAGCCGGAGGCCGGGCCGGTGCCGGCGGTTGTGGCCGAGCTGGGGAAGGTGGCGGTTGTCTCGGCGGTGAGCTGCCCGGGTGGGGGGACGGCGGCCACGTTCGAGGTGGACGGCGGTGCCGCGGATCCGGACAGTGAGCCGACCGGGTTGCCGGCCGGGACTGTTCCGGTGTGGGTGGAGCCGGGCCATTGGGCGTACCGGATGGGTGCCGACTCGGTGGTGGCTACGACGGAGGGTGGGCGACTCGCGGTGAGCGTGACCACACCCTGCCGGAGTCAGTAGACGAGGGCCTGCGCACTCTCGGACATGATCTCCTCGACGAAGACCGCGGCCCCGGCGATGCGGATGCCGGGCAGGACGTCGGCGGGGCCGATGTCGCGGCGGGCGGCGCACTGGGTGCAGAGGGTCACGCGGCCGGCGGCGAGCAGCGCGTCCAGGAGATCGGGCAGCGGCGCGGCGTGCGGTAACTCGAACTCGGCGGCGCGGCCGGGCAGCGCGAACCAGGCGGACTCGCCGGTCAGCCAGAACGAGACGTCCACGCCGGACGCGACCGCGGTGCTCGCCACGGTGAAGGCCTGGGAACAGCGCTCGGGCGAGTCGGCGCCCGCGGTGGCCTTGACGACCAGCAAACGTGCCATACCGGTCAGCATAAGATGGGGCCGATGGTTACGGAGATCGGGTTCGTGAGCCTGCTGGTGGCGGCGCTGGGAGCGCTGGCCGGCGGGTTCGGTTACCTTGCGGTGCGCATTTCGAGGGGGCGTTGGTGAGCAGCGAGACGGAAAACCCACTGGGACCGCCGCCGTGGCTCAACGCTCCGCCGGTCGAGCGGTATCCGTATGAGGACACCCACGACCTGCGTTCCGGTCCTGACCTGCACCCCTCGCTGCTGGGCCTGCTGCCGTTCGTCGGGCTGTGGCGTGGGCGCGGGCAGGGCGGGTTCCCGCAGGAGGACGACTACAACTTCGCCCAGGAGATCCGGATCAGCCACGACGGCCGGGACTTCCTGAGGTACGAGTCACGCGCCTGGCTGCTCGACGAGGACTCGAAGGCGGCCGGGCAGGCGTTGACCGAGTCCGGCTTCTGGCGGCCGGTGCTGGTCGACGGCCGTCCCGGCGACGAGATGGAAGCCACGATGATCCGCCCCGACGGGGTGGCCGAGCTCTACCTGGGCAAGGCCGCCACGACCCGCTTGGAGATGGCGGCGGACGCGGTGGCCTACACGCCGGCGGGCCTGCACGTCACGGGTGGCCACCGGTTGTTCGGGATCGTGGAGGGCGCGCTGCTCTACGCCCACGAGATCGCTGTGGACGACAGCGGCCTGCGCCCGCACATGTCCGCCCGACTCCTGCGCATCGGCGGCTGAGGAAGCGCCACCCGGGCAGGCGCACCCGGGCAGGCGCACCCGGCAGGCGCACCCGGCAGGCGCACCCGGGCAGGCGCGCCCCGGGAGGCGCACCCAGAGGCAGGCGCGCCCGTGGAAGCGGCCCTCGGAAAGCGACCGGGCACCCGTCAGTCCACGAATCCGAGCAGGTCGAGCAGGCGCGGCGTCCACGGCGACCGGACCCGCGCCACCCCGTCCAGCGACACCACCTCGGCCAGGCCACGCAACGACGACGCCAGCCAGATCGCGTCCGCGCCGGCCAGCTCCGGGAGCGTGATCATTCGCTCGACCGGGGTGAGGCCCACCGAGGGTGCCACCGACAGCAGGTGCGCGGCGGTGATCCCGGCCAGGATTCCGGCCTCCGCCGGTGGGACCGTGCACAGCTCGTCACCCGACAGCCAGACGATGGACGAGGTCGGCGCTTCTAGCGCGTACCCCTCTGAAGAAAGCCAGACCATGTCCTCGGCCTGATGTCGCGCCGCCCAGCGCCGTGCCGCGAAATTGCTCGCGTAGGAGAGTGACTTGGCCGCGGAGAGGGACCACGGCGGGCGCCGTCCGGCGGAGACACCGAGGTCGGCGCTGATCACTCGGACGCCGTCGCGGCGCTCGCGGAGCACGCTGGGTGGGATCTCCGACACGCCGGCGTGGAGCAGCCCACTGCGGGTGTAGACGATCCGCAGCGCACCACTGGTCGCCGCCGGGACAACAGATAAGACGATATTTCGGGATAAAGCGGGCAATTCGAGGAGGGCTGCGGACTCCAGTAGGCGATCCACGTGGGCGGAGAGCAGCCACGGGCCGGAGGGCCGCAGATGCAGGGTCTCGAAAATCCCGTCGCCGAGCAGGTCGGACGCCGGCACCAGGATCCGCTCGCTCACCGTTCAAAACCTAGCGAACTATGCTCGTAACGTGTCCGCCACATCGCTAGCCGCCATGCTCCGCGAGCGTGGGCTGCGGCTCACCCCGCAGCGTCAGCTGATCCTCGAAGCGGTGCACGAACTCGGTCATGCGACCCCGGAGTCCGTGCACAACGCGGTCCGTGAGCGTGCCGCCGGGGTGAACATCACCACGGTCTACCGGACCCTGGAGCTTCTCGAGGAGCTCGGGCTGGTCAATCACACGCATTTGTCGCACGGCTCGCCGACCTACCACCCGGCCGGCGAGGACCAGCACGTCCATCTCGTGTGCCGGGGCTGCGGTTCGATCGCCGAGGTCGATCCGGAGGTGATGCGCCCGGTCACCGACCGATTGCGGGACGAGCGCGACTTCCGGGTGGACGTCGGCCACGTCTCCCTTTTCGGTGTCTGCGGCGATTGCAAGGAGTCCGAGTGAGCGTCGTGATGGTCGAGGATCTCGACCCGCAGTCCGCCGACGCCGGTGTTCCGGCCCATCTCGGTGACCCGATGCGCGAGCAGCGCCTGCTGGAGACCGCTGTCGGCCTGGTCGACCGCTCGCACCGTGACGTGATCGCGGTGCCGGGCGAGGAGCGGGCCAGCTGGCTTCACACCCTGACAACTCAGTATTTATCGGATTTGTCCGCTTTCCAGGGCACGGAACTTCTCGTCCTCTCTCCCCACGGGCACGTCGAGCAGCACGCCTACGTCACCGAGGACGGCACTACGGCATGGCTGGACACCGAGCCCGGCGCCGGTGAGGGCCTGCTGAAATACCTGGAAATGATGCGGTTCTTCACCCGGGTCGAGCCACGCGACGCGACCGGTGAGATCGCGGTCCTCTCGCTGGTCGGTCCGGGTGCGGCCGATCTCGTCCCCGGCCTGGGCGAGCCCCGGCTGAGTGGGGTGCCGGGCCCGAAATTCGCCGCCGGGTCCGTGCCTCCCGAGCCCACGAGCCTTTATTCGGTACGGGAATTCGAAGGCGGCCTGGCCCGCCGAGTGCCCCTCGGTGTGGATCTCCTGGTCCCGCGTGCCGCCAAGACGGCCGTGATCGAGAAGTTGGGCGTGCCGCAGGCCGGGCTCTGGGCCTACGAGGCGATCCGCGTCGCCCGCCGCATCCCGCGCCCGGGCTGGGAGACCGACCACCGGACCATCCCCGCCGAGGCGGACTTCATCGCCGCCGGCGTGCACCTGGACAAGGGTTGCTACCGGGGTCAGGAGACGGTCGCCCGGGTCCACCACCTGGGTCGCCCGCCGCGCCGGCTGGTCCTGCTGCACCTCGACGGCGTCGCCACCGACCACCCGCCGGCCAAGGGGACCCCGGTCGAGCTGGACGGCCGGGCGGTCGGCTTCGTCGGCACCGCGGTGCGCCATCACGAGCTCGGCATGGTCGCCCTCGCCGTCATCAAGCGCAACGTGGCCGACGACGCCCGCCTGATCGTGGGGGAGTCGGCCGCCGCCATCGACCCCGCGTAAGCGGACGGGCCACGTGCGGGAGTCCGCCGCCGTCGGCCCGGCCTGAGCGGGCGGGCCACGTGCCGGAGTCCGCTGCCGTCGGCCCGGCCTGAGCGGACGGGCCACGTGGCAGTATGCGAGGCATGACCGGGACCTTGATCACCGTCGCCCCGACCGGCGCGGAGAGCAGCAAGGCGGACGTGCCGGCTCTGCCAGTGACCCTGGACGAGCTGGTGACGACCGCGAAGGAGTGCGAGGCGCTCGGCGCTTCGATCATTCACGTACACATCCGGGACGACGGTGCCCGGCCCACCCTGGATCAGGGCCGGCTGCGGGCGACCGTGGCGGCCCTGCGCGCCTCCACCGAGCTGATCGTCCAGCTCTCCTCGGGTGGCGCGGTCACCGATCCGGAGGCGGACCGGCTTGCCGTGCTGGACGCCGGACCGGAGATGGCCTCCTGCACGATGGGCACTGTCAACTTCGGCGACGGCGTCTTCATGAACCGCTGGGAGTTCATCGTCGACCTGCACACCCGGATGCAGGAGCGCGGCATCATCCCGGAGTACGAGATCTTCGACCTGGGTCAGCTCACCACCCTGCAGCGGCTCCTGAGTCGGTATGGCCTGCCGTTCGGCGGGCACGTGCATGTCGACCTGGTGATGGGCGTGCCGGGCGGGATGCCGGGCACCACCGCCACGGTCGCCGCCTGTGAGCAGGCCATCCGCGATCTGCCGCAGGGCACCACGTTCTCGGCCACCGGCATCGGGCGCAGCACCCTGCCGGTCATGCTGGCGTCGCTGTCGGCGGGCGGGCATCTGCGGGTGGGCATGGAGGACACGCTCACGTACGCCAAGGGCCGCCCGGTCGAGTCCAACATGCAGCTGGTCGCGCGTGCCGTCGGCTTCGCCCAGTTGGCACAGCGCCCGCCGTACACGCCGTCGCAGGCTCGTGAACTGCTCGGAGTGCCAGCTCGATGATCGTCGCGGAAGTCGTACGGTCGGGTTTCGTCGAGAGCGTCCACCACGGCATCGTGGCGATCACCGGAGCACCCGGGGTCGGTGACGTGCAGAGCCCGTTCTTCCCCCGTTCCTCCAACAAGCCACTGCAGACGGTCGGTCTGCTCAACTGTGGCCTGGTCCCGCGCGAGGAGGCGGACCTGGCCCTGATGAGCGGCAGCCACAACGGCGAGACGTTCCACGTGGAACGAGTTCGGGCGATCCTGGCCTCCGCCGGGCTCGGTCCGGAGGCCCTGCGCTGCCCGGCTGAGCTGCCGATCGGCCCGTCGGCGCGGGATGCTCACCTCCGGGCGGGCGGCGAGCCCGACCCGATCCTGATGAACTGCTCCGGCAAGCACGCCGGCATGCTCGCCACCTGTGTGATCAACGGGTGGCCGCTCGACACGTACCTGGACGCCAAGCACCCGCTGCAACTGGCGCTCGCCGACGCGGTGTCCGGTCTGGCCGGCGAGCTGATCGCCGCGACCGGCGTGGACGGCTGCGGTGCGCCGGTCTTCGCGATCTCACCGCTGGCGCTGGCACACGCCTTCCTTCGGCTGGTCGAGGCCGAGCCGGGTACTCCGGAGCGGCGGGTCGCCGACGCGATGCGGGCACGTCCGGAACTCGTGGCCGGCACCGGGACCGACGACACCGTGCTGATGAGCGCGGTGCCGGGCTTGCTCGCCAAGAAGGGCGCGGACGGGGTGGCCGCGGCGGCCGTGCCCGGAGTCGGTGCGGTGGCGGTCAAGATTTCGGACGGTTCGGCGCGTGCGCGTACCCCTGTGTTGCTCTCAGCCCTGGAGAAACTCGGCGTGCCCACGCCGCTGATGCCCGAGTTGGTCCTGGGTGGCGGCCGTCCCGTAGGGGAAGTGCGAGCCGTTCCCTACGGGTGACAGGCCTCACGCTAGCTGTTGCAAGCGTTTTGCTTGCAACAGCTAGCACTCCGAGCTAACTTCGAGTCATGGCCACGCCAAAGGACCTGCCCGAGGACATCGGATCCTTCATCCGAGACCTGCGGCAGACCGCGAAGATCTCGCTTCGGCAGCTTGCCGACAAGGCGGGGGTGAGCAACCCCTACCTCAGCCAGATCGAGCGTGGCTTGCGTAAGCCGAGCGCCGAGGTGCTGCAGCAGATTGCCAGCGCCTTGCGAGTGTCGACGCCCGCGATGTATCTGCGGGCCGGACTGCTCGATGGCGAGGGCCAGCAGGGCGTGCTGGCAGCCATCGCGGTCGACCCGGAGCTCACGATCGCGCAGAAGCAGTCCCTGTCGCAGATCTACGAGACGTTCCGCAACGAGAACGCGCGAACCAACCCGGCCGCCGAACCGACCGCCTCTCCGACCGCTGAGGAGCAATCATGACCGAGCAGACCAACACCAAGATCCCCGCCCCGCTCTACGCCGCCGCCGGTGCCGGTGACCTGGCGTACGAGCAGCTGAAGAAGCTCCCCGCCGTGCTGACCCAGCTCAGCGACCGCGCCGCCGCCTCGCTGAAGGTCTACAACGAGCAGGCCGGCACCAAGGCCGCCGAGCTGCGCGAGAAGGCCAGCACCACGGACTTCGTGGCGCTCCGGGAGAACGCGGCCAGCGTCGCCACCTCCCTCGCCCAGCTCGCCCAGGAGCGCGCCGTCTCGGCGTACACGTTCCTGGTCGCGCGCGGTGAGCGCGTCGTGGGCACCGGTGTCGTCGAGGCCGCCGACGTGGTGAACGCCGACATCGAGACCACCGAGCAGCCGGCCGCCGTCGAGGCCGCCGTTGCCGAGGCGAAGGCCGTCGAGGCCGCGCCGAAGCCGCGCAAGCGGGCCAAGCCCGCCGTCAAGCCGGCCGAGTAAGCAGCACGACACGACATGATCCGCGGGCCCCGGCGATGCTGGGGCCCGCGGCATAGAATCTCCCCCATGGCCTCATCCGCGCCGCTTTTCTACGACAACGTCGTCGGCTTCATCGACCTGTTGGTCTTCCTCGTTTCCCTGGTTCTGCAAGCGGTGGCGCTGATCCACTGCCTGACCCAGCGCGGCGCCGGCTTCCAGGCGCTCGGGACGCTCCCCAAGGGCGCCTGGGCCGCGATCATCGGCGTGTGTCTGCTGCTCACCGTCGTGACCCTGGGCCGCCTGCTGATCATCAGCATGATCGGCGTCGCGGCGGCGCTCATCTATCTGCTCGACGTTCGCCCCGGTCTCAAGGATCTGACCGACGGCAAGGGCTTCTGGTAAGAGTCGGGTGAGGCGCCGTTTCGGGCCGCCTCCGCCGGACGGAGGGCCGCGCCTTCAGCGTGCGGATCGGACCGGGCCGCGGACCGGCCGGCCGACGTTGCCGGGTCCGGCCACCGAGGTGGTCACTCTCCCTTCAGGTGTACGCGTGGAGCACCTCATCACCGGCACGGGCAGCCCGGTGACCGTGTTCGCGCACGGCCTCGCCGGGGACATCTCCGGCACCCGCCCGCTCGGCAGCGGCGTGTCCGGCCGCCGCGTGTTCTTCCACTTCCGCGGGCACGGGCGCTCCGATGTGCCGTCCGGTCCATGGTCCTTCGAGGACCTCGCCGCCGAACTGCGCGCCGTGGCCGATCTCGCCGGCGCCACCCGCGCGCTCGGCGTCAGCATGGGAGCCGCCGCGCTCTGCCGACTGATCGCCGAGTCGCCGGACCGCTTCGAGCGGGTAGTGCTCTACCTGCCGGCGCCGCTCGACGGCGTACGCGCCCCCGCCTCGGTGGAACGGCTGGAGCGCCTGCTCGCCGCCGCCGAGTCGGGTGAGGCCGCGATGATCGCCGAGGCTGTCGAGCTCGAGTTGCCACCCGCCGTCCGCAACACGCCGGCCGGGTGGAGCTTCCTGCGGCAGCGGGTGGAACAGCTGCAGCGCGACGGTCTCGCGCCGGAACTCGCGTCGCTCTGGGACGCTCCCGCGCTCGATCCGGTCGACGCGCTCCGGGCGTTCCGGGGCCGCGCCCTGGTGATCGGCTGCCTGGGTGACGAGATGCACCCGGTGTTCTGGGCGGAGCGGCTGGCGTCGTTGCTGCCCGACGCCTCCCTCGAGGTCTTCGACGGCCCCGCCGTGCTCTGGAACAACCGCCGCGAGCTGCGCGATCGAATTTCTGGCTTTCTGAACCAGTAACTTGCGGCGTTATGTCCGGAACCCGTAACTTTTCGGGTCGTTGTTCCAGACGTGCGCTTGTCCCCCAAATCCCTCTTTTTCGGTTTGCTGATCGTCGGTCTGCCGTTCGCTGTCGTGGCCGGCTGGACTCTGGGCGCTCCAGCGGTACGCTCCGCGGCCCTCGGCGTGACCGGCAACGTCGACGGCACCGGCGGTCTCGGCGCCGCTCCGGCCCGGAAGGGCTCGACACCCGACCCGATGGACGGCTACACGGCCCGGCCACCGCGGGCAACCGCGGCCCCGACGATGTCGCTCCCGGCGCCTGTCACCCCGGCCGGCGTGGTGACCACGACGGTGACTGTGGTGGCGACCGTCCCGGCACCCACCATGACCACCTCGCCACCGCCGGACTATCCGCAGCCGCCGGTGCCCACGCCGACGTCGGTCGACACCCCGCCCGTCCCGACTCCCACGTCGGCCTCGCCGTCGGAGACACCCTCGCCGTCGGTTTCCGGCTCCTGAGATCTGCCCGGCGTTTCTGCCTGTGGCGGGTGGGGCCTAAGCTCCCGGATCGTGAGCAATGATCAGGGTGGTTCGGTGGCGGGCACGGCACGGCAGTTCGCCACCGGGGTCGGACTGCTCGCCCGCGGCCTCGGTCTCGTACTGCGCAGCCCTCGGCTGCTCCTCGTGGGCCTGATTCCGGCGCTGCTGGCCGGCATTCTCTACACGATCGCCCTGATCTTCCTGTTCCGGTCGCTTCCCGAGATCTCCGAGCGGGTCACCTGGTTCGCCGACGACTGGACCGCCTGGCTGCGCGACACCATCCAGGTCTTCGCCGGCGCCGGAGTGCTCGGCCTTTCCGTCCTGCTCGGCGTGCTCACGTTCACCGCGGTCACGCTGCTGATCGGCGACCCGTTCTACGAGAAGATCTCCGAGCTGGTCGAGGACCGCTTCGGTGGCGTACCGGACGAGGTCGAGATCGGCCTCCTCCGCTCCCTGCGCCGCAGCCTGACCGACTCGCTGCGGCTGATCGGCATCTCGATCCTGATCGCGATACCGCTGTTCCTGCTCGGCTTCCTGCCGTTCGTCGGCCAGACCGTCGTCCCGGTCCTGGGCGGCGCGCTGGGCGGCTGGCTGCTCGCTCTCGAACTGACCGGCGTCCCGTTCCAGAGGCGCGGCCAGCGTCTCCGTCACCGTCGTGTCGTGCTCGGCCGGCACAAGCCGCTGGCCCTGGGCTTCGGCGCGGCCGTGTTCGCCACGTTCCTGATCCCGCTCGGCGCCATCTTCATGATGCCCGCCGCGATCGCGGGTGCGACGCTGCTGGCCCGGAAGGCCCTGGGCAAACCGATCGACATCATCGACACCCCACCCCTCTGAGCAGGCCGCGGCTCGACTTCCCCGCGTGTGGAGTTGGGGTTAGTGGGTGGGCCGTACTCCACACGCTGGGTGGTTGTCCGGTTGCGTGTGGAGTTGTGGTTAGTGGGTGGGCCGTACTCCACACGGTGGGTGGTGGGTGGTTGCGTGTGGAGTTGGGGTGTGTGGGTGGGCCGAACTCCACACGACTGGTTGGGGGTTAGGCGGAGGCTCGGACTACCAGTTCGGTGGGGAGGACTACGGCTGGGGGGACGTCGGGGTCGCCGGTTATCAGGCGGAGCATCTGGCGGGCCATGACGCGGCCGGCCTCGGCTATCGGCTGGCGGACGGTCGTGAGAGGCGGGTCGCTGTAGCGGCTGATCTCGAAGTCGTCGAAGCCGATGACCGCCACGTCGTCGGGCACCCGGCGGCCGGCGTCGCGCAGGGTCTGCAGCGCGCCGTGCGCCATCAGGTCCGAGGCGGCGAAGACGGCGTCCAGGTCGGGGTCGCGGTCGAGCAGATCACGCATCGCGGCGACGCCGGACTCGCGGGTGAAGTCGCCGGGCGCCACCAGCACGGGCAGACCGGCCTCGGCGAGCGAGTGGTGGTAACCGGAGAGGCGCTCGATGCCGGCGACCATGTCCTGCGGACCGGCGATGGTGGCGATCCGGCGGCGGCCACCGGCGACCAGGTGGCGTACCGCGGCGGCGACCCCGCCGGCGTGGTCGACGTCGACGTAGGGAACCGGCGGCTCGGCGGTCATCGGGCGGCCGCTGCAGACCACCGGTATCCCGCGCCGGGCGAGCAGGCCGGGCAGCGGGTCGGCGCCGTGGATGGAGGCGAACATGACGCCGTCGACGTGGCCGGCCACCGCGTACCGCTCGACCCGGTGATGGCCGGCCTCGGAGCCGGTCATCATCAGGACGAGTTGCTTGTCGGCGGCCTCCAGCTCCATGCCGACGCCGCGGATGATCGCCGGGAAGAACAGGTCGTCGGAGAAGACCCGGTTGGCCGTCTCCGGCAGGATCAGCGCTATCGAGTCGGTCCGCTGGGTCACCAGGCTGCGGGCGGCCTGGTTCGGCACGTAACCGAGCTCGTCGACGGCACGGTTGACCGCCTCACGGATGGTGGCGGCCACCGTGGTGGAGCCGTTGACGACGCGGGAGACGGTGGCACGGGACACCCCGGCTCGCCGGGCAACCGCTTCCAGGGTCGGCCGTTCCCGCGTCGTCACAAACCCGCTCCTCGGTCTAGTGAGAGGGACTCACTCCAGACCGTTTCGCCGGATCACCTCTCGGTACCACTTCGCGCTGTCCTTGAGCACACGCTGTTGCGTCGTGTAGTCGACGTGCACGATACCGAAGCGCTTCCGGTACCCCTCGGCCCATTCGAAGTTGTCCATCAGGGACCAGGCGAAGTATCCCCGGAGGTCCACTCCGGCCGCCAGCGCGTCGTGGCAGGCGCGCAGGTGGCCGTCGATGTACTCGATGCGGCGCAGGTCGTGGACCTCGCCGTCGGCGTTCGGGCCCTCCGGGTACGCGGCGCCGTTCTCGGTGATCAGCAGCGGCGTGCCCGGGTAGTCCCGGTGCAGGCGGGTGAGCAGCCGGGTCAGCGCGGCCGGCTCGATCGGCCAGTTCATGTCGGTGACCGGGCCGACCGGCGGGCGGAACGCGATGCCGTCGCTGCCGGGGTAGGAGAGGTCGCCGGGGTGGCCGGGCTTGGCCGACACGTACGACGGGTTGTAGAAGTTCACGCCGAGCACGTCGATCGGGGCGTTGATGATCGCCTCGTCGCCCTCGCGCAGGTACGCCAGATCGGTGAGCCGCGCGATGTGCGCCAGCACGTCGGCCGGGTAGTGGCCGCGCAGCAGCGGGTCCAGGAAGATCCGGTTGGCGAGGCCGTCGATCAGCCGGGCGGCGTCGCGGTCGGCCGGGTTCTCCGGGTCGAGCGGGGCGACCTCGCACGGGTTCAGCGTGATGCTGATGCTCTGTGCGCCGGCCGAGCGCAGCGCGCGGGTGGCCAGGCCGTGGCCGAGGAGAAGGTGGTGCACGGCGGCCAGCGCGGAGGCCGGGTTCTTGACGCCGGGTGCGTGGATGCCGGAGCCGTACCCGAGGTAGGCCGAGCACCACGGCTCGTTCAGCGTGGTCCAGGTGGCGACGCGGTCGCCGAGGCGGGCGTGGACGATCTGGGCGTACTCGGCGAACGCCTCGGCGGTCTCCCGGTTGGTCCAGCCGCCGCGGTCCTCGAGGGCCTGCGGCAGGTCCCAGTGGTACAGCGTGACGACCGGGTCGATGCCCCTGCCCAGCAGCTCGTCGGTGAGCCGGTCGTAGAAGTCCAGGCCGCGCACGTTCACGGGGCCCGTGCCGTCGGGCTGGATCCGTGGCCAGGCGATCGAGAACCGGTACGAGGCCAGGCCCAGATCCGCCATGATCGCGACGTCGTCCGCGTACCGGTGGTAGTGATCGCAGGCCACGTCACCCGTGTGGCCGGCGAAGACCTTGCCCGGCGTACGGCTGAACGTGTCCCAGATGGACGGGCCGCGACCGTCCTCCCGCACCGCGCCCTCGATCTGGTACGAGGCGGTGGCCGCGCCCCAGACGAATCCTTCGGGGAAGGTGATCCCCGCGGGGGCCGGCTGCGCCGACGTCGACGTGACGGTTGCCGTCATTGTTTCCCGCTTCCTGCTCTTGATCAGGTGCACTTAACCGGTTCATCTTACGGGCTGGCTGCGGCGAAACAACGCCGCCGACTGTGAGTTCAGCCAGCACGCAGGGCTTGGACGAGGCGGGGGTCCCCGGTGAGCGCGAGTTGGTCGGGACGTTTCCTGCCCATCAGGGCGAGTTGCAGATCGCTGGCGGTGCCGGTGGCCTTGGCGCGAGCGTGATGGTCGTCGCTGTCGAGGATCGTGCCGGTGTCCAGCAGAGCGATCCCGGCACCGCGTAGGCGCACGAACCACTCCTGCGCCGCGTCCGTGCCGACCAGGTGGACCACGCCGTGCAGATCGGTGGGACCGCTGCGGCGGCCGGCCGGCAGCCAGGTGTCCAGCACCTCGCTGACACCGTCGGCGGCGAGCTTGGTCTCGATCGGGGTGGCCCGGCCGGCGGCGGACTCGGCGTCCCAGCGGATCAGCGAGACCTCGTGGGCCATCCGCCGCTGCCAGAAATTGGCCCGCTTCGGCTGCGGAGCCCAGTTCCACGCCGGGAAGTCGGGGTCGAGCGCCTCGAGGGTCTCGATCGTGCCGGTGAGTTCACGGCGCAGGGAGTCGAGGGTCTCGGGCCACTCGGGACGGTCCGTCTCCTCCGGGGCCGGTGGCCGGTCGGTGACGCCGCGGGCGACCGTGGCGCGCACCCAGCGCAGCTCACCGGTCAGGTCGTGCGCGAGGTCGGCGACGGTCCGATCGGAGCCGACCGGCACGTCAGGGCCGGTCTCCGCGACGGCATCCCACAGCGCCGGACCGTCGGCGCGCAGTGCGGCGAGCCAGAAGTCCTTCGTCGCGTGCAACCTGTTCATCGCAGACGCCCCCCTTTAGGCCGGACCGCCGGTGAAGTCCCTCCCCGTTTGAGCTTAGGGTGAACGTCGTGCCCGACGCATACGCCGATCATCAGACTGACACACCTCCAGCCGGGGAGTACCCCCTGGCGGCGTACACGACGCTACGCCTTGGTGGCCCCGCAGGCACGGTGACCACGGCGGTACATGCGGACGAAGCGGTCGCTACAGTGCGTAATTCCTCCGGGAAGGTGCTGGTTCTGGCCGGCGGCAGCAATGTCGTGATCGGCGACGCGGGCTTCCCGGGCGAGGTGCTGCTGCTGCGCAACCGCGGTGTCGAGGTGGCCGGCGAGGACGCGACGAGCGTGCTGGTCCGGGTCGAGGCGGGCGAGCCGTGGGACGGTTTCGTCCAGCAGGCGGTGGACAACGGATGGTCCGGTGTCGAGTGCCTCTCCGGCATCCCCGGCTCGGCGGGCGCCACCCCGATCCAGAACGTCGGTGCGTACGGCCAGGAGGTGGCGCACACGATCGAGGCGGTTCGGGCGTACGACCGGGTGGCCGACGAGATCCGGACGATGACTCCGGCCGAGTGCGGGTTCGGCTACCGGTCCAGCGTGTTCAAGCACAGCGACCGCTACCTCGTCCTCGGCGTCGACTTCCGGCTGGCCAAGTCCGCCGACTCCGCACCGATCCGGTACGCCGAACTCGCCCGCGACCTGGGCGCCTCGGCCGGTGACCGGGTCCCGATGCAGCAGGCCCGCGACACCGTTCTGAAGCTGCGCGCGGGCAAGGGCATGGTGCTGGACCCGGAGGACCGGGACACCTGGTCGGTCGGCTCGTTCTTCACCAACCCGGTGGTTGCTGCGGAGTTCTTCGCGAGTATCCCGGGCGAGGTGCCGCACTGGCCGGCCGCCGACGGCACGGTGAAGATCCCGGCGGCCTGGCTGATCGAGCGGTCCGGCTTCCCGAAGGGCTTCGCCGGCGACGGCGTCGCCATCTCCACGAAGCACACCCTGGCCCTGACCAACCGCGGTGGCGGCACCACCGAGGCGCTGCTCGACCTGGCCCGCACCATCCGGGCAGGCGTGCGGGACCGGTTCGGCGTCGACCTGCACCCCGAGCCGGTCCTGATCAACTGCGAGATGTAGCTACTTCCAGCCGAAGACCTGGGTGTAGTACGGCGTGCCGTCGGCGGCCCAGGCGACGCCGGTCCCGATGGACTTCGCGCCGCAGTTGAGGATGTTGGCACGGTGTCCCGGGCTCTCCATCCACGCGTCCATCACGTCGGGCACGCTGCGGTAGCCCCAGGCGATGTTCTCGCCGGCCGGCTGGCGGTAACCGGCCGCCCGGGTTCGGGTCACGAACGTCGAGCCGTCCCGCCACACATGGCTGAACAGCCGGGTCCGTGCCATGTACCAGCTCTGCCGCAGCGACGCGGTGATCAGGTTGCGGTCCACCGACAGGGCCGGGCAGCCGGCCGCCGCGCGCCGCTCGTTGGTCAGTTTGACCACCTCGGACATCATCGCGCGGGCGCGCAGCCGGGCGGACGGGGTGGCAGCCGGTGCGGCGGTGGTGGTGACCGGGGCGGTGGTGGCAGCAGCGGTGGCAGTGGCGGTGGCAGTGGCGGTGGCGGACGGCGTCACGATCGGGGTGCGGGGCGTTGCGACCGGTCCCTGAGCATCGGGCTGCGGCAGCGCGGCCGGCGCCGGCAGGCGCATCGGCCGGGGCGGGACGACGGGTCCGTGTGCCACCGCGGGCGCGGACAGGACGAACAGAGCTGGCGTCGCCGCGAGCAAGGCGACACGTCGTACCACCAGGTCGAACACGGGTGCCTCCCGATCGTTGAAGGACGCTCACCGTCCATCACGGTCTATCGCACCCCGTTGCACGCGGCGTGTCACATCTTTCGCGGAAAGGACGAAAAGGCCTAGTGAAAATGTCAGTCTGAGGGGATTGCCCGTCTTGACTCCGTGCCACTGCATCGCGTACGTGCTCGGCCGGATCCTCGCGGACCGACTCTTGTGAGCGGCCTGGGCGCTAAACTGTCACTGTCCGTAAATAGGCGGTCACATCACGCTATGGTGTTTTTGCGCCTTTGAATTTTCTTCCTCCCGCGGTCGTGCGGGCGGTGCCAAGCAGGACGCTGACTTCCGGCCACTCCCGTGTGACCGGAACGCGGCCGTGCCCGGATCGGGTGCGAGTGCGGGTTGGGGGCAGGGTGAACAAACGATGAGTCGCCTTCTCGTGGTCGAGGACGACCCGGACATCGCACTCGCTCTCCGGTTGTTGTTCAGTCGAGCCGGCTACGAGGTGGCACACGCCGCCGACGGCCGATCCGGCCTGAAGGAGGCATACGCCGAACACCCCGATCTGGTGGTGCTCGACGTCGGCCTGCCGGAGATGGACGGCTGGCAGGTGCTGGAGCGGCTGCGCGACGTCTCCGACGTGCCGGTGCTGGTGCTGACCGCGCACGGACAGGAGGCCGAGAAGGTACGCGGCCTGCGCGGCGGCGCCGACGACTACCTCACCAAGCCGTTCGCCAACAACGAGTTGCTGGCCCGCGTCGAGGCGCTGCTGCGCCGGTCCTCCAGCGGGCAGAACAGCTGGGCCAGCCAGATCTACGACGACGGCCTCGTGCATCTCGACCCGACCAAGCGCCGGGTCTATGTGAAGGGCGAGGAGAAGCGGCTGACTCCGACCGAGTTTCGCCTGCTCAACGCCCTGGTCCGGCACGCGGGCGCGGTGCTCAGCCCGAACCAGCTGCTGACGCAGGCCTGGGACGACCCGACCGGCATCGGCCAGGAGCGGGTCAAGTTCGCGGTGCTGCGGCTGCGCCGCAAGCTCGGATGGTCAGATCCGGACGAGTCACCCATCGAGTCCGTACGTGGATTCGGATACCGCTACCGCCGACCGGGCGGAGAAGCCTGATATCCGTCGTACCGGTCGAGTCTTCTCAGTTGACGCCCGCACTCGTCGATGAGGGCTGTGAAGCCGAGCAGGAGGTAGTAAGTCGTGGAAGACCTTGGCGAGATCGTCGGCGAATTCCTGATGGAAAGCCACGAGAACCTGGACCAGATCGACCGGGATCTCGTGAGCCTCGAGCAGGAACCGGACTCGCGTGACCTGATCTCCCGTATCTTCCGGGCGATCCACACGATCAAAGGCACCAGCGGGTTCCTCGCGTTCAGCCGCCTGGAGAAGCTCGCCCACGCGGGCGAGTCGCTGCTGTCCCGGCTCCGGGACGGCGTCCAGCCGGTCACCCCGGAGACCATCACCGTCCTGCTGCTCTGCATCGACGGCGTCCGGTCGCTGCTCTCCTCCATCGAGGAGAAGGGCACCGAGGACGAGGTCGACATCGACAGCATGATCGTGAAGATCAACGCTCAGATGAACGCCCCCGCGGCCGCCGCCCCGGCAGCGCCCGCGGCGGAGGCGGCCCCCGCGGCGTCGGAGGGCGACACCGAGGCCGAGACTCCCGTCCCGCTCGAGGAGCCCGCGCGCCGCGCGCCGGAGCCGATCGCCGAGCAGCGCCAGCCCCTGGGCCAGATCCTGGTGGACGCCGGCGCGGCACAGCCCTCGGACGTGAGCTCGGCGCTCCAGCAGCAGCTCGAGGGCGACGAGCGCAAGCTCGGCACCATCCTGCTGGAGGAGGGCAAGGCCCAGCCGGCCGCGGTCAACGAGGCACTGCAGTCGCAGGCGCCGAAGCGCAGCATCGCGGACAGCGCGATCCGGGTGGACGTCGACCTGCTCGACACCCTCATGAACATGGTCGGCGAGCTGGTGCTGGCCCGGAACCAGCTGGTCCGCGGTGTCATGGAGATCGGCGACTCGGGCCTGGTCCGCAGCGCCCAGCGGCTCGGCATGATCACCAGTGAGCTGCAAGAGGGCATCATGAAGACCCGGATGCAGCCCATCGAGCACATCTGGTCGAAGCTTCCCCGAGTCGTCCGGGACCTGAGCAACTCGCTCGGCAAGCAGGTCCAGCTGGTCATGGAGGGCAAGGAGACCGAGCTCGACCGGAGCCTGCTGGAGGCGGTCAAGGACCCGCTGACCCACCTGGTGCGCAACGCGGTCGACCACGGCATCGAGGACCCGGAGAAGCGTCTCGCCGCGGGCAAGGGTCCCGAGGGCACGCTGACGCTTCGCGCGTACCACGAGGGTGGCCACGTCGCGGTGGAGGTCGCGGACGACGGCGCCGGCCTGAACGTCGAGCGGATCGCGCAGAAGGCGGTCGAGAACGGCCTGCTCCGCCCGGAGCAGATCCCGAACATGGACAAGCGCGACATCATGGCGATGGTGTTCCAGCCTGGCTTCTCCACCGCCGCGAAGGTCACCAACGTCTCCGGCCGCGGTGTCGGCATGGACGTGGTGAAGACCAACATCGAGAACATCGGCGGTGCGGTCAGCGTCGACTCCACGCCCGGTGAGGGCACGGTCTGGCGTCTCACGATCCCGCTGACGCTGGCGATCATCCAGGCGCTCACCGTCGACTGCGGCGACCAGCGCTATGTCGTCCCGCAGGTCGCGGTGCTCGAGCTGGTCTTCATCGACGGCAACACCACCAAGGTCGAGTACGCCTCCGGCGCGCCGGTGTACCGGCTGCGCGGCAAGCTGCTGCCGCTGGTCCGCCTGGACCGGGCACTCGGCCTGGAGGTCGGCGGCGACCAGGGCGTCTACATCATGGTGCTGCAGGCCGACGGCCGGCGGTTCGGCCTGGTCGTGGACCGGGTGCTGAACACCGAAGAGGTCGTGGTCAAGGCACTGAACACCCGGTTCAAGGACATCGGCCTGTACGCCGGTGCCACGATCCTCGGCGACGGCAAGGTCGGCCTGATCCTCGACGTCTCCTCGCTCGCCCGCCGCTCGCACCTCGCGGTCGACTCGGAGCGCGAGAACGTCGTCGAGAAGCGCGGCCAGGGCGGCGGTGGCACCGAGCGCCTGCTGGTCACCGCGGTCGGGGAACGCCGGGTGGCGATCCCGCTGGACACGGTCACCCGGCTCGAGGAGTTCCCGCGCGACCGGATCGAGCACGCCGGCTCCCGCGAGGTGGTGCAGTACCGCGGCCAGATCCTTCCGCTGGTACGGCTGTCGCACCTGCTCGGTGCGTACGGCGAGGAGCTGGAGGGCGACACCGTCTCGGTGGTCGTCTACAGCGAGGGCGGACGGAGCGTCGCGCTGGTGGTGGACCGGATCGTCGACATCGCGGAGAACTCCACGACCGCACGACGCGACGCGGAGGAGGACGGCCTGGTCGGCACCGCGGTCATCCAGCAACGGGTGACCGAGCTGCTCGACGTACGCCGGGCCATCCTCGCCGCCGACCCGAACTTCTACAGCGACGCGGTCGACGACATGCTGGTGGAGGCCTGACATGGCGAGTCGACAGTTCGCCACCTTCGAGGTGGACGGCCAGCTCTTCGGAGTCGAGGTGCACACCGTTCAGGAGGTGCTCTCGTACAACGAGTACACGCCGGTGCCGCTCGCGCCGCCGGCCGTCGGCGGCCTGTTCAACCTGCGTGGCCAGGTGATCGCGGCGGTCGACCTGCGGGTGCAGCTCGGGCTGGCCCGGCAGGCGCTGCAGGGCCCGGTCATGAACGTCATCCTGCGCGGCGACGGGGAACCCGTGAGCCTGCTGGTTGACAAGATCGGCGAGGTCGTCGACCTCGACGACGAGACGTTCGAGCCGCCACCGGACACGCTGAGCGGGCCGACCAGAGAGCTGGTGGTCGGCACGTTCAAGCTGGACGGGCGGTTGATGCTGGCACTCGACGTCAATCAGGCCGTCGACACATATCGCGCTACCAACTGATGTACAGCCTGGTCAGCGCCCCCGTTCTGGGCTTCGACCTGACCCGCCTGGAGGGCGGGTCGGCCGCGGCCGAGGTGCTGCTGCGCGCCCTGCGCCTGCACAAGGACGACCTGCCGGTTCTGGCCGAGCGGTTGCCGGACGAGGGCGCCCGGGCCCTGCTCTGGGTCGAGGTGGAGAGCGCCGCCCGGCGGATGCCGTCGCTCAAGTCGATGTCCAAGGACGATCCGGCCGGAAACCTCGCCCTGGTCGAACGCGCGCCGATCGGTACGGTCGACTCGCTGCTCACCTGCATCCGCTACGACGTGATGTCGTGGACCTGGGAGGGCACCGGCCGCGACGCGAAGCAGAGCGAGGACGCGGCCGCCGCCACGGCGCTGCTCTGCGACGCCGCGGTCGCCAGCTACCTGCGCGAGGTTCTCGACGAGGAGACCCGCCGGCGGCTGGGCGCGGGGTGGGTGTCGGCGGTACGCAAACTGCCGGCCACCGCGCCGATCGACATGGGCCCGCACCACTACACGGTGTCCGCCCTGCTCGACCGGCTGCGCAGCCTGCGACCGGAGGATCGCCAGCGCGTCGCCACCTCGGCCGATGACGCCCGCCGCAACACCGCGGGCTGGTCACCGGCCGTCCACTCGGCCTCCTGGGCGGCGTACCTCTCGGACCGGGTCCGGACCGCCGCCGCGGCGCAGATGCTGCTGGTGCAGGCCGTGGACACGGCGGGGATTCCGCTGGCCGACCGGGCCGGCGGCGTCTGGAACATGCTCAGCGGCGCCGTTCAGGCGCTGGTCGTACGCGATCTGCTGGACACCGCCACGGCTCACCGGCTGCTTGCTCCGGTGGTCGCGGCGCTCGGCCCGGCCTGGCTCGGTTGAAGGGAGTGGTCGAATGATCTCGGTTCTCGTCGTCGACGATTCCGTGGTGGTACGTCGGCTGATCGTCGACGCTCTCGGGGAGGCGCCGGGCATCCAGGTCGTCGGTACCGCCGCGAACGGGTTGCTCGCCCAAGCGAAGATCGATCAGCTCAAGCCCGACGTGATCACCATGGACATCGAGATGCCGCAGATGGACGGCATCGAGGCGGTACGCGAGCTGCGCAAGCGGCACGCGAACTTGCCAGTGATCATGTTCAGCACGCTCTCCGCCGCGGGAGCCACCGCCACACTCGAGGCGCTCGCCGCGGGCGCCACGGACTACGTGACCAAGCCCAGCAACGTGGGCTCGGTGCAGCAGTCGATCGCGGCGGTACGCGAGCAACTCGTACCCAAGATCCAGGCACTCGGCGGGCGGCGGCGTCCACCTGCCGCACCACCCACTCGCCCGGTGCCCGCCGGAGTGCGACCCGGCACCGCACCGCTGCGTCCCGGTTCACCACCCCCGGCACCCGGCCGCCCGCCCGCCTCCGGCCCGGCACCGGTACGCCCGGCCGCGGCCAAGCGCGGTCCGCAGGGCCGGATCGACATCCTCGCCATCGGCTCCTCCACCGGCGGGCCGGACGCGCTGACCAAGGTTCTGCTCGGGCTGCCGGGCGATCTGCCGGTGCCGGTCGTGATCACGCAGCACATGCCGCCCGTGTTCACCAAGATGTTCGCCGAGCGACTGGACCGCAGCACGCCCCTGCGCGTGGTCGAGGCGGGCGAGGGCATGGAGCTCGCCGCCGGCACGGTCTACATCGCGCCCGGCGACCGTCACCTGGTCTTCACCCGCAAGGGAACCGCGACGCTGACCCAGCTCAGCAACGCACCGCAGGAGAACTCGTGCCGCCCGGCCGTGGACGTGATGTTCCGTTCGGTGGCGGCGCTGTACGGCGGATCAGCCTTCGCGGCTGTTCTCACTGGAATGGGACAAGACGGACGAGGTGGTGCGAAAGTGCTGCGAGACTCGGGAGCCGAGGTGCTGGCACAGGACGAGGCCACCTCGGTGGTCTGGGGTATGCCCGGCGCTGTAGTCGGTGCGGGCCTGGCGGACGAGATCCTTCCCCTGGACCGGATCGCGGGGTCGTTGCTGAACCGCGTTCGGGTGGGCCGGTCGCCGGCGGTGGCCCGATGACCCTTTCCCAAGCGGAGTTCACCTTCGTCTCCAACCTGGTACGCCGGGAGGCCTCGATCGTCCTTGCTCCGGGCAAGGAGTACCTGGTCGAGGCGCGGTTGATCCCGGTCGCCCGCGCGGTCGGGGCGGCCAACGTCAACGAGTTCATCTCGGACCTGCAGAAGCGGCCCAACCCACAGTTCCAGCGCAAGATCATTGACGCGCTGACCACCAACGAGACGTCGTTCTTCCGGGATCGCGAGCCGTTCTCCGCGCTCACCGAGGTGGTTCTGCCGGAGCTGATCAAGTCGCGGTCCGCGACGCGCAAGCTGCGGTTCTGGTCCGCGGCGAGCTCCAGCGGCCAGGAGGCGTACAGCCTGGCGATCACGCTTCAGGAGTCGCTGCCGGCCGGCTGGTCGTACGAAATCGTCGGCACCGACATCTCCACCGCGATGGTGGAGCGTGCGCAGAAGGCCGAGTACAGCCAGGTCGAGGTGAACCGCGGTCTGGCGGCCACCCAGCTGGTGCAGTATTTCGAGCGGGCCGGTGCCCACTGGCGGGTCATTCCCGCGCTGCGCAAGAACGTCGAGTTCAAGCACATGAGCCTGACCGCGCCGTTCCCGCCGATGCAGCCGTTCGACGTGATCTTCCTGCGCAACGTGCTCATCTACTTCGACGTCGCCACCAAGCGCCAGGTGCTGCAGAACGCGGCCAAGATCCTGCGCCCGGACGGCTGGCTCTTCCTCGGCGCCGCCGAGACCACGATCGGGATCGACGACAACTACGAGCGGGTGGCCGCCGGCCGCACGTCTGCCTACCGGACTCGCAATGCGGTGCCCGCCGGCGCCGCGAGAAGGGGATGACGCCGATGCGCGCCATGGTGATCGACGACTCGCGCGCGATGCGCATGATCCTCAAGCGCATCGTCACGAAGCTCAACTTCGAGGCGGTGGAGGCGGGGGACGGCAAGGAAGCGATGGATCTCCTCGCCGACATGACCGAGGTGCCGGAGCTGGCCCTCATCGACTGGAACATGCCCAACATGAACGGGCTCGAGTTCGTCACCAAGGTCCGGGCCGATCCGCGGCTGCGCGAGATGACTCTGGTCATGGTCACTACCGAGAGCGAACAGAGCCAGATCGTCCGGGCGCTCGCCGCGGGCGCCCACGAATACGTGATCAAGCCCTTCACCGAGGGCGCCATGATCGAAAAGCTGGCCCTGCTGGGCCTCGTCCCGACCGGAGCGAACTCATGAGTGTCGAAGTCGAGGTCGACGAGAGCGACCTCGCCGAGATGGTGGAACAGGTGTGGGAGTCGTACCTGGATCCCGAGGGCATCAGCCCGCTGATCCCGACGTACGACGAGAACCAGCCCTCGGAGGTGCACTCCTCCGTCTCCATCACCGGGTCCTGGAGCGGGCACGTCGTTTACGCCTCCTCGCGCGCCGCCGCTCAGCGTGCCGCGGCCGCCTTCCTGGCCATGGAGCTGGATGAGGTGAGCGAGGAGGACATCTCCGACACGCTTGGCGAACTCGCCAACATCGTCGGTGGCAATGTCAAAGCCATGCTGCCGCCCGGGGCGCAGTTGTCGCTCCCGCAGGTGGTCCTCGCGCCGGAGTCCTCGGCGCGTTACCCGAACACCGAACGCATCAGCGGGGTGTACGGGATGTGGGAGGGAGAACCCGTGTCCATCTCCATGTGGCAGAGCAGCACCGACGAGAACAAGGAGGAGGGTGAATGAAGATCCTCGTTGCCGACGACAGCCGCGTGATGCGGCAGATCGTCGTCCGGACCCTGCGTCAGGCCGGGTTCGGAGATCACGACCTGATCGAGGCCGCGGACGGCAAGGAAGCGTTCGACATGGCCATCGCGGAGAAGCCGGACCTGGTCATCTCGGACTGGAACATGCCGCACATGACCGGTATCGAGGTGCTTCGCCAGCTGCGCGCGGCCGGCAACAACGTCAAATTCGGTTTCGTCACCTCGGAGTCGACGCCGGAGATGAAGTCGGCGGCGGAGGGCGCGGGCGCGGACTTCTTCATCATCAAACCCTTCACCGCTGAGCGATTCGATGAGGTTTTCGCTCCTATTTTGGGATGATTAGGACATGTCAGACGTCTCGGTTCTTCCCGGCTCTCTAGCCGTACGCAATCTGTTCGAAGACCTTCTCGGCCGGGAGGTGATCGTCAGCCCCGGCGACCCGATCGCCGCACCGGCGGTGCCGACCTCGACGGTCGCCATCTTCACCGACACCGCGCAGAAGATCTACGCCGTCATGGGCATGGAGCTCAGCCTCGCCGCCAACGCGGGTGCCGCTCTCGGCCTGCTGCCGGCCGGTGCCGCCGAGGACAGCATCGACGAGAAGCAGCTCTTCCCCAACCTGGCGGAGAACGTCGGCGAGCTCTGCAACATCTTCACCAGCCTGCTCAACAAGGAGGGTGCGCCGCACGTCAAGCTCTACCAGGTGATCTACCCGGGCACGGAGCTGCCCGGCGACGCGCGTGCCGTCCTCCTCGCCCTGGGCCGGCGGCTCGACCTCATGGTCGAGGTGAGCCGGTACGGAAAGGGCAAGCTCAGCCTTTCCCTGGCGCCCTGACCCGAGATGAGAACACCCTGACCCGAAGGCACAAAAATTGAAGATCTCCCGTTGCGGGCCCGCCGGATCGGCGGGCCCGCAAATTTGTGTCTAAGCAATCCGGGGGCCGGGCCGAAGCTTAGGTTGAGCTTGCTACGGGACAGGAGAAGTCAATGACCTCGCCGATTTCCGGATCCACCGGTGCCAGCGAAGCGGCCAAGGCGGCCGCGGCACAGTCCGGCGAAACCGCCCGGACCAGTAAGTCGCTCGGCGACAAGGACACGTTCCTCAAACTGCTGGTGGCCCAGCTCAAGTACCAGGACCCCTCCAAGCCGGCCGACTCCACCGCGTTCCTTGCGCAGACCGCGCAGTTCACGCAGGTCGAGAAGCTTGAAGACATGATCAACATGTTGCAGTCGCAGCGCATGATCAGCGCCAGTTCGCTGGTCGGGAAAACGGTCACGTACATGGACGCAACCGGGGCTCACCAGACCGGCGTGATCACTGCGGCGAAGCTCAACGGTGACAGCGAACCGACGCTCAAGGTCGGAAACACGGATGTGCAGCTGTCCAAGGTCATGGAAATCACCACGACCGCCAATCCGGTTTCTCCTCCTACCGCGAAGGACTCTTTCTAAATGCTGCGTTCCCTTTACTCCGGCATCAGCGGCCTCAACGCCCACCAGCGGATGATCGACGTCACGGGTAACAACATCGCGAACGTCAACACCACCGGTTACAAGTCCTCGCAGGTCCAGTTCAACGACACGCTGAGCCAGATGATGGGCGCCGCCGGTTCTCCGCAGGACGGTCAGGCCGGTACCAACCCGGCGCAGGTCGGTCTCGGTGTCCGGGTCGCCGGCATCACCGCGAACTTCAGCCAGGGCTCGGCGCAGACAACCGGCAAGTCCGGCGACATGATGATCCAGGGTGACGGCTTCTTCATCGCCCGCAGCGGCAACGAGCTGCTGTACACGCGGGCCGGCTCGTTCTTCTTCGACGCGAACGGCACGCTGACCAACAGCACCGGTGAGCCGATCCAGGGCTGGACCGCGGTGGACGGCGTGGTCGAGACAGGTGGCCAGCCGGGCGACATCAAGATGCCGCTCGGTGCGACCATCCCACCGGAGGCAACCACCACGATCACGCTGAAGGGCAACCTGACCAGCGACTATCCGGAGGACCCGCTGGCGACCACCGATGTCGTCAACCTTCCGGTCAAGGTGTACGACGATCTCGGTGCGACGCGTACGGTGACGGCGAGGTTCACCCGGACCATCGACCCGGCGCACGCGCTGCCGATGGACCCGACGTGGGACATCGAGCTCTACGAGGCCGACGGCACGCTGATCACCGGTGCCACCGGCGAGATCGACATGACGGGTGGCAAGCCGACCATCTCGAACACGCCGACCGCCAACCAGCTGGACAAGGACGGCAACCTGCTGGTCGGTACATACAAGATCAATATGGCTGACCTGACGATGTACTCGGGGCTCTCGGACGCCCGGGTCTTCAACGTCGACGGCCAGACAGCGGGGGCGCTCACCTCGCTCGCGTACACCGTGTCGGACACCGGTGAGATCATCGGCGTCTACAGCAACGGCTTGAAGCAAACGCTCGGCCAGGTCGCGATGGCCACCTTCAAGAACGTCAACGGCCTGGAGAAGGTCGGCAACTCGCTGTTCCGCAACACGGTCAACTCCGGGTACGCCCAGGTCGGCAAGCCCGGCAGTGCGGGCATGGGCCAGGTCATCTCCGGCGCGCTGGAGATGTCCAACGTCGACCTGGCGCAGGAGTTCACCAACCTGGTCGTGGCACAGCGCGGCTTCCAGGCGAACTCCCGGATCATCACGACCTCCGACGAGATCCTCCAGGAGCTCGTCAGCATGAAGCGCTGACACACGTAGAGCCGGCGGCGGCCGGGTCGGGCATTCGTGCCCGATCCGGCCGTTTTCGTAGGTGCTGACCATCGCACCCGGATCGCCACCGCACCGATCTCATCGGCAACCGGCCATCGACCGAAGAAGTAGGTGACGGGCCACGGACGGCCCCACCAGCCAAGACCCAAGGACGGAAGAGTCGTGATTCTCGTAACCCGCATCAACGGTGCCGTGTTCGCACTGAACCCGGATCTCGTCGAGCGTGTCGATTGCACTCCCGACACGGTCGTGACCCTGGTGGACGGCACCAAGTACGTCATCTCCGAGTCCGTGCCCGAATTCATCGACTCGGTGCGCCACTACCGCGCCTCGCTGATCGCCCAGGCGAGCCGCATGGAGCCCGAGCCCGTGGCCCACTCCTCGTCCTCTTCCGATGACGAGCTCGACGCCAAGGTGCTCCCGCTGCACCGGAAGGAACGCTGATGGACCTGTCAACCGTCATCGGTGTGGTCGCCGGCCTGGTGATCGTCTTCACCGTCCAGATCCTGGAGGGCGGCTCACCCGCCTCCATCATCCTGCTTCCCTCGATGCTCCTGGTCTTCGGCGGTGCTTTCAGCGCCGCCATGGCCGGCGGTGTCATGAAGGACGCCGGCGGGTTCGTCAACCAGCTCAAGAAGGCGTTCACCACCAAGGTGACCCCGCCGACCGAGCTGCTCGACAGCGTCGTGAAGCTGGCCGAGCGGGCGCGTCGCGAGGGCCTGCTGGCCCTGGAGGACGCGGTCAAGACGGTCGAGCACCCCTTCCTCAAGCGGGGTCTGCAGCTGGCGATCGACGGCACCGACCCCGACGAGCTGCACGACATCCTGCACGCCGAGGTCGCCGCGAAGAAGAAGGCCGACAAGGCCGGCAAGAAGTTCTTCGAGAACATGGGCGGCTACGCCCCGACGATCGGCATCATCGGCACGGTCATGGGTCTGGTCCACGTTCTGGAGAACCTGGACAAGCCCGAGACGCTCGGCCACTCGATCGCCGCCGCGTTCGTCGCGACCCTCTGGGGCGTGCTCAGCGCGAACATCATCTTCCTCCCGATGGCGGCTCGCCTCGACCGGCTCAGCGGCGTGGAGGCCGAGGAGATGGAGCTGGTGATCGACGGTGTCCTGGCCATCCAGGCCGGCTCGAACCCGCGTCTGGTCGCGCAGAAGCTGCGCAGCCTGCTGCCGCCGGACGAGATGAAGAAGGCTGAGGCCGCGGCTTCGACGAAGAAGGCGGCCTGATCAGATGAGTTCCGGCGGCGGGGGCGCCAAGCGTAAGCAGAAGCACGAGGAACACGAAGAGCACGTCAATCACGAGCGCTGGCTCGTGTCGTACGCGGACATGCTGACCCTGCTGTTCGTCCTCTTCGTGGTGCTGTTCTCGATGAGCGACATCAACAACAAGAAGTTCGCCCAGCTGGCGGCTGGTCTCTCGGCCGGCTTCGGCGCGTCGAGCGCGGCCTTCCAGGGGCACGAGGCGCCGCTCGACGGTGCGGCGAACAACGCGCAGGTGGTGCAGATCGACCCGGGCTCCAACCCCGGTGACGGCACCTCCGGCACGGAGGGCCTGAACCAGAAGCAGAAGGAGGCCGTCGAGCGGGCCATCCAGGCGGAGGACCGCAAGGAGGCCTCGGCGAACGCGGAGAAGGCGGCCGAGGAGGCCGAGGACCTCAAGGCCATCGAGCGGAAGATCGCCGACGCCCTGTCGGCGCAGAAGCTGCTCAACAGCGCGAAGTTCACCATCGACCAGCGCGGCCTGGTGGTCACCATCGTCACCAACGACGTGGTCTTCGCCGGCAACCGGGCGGACCTGCGCGAGGGTGGCCGGAAGATCCTCAACGCGATCGCGCCGACGCTGGCGACGCTGCCCAACAACATCGAGGTCGACGGGCACACCAACCAGCTCAAGGCCAAGACCACGTACTACCCGAGCGGCTGGGAACTGTCCGCGGCGCGGGCGTCGACCACGGTCCGGTTCCTCACCGACCACGACATCCCGAAGAAGCGGCTCAGCGCGGTGGGCTTCTCCGACACCAAGCCGCTGATCGACCCGAAGGACCCGCGCTCGATCACGATGAACCGCCGGGTGGACGTCGTCGTCCTGACCCAGCTGACGGCCGAGCAGGCGGCGCTGCTGCCGTCCGCGGCCGGCCCCGACGGCAAGCTGCACACCGGCCAGACCACCGCCGCCTACCAGGCGCAGGTCGCCGCCGAGACGGCCACCAAGTCCACGACCAGCACCACCACCACGCACGACTGAACTGAGGGGAGTTCCGATGGCGGACGAGAAGGACGCGGCGGCTGAAGCGCCGAAGAAGTCGAACAAGATGATGATGATCGTTATCGCCCTGGTACTGGTCGTGCTGGGCGGTGGTGGTGCCGGAGCGTTCTTCATGCTGAAGGGCGACAAGGCGGAGGCCAAGGAGGAGCCCAAGAAGGGCACCGTCGTGGCGATCGAGAACACCCTGACGGTCAACCTCGCCGACGGGCACTACCTGAAGTTCGGGTTCGCCCTGCAGATGACCGAGGACGCCGGCGAGGAGGAGGTCGACACCAGCGAGGCGCTGAACCTCGCGATCGAGACCTACACCGGTGTCTCCGTGGAGGAGCTCTCGACCGAGGAGGGCCGCAACGCCATCAAGGCCGAGCTGCTCCACAAGATCGAGAAGGCGTACGAGGAGGAGGAGAAGCAGATGGTCATGGACCTCTACTACACCTCCTTTGTCACGCAGTAGCCGGCGTGCCGGGCGGGTCGCTTCCGAGCGACCCGCCCATCGCCATAAAAAAGCCGAAAGATAGGACAAAAACGGCGCGACGCCTCAGCGGCTTGATAACTGAGCCGATGAGGACGACGTGACCACCGCTTCGCGTTCCCCCGGCAGGATGTCACGTCGCGGCCATGGCGGGGGCCCGGCGCCGTACGACTTCCGCCGCCCCATCAAGCTCTCCCGCGAGCACGTCCGCACCCTGCAGATCGCTTTCGAGACGTACGCGCGCAGCTGCGGCACCCTGCTGACCACCCGCCTCCGTGCCGTCAGCAACGTCTCGCTGATCTCCATCGAGCAGCTCAACTACGACGAGTACGTCGCCTCGCTCGCCAACCCCACGATCATCGGCGTGGTGGTCCTCGACCCGCTGCCCGGCACGGTGCTCATAGAGATAGCCCAGTCCGCCGTGATGACCGCGATCGACCACATGCTCGGTGGCCCCGGCGGCAGTCAGCCGGAGCGGCCCCTGACCGAGGTAGAGATGCCGCTGCTGCGCGGCCTGCTGGAGCGGATGCTGGGCGAGCTGCGGTACGGCTTCGAGACCCTGGTCGACATCTCCCCGAAGCTCAAGGAGATCGAGTACAACGCGCAGTTCCTGCGTGCGCACGCGCCCGGCGACGCGGTCGTGGTGGCCTCCTTCGAGACCAAGATCGGTGCCGAGGAGTGCATCGCGACCATCTGCCTGCCGTTCAACACGATCCTCCCGGTGCTCTCCAAGCAGGAGACGATCGTGCTCAGCGCGGCCGAGCGGCAGGTACGCGACCGGGCCCTGCGCAACCTCACCGCCGGACTTTCCGCGGCTCCGATCGACGTAGCAGTGCGATTCCACCCCATTCGGATGCGTACCGATGACATCGTGGATCTACGTCCGGGTGACGTCGTGCCGCTGGGGCATCCGACGAGCCGGCCGCTCGAGGTGACCGTCAACGACATCGTCTTCGGCCATGCCGTTCCCGGTAACCAGGGCGCCCGTCTCGCCTGTCTCGTCGTGCCGTCGCCCAACGAGAACTCGTCCAAGGAGTCTGGCCGCTCATGACCGCCCCCACCATCACCGCGCCGCAGCTGGCGCTCGCCCGGAACGCCGCCGAAGCGGCGCTGGCTGTCCTTCCCACCAGCCGGGCGCTGGTAGCCGGCGACCCGGTGTCACCCGACGCGGGGACGGTGATCGAAGGCCAGGCGGTCACGGCGCGGTTCACCGGCGCGGCGTCCGGCGAGGTCCTCGTGGTGGTCGGCCAGGACCTGGCGGACGCGCTGCGGGAGAGCCCGCTCGGCGAACTGGACCTGACCGCGGCGGTACGCCCGGCACTCGAAGCGGCCGCCCGGGTCTTCGGGCCGGTGGTCCTGGATCCGGGTCAGCTGATGGAGCCGGAGGTCGCGCTCAGCGCCATCGCCACCAAGGACGGTGCGGTGGCCGTGCCGCTGCGCGACGACGAGGGCATGCACGCGGTGGTCGCCCTGGCGCTCAGTCAGTGGCCGGGCGACGAGCCGTCCGCCGATCTGACGCCGCAGCCTGCCCGGGCTCCGGCCTCCGCCGGTGGCGCGCGCGGTGGCCTGGACATGCTCCACGACGTGGAGATGGAGGTCTCCGCCGAGCTGGGACGGACCCGGATGAGCGTACGGGAGCTGCTCTCCCTGACGCCCGGAGCGATCGTCGAGCTGGACCGTGCCGCGGGCAGCCCCGCCGACCTGCTGGTCAACGGCCGGTTGATCGCCCGCGGCGAGGTGGTGGTGGTCGACGAGAACTTCGGCATCCGGATCACCGAGATCGTCGCGCCCGGCGCCGAGTAGGAGAAGACGTCTTGATCGGGCTGGTCGTGCAGGTCGCCTTCTCGCTGTTGGTGGTCCTGTTCCTGATGTGGGGCCTGGCCCGCGCGCTGCGACGGCCGTTCGGCGGCCGGGGGAGCGGTCCGCTCTCGGTGCTCAGCCGCCAGCAACTGGCCCGCGGCTCGTCGGTGGCGGTGGTCCGGGTGGCCGATCGCGCGCTGGTCCTCGGGATCACCGACCAGAACGTCAGCCTGCTAGCCGAGGCCGACCTCGACGCGTTCGAGGAGGAACAGGTGGAGCACCGCGACGCGCTGACGGTCGACGCGGTGACCATGCCGGGCTGGCATCCGGTGGGCGTCGGCGGCCGGCTGGACCGGTCACTGCTGTCGCCGCGCACCTGGACCTCGACGATCGACTTCCTGCGGGACCGGACGACGAGGCGATGATGCGACGCGCGATCCTGCTGCTGATGGCGGCTGCCGGTCTTGCTCTGGCGGTGCTGCCGGCCGCTGCCGCCGCGATGCCGGAGACTCCGGTGGCGGCGGTGCAGGATCAGCCGCGTGCTCTACCCGTACCCCCGAAGTTTGAATTGGCGCCGCAAGCGCCGCAGCTGCCGCAAGCCCCCGCGACGCCGTCGCCACCGAGCATCAACCTCAACATCAACGGTACGAATCCCGACGGCAGCCGCCCGGCCGCCTCCCTGGTGATCGTTCTCGGTCTGACGCTGCTGTCGGTGGCCCCCGCGCTGCTGCTGCTCTGCACCTGTTTCACCAAGGTCTTCATGGTGCTCGGCATCACCCGCAACGCGCTCGGCCTGACCAGCATGCCGCCCAACCAGGTGCTCGCCGGCCTCGCGTTGTTCCTGAGCCTGTTCATCATGGGACCGACGGTTTCGGCCATCAACGACCAGGGCGTTCAGCCCTATCTGGCCGGCGACAAGACGCAGTCGCAGGCGTTCCGCGACGGGGTGCAACCGCTGCGCGAGTTCATGTACGAGGTGACCCGCGACGACGAGCTGGCCCTGATGATCAAGGTGTCCGGCGAGGAGCGCCCGCCCAACATCGAGTCGGTCCCGCTGACCACTCTGGTACCCGCGTTCATCCTGTCCGAGCTGCGGGCGGCGTTCATCATCGGCTTCGTCATCTTCATCCCGTTCCTCATCATCGACCTCGTGGTGTCCGCGTCCCTGATGTCGCTCGGCATGATGATGCTGCCGCCGGTGACCGTGGCGCTGCCGTTCAAACTGTTGCTGTTCGTGCTGGTCAACGGGTGGAGTCTGATCATCACGGCATTGGTGGGCTCGTACTGAGACGATGAACTTCGACCTGCCCACCGCGCAGTTCCTGGCGATCCTGCTGGGGGCGGTGCGGACGGGCGCGTGGATGATGGTCTGCCCGCCGTTCAGCTCGCGGCTCATCCCGGGGCCGGTGAAAGCGCTGCTCTCGGTCGGTTTCACCCTGCCGATGGCGCCGTACCTGCAGAGCACCGTGCCCTCGCTGGAGACCGGTGACCTGATCGCGAGCGCGGCGCTGCAGGTCTTCATCGGTGCCGGGCTGGGCTTTCTCACCGCACTGCTGTTCGCCGCACTGCAGGCCGCCGGTGACCTGCTCGACCTTTTCGGCGGCTTCACGCTCGCCATGGCGTACGACCCGTTGTCGACGAGCACCAGCTCGATCTTCGGCCGGTTCTACAACCTGCTGGCGATCACCCTGCTGTTCGTCAGCGACGGCCACCAGATGATCCTGCGAGGATTTCTGCAGAGCTTCCGTACCCTGCCCCTGGACACCACGTTCTCGATGGAGACGTTCAGCCGGCTGCTGGTCCGTGGCATCGGTGAGATGTTCCTGGCCGCGATCCAGATCGCCGGGCCGCTGATCGCCGTCCTCTTCCTCGCCGACGTCGCGCTCGGCCTGCTCAACCGGGTGGCGCCGGCGCTCAACGCGTTCCAGCTCGGCTTCCCGGTGAAGATCTTCCTGGTGGTCACGCTCTCCGGCATCGCCATCGCGATGCTCCCGGCGGTGCTGGACACACTGGTCGACAAGGCGGTCACCGCGGTGGTGCGGCTCAGCGGCGGCTGAGCCGTGCCGAACCGGGGTGTAAGGGGGAGGTGAGATGGCCGAGAAGACCGAGGAACCGACACAACAAAAGCTCAAGAAGGCCAAGCAGGAGGGCCAGATCGGGCGCAGCCAGGACCTCGGTGCCTGGGTCGGCATGCTGGCTGCCAGCATCATGTTGCCGCGTACGCTCAGCCAGGCCATGGACCACGCCCGCGAGCTGATGGCCAAGGTGCCCGACACCATCGTCAATCCGGATCCCGGCAAGACTCTCGGCCTGCTCAAGGACGGACTCCTCAGCGCCGCCTGGGCGGTGTTGCCGCTGGCGCTGACCATGATGGCGGTCGGCATCGTCGCGGCCGGCGCGCAGGGCGGCATCCGGATCGCCACCAAGCTGTTCATCCCCAAGTTCAACCGGCTGAACCCGTTCACCGGCATCAAGCGCATGCTCGGGCCGCAGGCGCTGTGGGAGGGCTTCAAGGCGCTGGTCAAGACGATCGTGCTGGGCCTGGTCCTCTACTTCACGATGAAGGACATCGTGCCGGTGCTGATGACGGCCGGCCAGCTGCCGCTCACGGCGCTGCTCGGCACCGTCAAGGACGCGTCGATCCAGCTGATCCGGGCGGCCGCCGTGGCCGGCATCGTGATGGCCGCCGCCGACTACTTCGTGGTCCGCCGCCGCACCAAGAAGCAGCTGCGGATGACCAAGGAGGAGGTCAAGCAGGAGAACAAGAACACCGAGGGCGACCCGTTGATCAAGGCCCAGATCCGGGCCCGGCAGATCGCCATGTCGCGCAACCGGCAGATGGCCGACGTGCCGACCGCGGACGTCGTGGTGGTCAACCCGGTGCACGTCGCGGTGGCGTTGCGGTACGAGCCGGAGAAGGGCGCGCCGCGGGTGGTGGCCAAGGGCAAGGGGCCGGTGGCGGCGAAGATCCGCCAGCTGGCGAGCGAGAACCGGGTGCCGGTGGTGCAGGATGTGCCGTTGGCGCGGGCGCTGAACTCCGGTTGCGAGGTCGGACAGGAGATTCCGGCCGAGTTCTTCGGCGCGGTGGCGAAGGTGCTGGCGTTCGTCATGAGTCTGAAGGCGCGTGGTGCGGCGGCTGGGTTCCACCGCAACCCCAACCAGACCCCAGCAATGGCATAACCGAAATTTCAGGAGATTTCCTCACATCGCGGTGCAAGAGCAGGGAAGATCGGTGCGTGGCGGTGCCACAGCGGCCTCAGTGACGGCCCGGTTGGTCATCGGACTGCCCATGCTCGGAAGGTGCCGTGAAGAAATACCAGCTCAGCAGGTTCGCCGTACCCGTCGGGGTGATCGGCATCATCATCATGATGGTCGTCCCGTTGCCGACCTTCCTGTTGGACCTGCTGATCGCCGTCAACATCACCGCGGCCCTGCTCATCCTGATGGTCGCGATGTTCGTGCAGCGGCCGCTCGACTTCGCCGTCTTCCCCGCGCTGCTGCTGGTCATGACGCTGTTCCGGCTCGCTCTCAACATCAGCGCCACCCGGCTGGTGCTCCGCGACGGTGACGCCGGCAAGGTGATCCACGCGTTCGGCAGCTTCGTCGTCGGTGGCAACCTGGTCATCGGCCTGGTGATCTTCTCGATCCTGGTGATCGTCCAGATGATCGTCGTGACCAAGGGCGCCGAGCGGGTCGCCGAGGTCGGTGCCCGCTTCACCCTCGACGCGATGCCCGGCAAGCAGATGGCGATCGACGCCGACCTGAACGCCGGTCTGATCGACGAGGCCGAGGCGAAGAAGCGCCGGGCTGACATCTCCGCCGAGGCCGACTTCTACGGCGCCATGGACGGTGGGTCCAAGTTCGTCAAGGGCGACGCGATCGCGGCCATCATCATCACGCTGATCAACCTGATCGGCGGGTTCGCGGTCGGCATCCTGCAGCACGGCATGGCGCCGGTCGACGCGATGAACCAGTACAGCCTGCTGAGCATCGGCGACGGCCTGGTCTCGCAGGTGCCGGCCCTGCTGCTCTCGGTGGCGACCGGTCTCATCGTGACCCGCTCGGCCACCTCCGGCGACATGGGCCAGAGCGTCACCACCCAGCTCAGCCAGAACAAGCTGGCGCTGCGCATCGGCGGCGGTGCGGCCCTGGCCCTCTGCGTCATCCCGGGGCTGCCGAAGATCCCTTTCCTGCTGGTCGGCGTGGCCGTGCTGGTCATCGCCCAGCGGGTGAAGGAGCCGGTGCCCGAGGCCGCCGCGGAGGCAGCCGCCGAGGCGGTCGAGATGCCGGCGCCGGACTCGCCCGAATCGCTGCTCGGCGAGATGCGCATCGACCCGCTGGAGCTGGCCCTCGCGCCGGACCTGGTGGACCTCGTCGACGCGAGCAGCGGCGACCTGCTCGACCGCGTACGCGCCCTGCGCCGCAAGATGGCCATGGAGCTCGGCGTCATCATGCCGCCGGTGCGTACCCGGGACGACCTGGACCTGCCGCTCTCCTCGTACGCCATCCGCATCTCCGGCGTCGACGCCGGAGCCGGGCAGGCGCCGCCGGGCACCGTCCTGGCGATCGGCGAGGGGCTCCAGGCACTGCCCGGCCGGGCAGGCGTCGAGCCGGTCTTCGGGCTCGCCGGCAAGTGGGTCCCGGCCGAACTGCACTATCAGGCCGAGCTCTCCGGCGCGACGGTGGTGGACCGCGCCTCGGTGATCATCACGCACCTGGCGGAGATCGTCCGCACCAACGCCAGCCGCCTGCTCGGCCGCGAGGACGTCCGGGCGCTGACCGAGATGGTCAAGCGCACCCATCCGGTCGTCGTCGAGGAGCTCACCCCGGCCCTGCTCAGCCTGGGCCAGGTGCAGAAAGTCCTGCAGTCGCTGCTGGACGAGGGCGTACCGGTCCGCGACCTGGTCCGGATCTTCGAGGCGCTCTCGCTGCGGGCGAAGCTCGCGGTGGACCACGACGGCCTGGTGGAGGCGGCCCGCGGCGCACTGGGCCCGGCCATCGCCGCCCAGTACGCCACGGCCGGGCGGCTCACCGTGATCACCCTCGACCCGATGCTCGAGCAGGGTCTGCTCGAGTCGTTGCGGCCCAGCGACACCGGCGCCTTCATGGCGATCGACGGCATGCGTGCCGAGGCGATCGTCAGCGAGGCCAGCCGGCTCGCCGAGGCTGCCGAGCAGCAGGGCCTCAACCCGGTCCTGGCCTGCTCCCCACAACTGCGGCTGCCGCTGATGCGGCTTCTGCGGGCCGGCTCCCGCCGGGTGCAGGTGCTGTCGTACAGCGAAATCTCTGGTTCCACCGCACAGATCGAGACGATAGGGGTGGTGAACGGTGCCTACGCGGGTGCTGCTTGAGGGACCGGCCATCGAGCCGCTTCTGGCTCAGGTACGTGACGAATACGGCTCGAGCGTGCGGATTATTTCCGCCGACAAGGTACGAAGCGGTGGTATCGGGGGCTTCTTCGCGAAGCAGCACTACGAGCTCTCCGTCGAGGTACCGGACTCAACCGAGGAGAGTGATGACACCATGGCGCAACAAACCGTGTCCAAGAACGGCACACACAGCTTCGAGCGCCTGCTGGAGCAGGCGGAGTCGCAGGACCGGGTGAACACCGAGAGTCCACCACCACCGGCCGCCGACCGGCGCGCCCGGCAGGAGAGCCGAGACGCCGGCATGGGCGACACCGGTGCCGCCTTCGCCGAGCTGATGGCCGGCCTCGACGTCGCCACCCACCTGGGCGAGGGCCCGCAACACCACCGGCCGGCCGGGCGGACCCGTCCGCCCGCCGAGGACCGCGAGGAGACGCCGACCGTGCGCCCGTTCCGGCCCGCCGCGGCGACCGGATCCGCGGTCAACGCGGGCCAGCGTCCGCTGCCCGCGGCGCTGCCCACCGCGCCCAGCTTCCCGCGGCGGGCGGCACAGGCTCCGGCACCTTCACCGGAGCCGGAGGAGCGGCTGGAGCCGCCGACGCCGCTCCGTCCCACCGGGTCACCCACGGCACGCCACGCGCCTGCCGTACACCCGGCGCCGCTTCGGCCGTCCGAGCCCGCGCCGGCCCCGCCGAGGACGCCGACTGCGTTCAGCCCCGCACCGGCCCGCTCCGCAGCCGAGGTCTACGGGCTCGAGGAGTCGGCTCCGATCTCACCGCCCGCCCCGATCGCCATGGCACCGGCCCGTGCCCTGCCCTCCGCTGACGGCGACCTCGACCCGGTGCAGCGCAACCTCATCTCGGTCGGCATGCCCGAGCCGATGGCCCGCAAGATCACTGGCGGGGACACGTACGCCGGGGTCCTGAGCGTGCTCGCCGCCCGCCCGGCCGCACCCGGCATCCCGGACGGCCCCGGCGAGATCCTGGTGCTGGCCGGCGAGGTGCACACGGCCGTGCCGATCGCCAAGCAGCTGCTGGAGCAGATCCACGTGGATCAGACGCACCTGCTGCTGGCCGCGCCGTCCACGGCCGGCACCGGCCTGCACTCCTCACGGCTCATCTCCAGCCGGGGCGCGGCCGAGTCGCGTGCCGAGAAGCTGCAGAGCTCGGAGCACCCGTGGATCGTGGTGATCGACGCGCCGGTCGGCGGCACCGACCCGTTCTGGGTCAACGACATGTCCGACGCGCTCGGCGCCACCGCGCTCTGGGCCGTCGTCGACGCCACTCGCAAGACCGCGGACACCGCCCGTCACCTGCGCAATCTCGGTGAGGTGGAGTCGCTCGTGGTGCACAGCGTGGAGCTCACCGCCGACCCGGCCTCGGTGCTCGGTCTGGACGTACCGATCTTCTCGCTGGACGGCAGACCGGCCACCCCGCACGCCTGGGCCGCGATGCTCTGCGCCCGGATCGCCGCCGAGGTGATGCCGTCCGCTGCCACACCCCGCCGGGCCACCCGCGCCGCCCGCCGATGATCCGGCCGTCGGTCCTGCTGTTCGCGCTCCTGATGAGCGCGCCGGCCTGGTACCGGCTGCTGCTCAACGAGGTCGACATCGTCCAGGTGCTGATCCGGTTCCTGATCGCGGTGCCGATCGCCGCCGTGCTGCTGGCCGGACTGCGCTTCATCATCGGCGGCTATCGCCCCGCCGAGGTGACAGCCACCCCGGTGACGCCCCAGCCGTTCGACGCGTCGGAGCCCGACAAGCCCGCCTGACCACGTCGGCGCCGGCCCGCACTGTGCGGACCGGCGCCGATGTGTCGTATGCGCTGTCTGTCAGGCGGTGGTGTCCAGCCGGCCGGTCGGTACCGCCCGGCGCGTGGCGGTCGGCGCCGGCTCGGTCGGGAGTTCGGTCCCGCCGGTCCGTGCCCCGTCCCGCCGTCCCAGCGCGCCCGCCTCGGCGAACTGCTGCCGAGCCTGCTGCTGGGCGTTCCCCTGCCGCAGGTCGAGCGTGCAGTTGCCGAAGCCCGAGTCGGTCAGCTCGCGGCGAAGATCGTCGAGCGACGACCGCAGCGCCTCGGTGCCCGCGTCGGTACCGCCGGTGAGCAGCACGTTGATGTCACCGTTGCGAATCTCCGCCACCACCTGCACCGGGCCGAGGTCGACCGGGTGCAGCTGCACGGTGAGCCGGTGGATGCCGTCGGCGTCCAGCCTCAGCGGCGCGATGCGCATGGCGACCTGGGCGGCCGGCGTCGTGGGCACGGTCGGTGCAGGCGGCGGGGACGCCTGCGTGTCGGTGGTCGCGCTCGCCGGCGCGGCTCCCTGCACGCCGGACACACCCATCGCGGCGGGCGTCGTGGGTGCGGCGGCCTCGGCCGGCCTCATGGCAGAAAAAGCTTCAGGGGTACGGGCAAACTCGCTCCCACCACGGGATGACCCGTCCTGGGCACCTCCGCCGCCGGTGTTCGTATTCGTGGTGCCCGCTTCGCCGGAAATGCCGGGCGTGGCGTCGGGCGTCCCGGTGCCCTCGGCATCCGGGGCGGCGTTCGCCTCGGTGGCGCCGGTGGCCGTCTCGCCGGCGGCTCCCGCGGTCGCGAAGGCTGCCGCGTCCGCGCCGGTGGGCGATGCGGTGGTGTCGGCGGCCCGGGCCTGGCCGGTCGTCGCGCTCGGCGACGGCGCGGCGGGTCCGCCCGGTGCTCCGGTCGCGGTGCCGGCTCCGGTCAGCGAACCGGGCATGACGTTCGGGCCGGTCGCACCGGGAGCACCGGCTGTCCCAGCGGCACCGGCTGCTCCGGCACCACCGGATACACCCGCCGCCGCGGCTGGGTTGCCGGCGTTGTCGGACGCGCCTGCCGCAGCGGGGCCGGTCGACACACCTGTCGCAGCCGCACTGCCGGCCGCGCCGGCCGCACCTGCTCCGCCGGTCGCGTCCGCACCGCTTGCCGCATCGGCGCCGCCTGTGGTGCCGGCGTCCACGGGTCCCGCGGCCGCTGGGGTGCCGCCGGTCGAGTTCATCGCGGCCGGGTTCGTGCTGCCCGAGGTGAGAGCGGTGGTCTGCGTGCCATCGGCCGTGGTCGCGCCGGTGGTCGTGCCGCTCGCCTGCGTGCCCGGCTGAGCGAGGCCCGTCTGGGCCGGGTTCACGCCGGTGCCGGGCGCGGTCATGCTCAGCGCCGACACGGCGCCACCCTCGCCACCGGTCGCGGCCGCCTCGGTGTCGGGCGTGGCCTGGACCTGAGCGGTCTGCGCCGCGGCAGCCGCCGTCGCCGCGGCGGTAGCCGTGACGCTGGCCTCCGCGGCGGCCTGGTCGGTCTTCGGCTGCTTCTCGGCAGCCTCGGTCTTGCCCTTGCTCTCCGTCGCCGGCTTCCCGTCGGCCCGCGCGGCCTCTCGCTTGTCGGCGACCCGCTCGGCAGCCCGCGCCCCGGCCGCCTTGTCGGCACGCCGGTCGGCGGCACTGCGGTGCTCGGCCCCACGCTCGGTGGCCGCCCGGTCAGCATCCCGGCCCGCACCCGCCCGATCCGCGTTCCGCGCGGCCCGGTCAGCGTTCCGGCCGGCATCCGCCCGGTTCGCGGCGGCCCGCTCTGCGGCGTTCCGGTTCGCGTCCGCCCGATTTGCGGCGGCCCGGTCGGCAGCGTTTCGGCTTGCGTCCGCCCGGTTCGCGACAGCTCGGTCGGCAGCGTTTCGCGTCACTTCGGCCCGGTTTGCGGCGGCCCGGTCGGCAGCGTTTCGCGTCGCTTCGGCCCGGTTTGCCGCAGCTCGGTCGGTGGCGGCACGCTGGTCCGAGCCGCGCTCCGCAGCCCGCTCCGCAGCCCGCTCGGCCGTTGCCCGGTCCAACCCGGCGCGGCTCATCACCGTCCGGTCCGCGGCGGCCCGCCCCAGGACAGCCCGGTCAGCCGAGCCCGGCCCGGCCCGCTCTCCGCCCTTGCGGCCACCCTCACCACCCGGCCGGTCCAGCTCGGCCGAGAGCGCCGACCCGAAGTCCGGTGCGCCCTCCTCGCGGCGCCCGGCCGGGCGCCGCGTGTTGTCGTGCGTGGGCCGGCGGTCGGGACCAGAAACAGAACTCGGCGTGGTCATGCGGTCTCCCTGTTCCTCGTTCGGGCTCGGAAAGAGTGCCTCAGCCGCCGAGAGCGGCCAGGGCCTTCTGCACCTTCGGGACGTACGCCTGTGTCTCGGTGAACGGCGGGATGCCGTCGTACTTGTGCACCGCTCCGCCGCCCGCGTTGTAGGCGGCCAGCGCCAGCGGCACCGACTTGAACTCCTTGAGGTGCTGGGCGAGCAGCTTCGCCGCACCGTTCACGGCCTGCGCCGGGTCGAACGCGTCCGCGACGCCGAGACCACGTGCTGTACCCGGCATGAGCTGCATCAACCCCTGCGCGCCGGCCTTGCTGACCGCCTTCGGGTTGTACCCGGACTCGACCTTCGCGACGGCCGCGAGCAGCTTCGGCGACACGTCGTAGCGCTCGCCGGCCTTCACGAACAGGTCCGCGTACGGCACGCCGTTCAGCCCGCCCGTCGACCGCAGCCCGGCCGGGCGCAGCGACGACATGTCCTGCAGCACGGCCGGCGAGGTGTTCTCCAGGACCCGGCGGATCGCGGTCGGCTTCTCGTACACGTTCTGGATCTTGACGTGGTCGCCGGGCTTGGGCGCCGCGATCATCCGGTTGTCGCCGAGGTAGATGCCGACGTGGTCGACCGGCGAGTTGAACGCCAGGATGTCGCCCGGCTTCGCCTCGGCCAGACTCGACACCGGCCGTCCGGCGCGGGCCTGCTGCCACGAGTTGCGCGGCAGTTCGACACCGAGATCCTGGTACGCCCGCTGGATCAGGGCCGAGCAGTCCAGCCCCTTGTCCGGGTCGGTGCCGCCGAAGACGTACGGCGTACCGAGGTACTTCTTGGCCGCCGCCACGACGTCGTCACCGCTGGGACCGGTGACCCCCGAGCCCGGTGAACCGGACCGCGTGGCGTCCGCGAGTGCCGAGGCGAACTTCCCGCCCGAGCCGGCCACGGCCTGCGCGGCCGGCGCCGGGTTCAGGCCCAGCTGGTCCTGCAGCTCCGCGACACGGGACAGAACCCCGCTGACACCCAGCGTCATGCTTCACTCCGGTTCGGGTCGGCGACATTTCCAGCGGCCTGGCGGGCCTTCGCGGTGACGGCCAGTTCGTCGATGCCGGCCTGGTCGACGCGCAGGTCGTGTGCGCGGACGGTGGCGGCGTGCCGTTCGGACATCATCTCCACCGCGCGCCGGCGCTTGGCCGCGTCGGTGAGAGCGGCCATCTTCTCCCGCTCCACCTCCTCGGCGTCGGTGACCATGCGCTGTGCCCCGAACAGACCGGCGGCCAGCGACTGCCGCGCCACCAGGGCCGCCACCATCGCGCGAGCCGTTCCCTCGGAGGGCGCCTCGCTGCCGACGAGCTCCATTTGCCGGCGTTTGACCAGCGCTTGCGCTTCTCGAATCTCGGCCCGCGACTGGATGACGGCGCCGCGAGCGGCATCCTCCTGCGCCTTGCGAGCGCGAAGCACGGGTCCGAGCCGGAACAGACGGTTCAACGTTGGCCTCCCTAGCCTTCACATCACCGCTTCGGCCCGGCCGTCTCCCCGCTGAGTCCCTGCACCCGCCTTGCACCCACAACCTTCCGTGTGGGTTTCGGCCCCGCTCCGCACCCCAACTCAACACACGAGGGGGTTTGGTCAGATGGTGGCGATCAGGGCTCGCAGGTTGGTCCAGGCGTCGTCGGCGGTCACGCGCTCGTCGAGGTCCTGGCGGAGGAAGGCGCTGATCTGGGCCCAGGCGGCGTTGGCGCGGTCGGCGTCCGGGTTGGTGCCGGGGACGTACGCGCCGATCTCGACGAGCTCGCGGACCTCGCGGTGCGCGGCCATCAGGCGCCGGAGATCGACGGCGTCGGCACGCTGCTGCGGGGTGGTGATCTTGTTGGCCACGCGGGAGATGGAGTCGAGTGCCTGGACGCTCGGGAAGTGGCCGGCGGTGGCCAGCTTGCGGTCGAGCACGATGTGACCGTCCAGGATGGAGCGGGCGGCGTCGGCGATGGGCTCGTTGTGGTCGTCGCCCTCGACCAGGACGGTGTAGAGGCCGGTGATGCTGCCGCGTGCGCCGGGACCGGCGCGTTCCAGCAGCGAGGCGAGCATGGCGAAGACCGAGGGCGGATAGCCGCGGGTGGCGGGCGGCTCGCCGACCGAGAGGCCGACCTCACGCTGCGCCATGGCCGCACGCGTCACGCTGTCCATCATCAGCAACACGTCGGCGCCCTCGTCGCGGTAGTACTCGGCGATGCGGGTGGCGACCGCGCCGGCCCGGAGCCGGACCAGCGGCGGCGTGTCGGAGGTGGCGATGACCACGACCGAGCGGGCCAGGCCCTCCTCGCCGAGGTCGTGCTCGATGAACTCACGAACCTCGCGGCCGCGCTCACCGACCAGGGCGACCACGTTCAGCTCGGCCGAGGTGCCCCGGGTGATCATGCTCATCAGCGTGGACTTGCCGACACCCGAGCCGGCGAAGATGCCGATGCGCTGGCCACGGCCGCACGGTACGAGCGTGTCGAGTACGCGTACCCCCAGCGACATCGGCTGGTCGACCAACTGCCGTTCCATCGCCGAGGGCGGTGCCGCCTCGATGCTCACCAGCTCGCCGCGCAGGGGTGGCCCGCCGTCCATCGGGCGGCCCAGGCCGTCCAGGATGCGGCCGCGCAGGTCCGGGCCGACCGGGATGCGCAGCGGGCCGCCGGTGCTGACCGCCCGCGTGCCGGCGCCGATCCCGGTGATCGGGCCCAGCGGCAGGCAGGAGAGCCGTTCCCCGTCCAGCGCCGCGACCTCGGCGAGCACCGCGCCCGGGCCGTCGCCGACGCGCAGCAGGTCGCCGACATGCGCCTCCAGGCCGCTGATCGTGATGCGCAGCCCGACCGCGCCCGTCACCCGCCCGCTCACCAGCGGCCGGGCCGCGGCGATCGCGCTCTGCAGGCGATGCTGGAAGACGTCTGTCATGGAAACCTCCACGCTCTACAGGCGCAGCGCCTCCCGGGCCCGGCTCATCGCGGTCTCGATCGTCGCGTCGACGGTCGCGGTGCCGGTCTCGGCGACCGCGTCGCCGGGGCGCAGGCTCGGGTCGGCACGCAGGCTGATCCGGCGGCCCTGGTATTCGAAGTCGTCAGCTGAGGAGTCGGCGGAGCCGGGGGCGTCGCCGATCAGCACCTCGTAGTCCTCCGGGTGCAGGCTCACGGTGACGCCGCCGTGCTCGGGTGCCGCGCTCATCGCCCGGCGCAGGGCGTCCGCGCCCCGCTCCGGGTCGTCGCGCAGGGTACGCCCCACGATCGCCTCGGCCAGCTCGAACGCACTGGCCAGCACGACCTCCTGCAGTTCGGTGAACGTCGGCATCAGCTGGTTCTCGAGCTCGGTGACGGCGCGGCCGAGCGCGTTCACCGCCTGGGCCAGCGCCGCCGCGCGCTTGTGCTCGTACGCCTCCTCGGCCGCATGCGCGCGAGCCGCGGCAGCCTCGGCGGCTGTCGCGGCGTCGCGTTTGCCCTGCGCCCACCCCTCGGCGTACCCGGTGGTGCGGGCCTGCTGTTTCGCCTTCTCGGTGGCCTCGTTGTCCACCGGCTCCGGATGGCGCAGGTCGACGGCGAACCGTGCGGCGGCGGCGTTGTCCGCCACCGCCCCGCGGATCACCGGTCGATCAGGCGATGAGCTCATCGGCCTCGCCGCCGCGCTGGATCTCGATCTGGCCGGAGTCCTCGAGCGTGCGGATGACACCGACGATCTTGGCCTGGGACTCCTCGACCATCTTGACCTTGACCGGTCCGAGGAGGTCCATCTCCTCGAGCAGGTTCTCCCGGCCGCGCTCGGAGAGGTTCTTGGTGACCTTGTCCCGTACGCCCTCCGGCACGCCCTTGAGAGCGGTGGCCAGGTCGGCCGGCTCCACCTGGCGCAGGATGAGCTGAACCGCCCGGTCCTCCAGGTTGACGATGTCCTCGAACATGAACATCCGGCGCCGGATCTCCTCGGCCAGCTCGGGGCTGCGGGCGTCGAGGGCCTCCAGGATGAGCCGCTCGGTGGTGCGGTCGGCGCGGTTGATGATGTCGACCAGCGGCTGCAGACCGCCGACCGTGGAGAGCTCGTCCGGCTGCAGCACGCTGGAGAGCTTGCGCTGCAGCGCGCTCTCCACCTGCCGGATGATGTCCGGCGAGGTGCGGTCCATGATCGCGATGCGGTGCGCGACCTCGGTCTGGACCTCCAGCGGCAGGCCGGCCAGGATCGAGGAGGCCAGCGCCGAGGGGATGTGTGCCAGGACCAGGGCGATCGTCTGCGGGTGCTCGTACTGGACGTACGAGAGCAGCTGGCGGGGGTCGGCGTGGCTGAGGAAGTTGAACGGGATGTCGTTCATCGACGCCTCGAGCCGGTCCAGGATCAGCGCCGCCCGCTCCTTGCCGAGCGACGCCTCCAGCAACTCCCGGGCGTAGTCCATGCCGCCCGACCCGGCGTACCGGGTGGTCGCCATGGCGTAGAACTCGTCCATCACGTCGTCGACCTGGATCGGATCGAGCTTGCCCAGCCGAGCCACCTCGGCGGACAACATCTCGACCTCTTTCTCGGTCATGTTGGCCAGCACCTGCGCGGATTGTTCCTTGCCGAACTGGACCAGCATTATCGCGGCTTTGCGTACGCCCGTCATCGACAGCGTGGTGAGCGCAGGTGTGGTCAACGGATGCTCCTCGTGTGGGGGTTGCGTACGTCAGTGCGTGGCGTCGGCAGACATCCAGCTGCGGATCAGGGCCGCGGTCTCCTCCGGCTTGTCCCGGACCAGCTCCTCGATCTCCTTGTGCCGTTCCTCGCGCGCCTCGTCGTTGCGGGTCTGCGCCTCCGGGCTCTCCAGCATGTTCATCGGCATGCCGACGCCGGCGGCCGTCATGTCCAGCTCGGCCTGGCGCTGCGCCTCGAGCGCGGCCTGCATCTCCTCCAGGTGCCGGCGCTCCTCCTCGGTGAGCTGCTGGCGCTTCTTGGCCCGCTTGTTGGCCCGCCAGGCCAGGAAGATCAGCGCGAGCACCACGAAGAGCAGGGCACCCGTCTTGATCAGCGTCATCTGCTTGGCCTGGGTCTCGGCCGCGGCAGCCGCGGCGAGCTCGTCCTTGGCCGCCTGCGCCGCACTGGTGTCGAACGGCATGGACGCGACCGCGATGGTGTCGCCCCGGGTGGCGTCGATGCCGGCCGCCGCGCCGATCAGCTGCTGCACCTGGTTGGCGTCCACCCCACCGGCGACGGTGCTGTTCAGCAGGACCGAGACGTTGAGGCGGTTGATGCCGCCCGGCGCGTTCCGGCGTACCTCCTGAACCTCGTTGAGCTGGCGGTTGCGCACCTCGTTCTTGCTCGCGTACTGGCCGGTGCCGTTGCCGCTGGGCACCTGGATGTTGTCCGGGCCGAGCACACCGCCGTTGCCGGTGCCGCTGCCCGTGTAGGTCTCGGTGTTGACGCTCTCCGACTGTGCCGGCACGGCCGGGTCGGCGCTGTAGGTCTTGCTGCGCGTCTCGGTCTGGTCGAAGTCCAGGTCGGCGTTGGTGGTGACCACCGCGTTGCCCTTGCCGACCAGGTTGTCCAGCATCCGCTGCAGCGAGGAGTTCAAGCGGTTCTGGAACGCCGCGGTCTGCTGCTCGGAGGTGTTGCTGCCGCCGGTCGCGACCGCGTTGCCGCCGCCGGTCGAGAGCATCCGTCCCTCCGAGTCGGCGACGGTGACCTGGGTCGGGTCGAGCCCTTCAACACTCGACGCGACCAGGTGCACGATCGACTGGACCTGCGGCTCCTCGAGCGGGTTGCTCGCCTTCGACGCGACCAGCACCGACGCGGTCGGCTTGGACTGGTCGTCGGTGAAGACGTCCTCCTGCGGCATGACCAGGTGGACGGTGGCCGCCTCGACGCCGTCGATCGACTTGATCGTCTTGGCGAGCTCGCCCTCCAGCGCGCGCTGGTAGTTCGCGTGCTGCATGAAGTCGCTGGTGGTGATGCCCTGCTGGTCGAGCAGCGAGTAACCGGTGCCCTCGTCGTTGGGCAGACCCTCGCCGGAGAGCTGGAGCCGCAGGTTGTTCACCTGGTCCCGCGGCACCAGGATGGTCTGCCCGTCGTTGGCCAGCTCGTACGACGTACCCGACTTCTGCAGCGACTCGACGATCGCGCTCGCGTCCTTCGTCGAGAGGTTGTTGAACAGGATCTGGTAGGAGGGCTTCGCCGCCCATGTGGCGAAGAAGTAGCCACCGACGAGGATGGCTACGACGGCGAAGATCGTGACAGCCTTCTGTCCCGGTGTGAAGGACCTGAAGGTGTCCGTGACGCGGCGTACCGGAGCGGGAAGGCGGTCGGTCATATCAGGCCTGCATCCTCATGATCTCTTGGAAGGCCTCGACGGCCTTGTTGCGGATCGCCATGGTCAGCTGCAGCCCGAGCTGTGCCTCGGTGGCAGCCATCGTGTACTGGGCCGGGTCCTTGAGCGTGCCGTCGGCGACCTGTACTGCCAGGTCACTGGCCTTGGACTGGGAGGCCTGGACGTTCTGGATGCCCTTGGCGAGCATTCCGGCGAAGTCGGCGTTGGGGCCCTGCGGCGCGGTGACGGCGCCGGTGCTCTCCGCGGCGTCCGCGAACCAGTTGGTCCCGCCGATGCCCGCGATGCCGGAGAAGCCGCCGATGGGGCTGATGGGTGCGGTCAAATCGATCACTTCCCGAGGTTGATCGCGGCGGTGTACGAGTCACGGGCCCGGTCGACCACGGCAAGGTTCGCCTGGTAGGAACGCTGGGCCATCATCATCTGGGCCATCTGGCTGCCCATGTCGATGTCCGGGCGGCGTACGTAGCCCTCGGCGTCGGCGAGCGGGTTGTCCGGCTCGTAGGCCAGGATCCCCTCGGCGCTGCCGAACTGGACGCCGGCGACCTCGGCACCGTTGCCGTCCTGCGCCTCGCGGGCCTGGACGTAACGGGCCTGGAACGCGTTCTCCGAGGTACGGGTCGCGGTGTTGATGTTGGCGATGTTGTCGGACACCGCGTCCAGCCACTTGCGGTAGACGGTGACGCCGGTTCCGGCCACCCCGATCGCGTTGAAGATGCTCATCAGGCCCCCTTGATGGCTTCGCGCAGCGAGTTGTACTTGCCGTCCAGCGCCCGGATCGTCAGCTGGTAGCGCATCGTGGTGTCGATGTGCTGCAGCGTCTCGTTGTCGAGGTTGACGTTGCTGCCGTTGAGGCGGGTCGGCTCAAGCGAGGTCAGCACGCTCGGGGTCACCCCGGCCGGCGAGCGGCCTTGGGCGACAGCGCTGGTCAGCGCCTCCTCGAACTTGACCTTACGCGCCCGGTAGCCGGGGGTTTCGATGTTCGCGATGTTGTTGGCGATGGCGGTCTGCCGGGCGGCCAGCCCAGCGACAGCGACGCGCAGTGCAGACGACGAGCGGTCGTCGAACAAGGTTGCTCCCCTAGTCGATCCGTCATGTCGCCGATCCTTGGCTTCTTTCCTCTGAGCAATCCGTGCTCGTACCCTGCAGTTCGGCGTGCGCGCCGATCCGCTGAGTCCCAAGCGGTTGCCGAGAGGTTGCACACGAAAACGTCCCGGAACCCCTGGCGGGGCTCCGGGACGAAATCCGTGGTTCTCACATCGCGCAGTCCAGGTAGACGGGGCGCTTGACCGCCTCGCCGGTCTCGATCCGGGCCGTCACGGCCGACTGCTGGCGGTTGGTGGTGAGCCGGCGGGCCAGTTCCTCGGCCGCGGCGATCTGACGGGTCAGGATGGCGTCCGCACGCGGCCGCAGCTCCAGCGGCAGCGCGCCCAGCTCGGTCGGCGGGCGCCACATGTCGGACGGCGGCGTCTCGGCGATGCGGCGCTCGTCGGCCAGCATGGCCTCCACCGCCTCGACGTCCATCTCCAGGTCGTCGAGTGCCGCGGTCCATGCCTGGCGCCAGTCCACGGCCGGCATCGCGGTGCTCATGTCCCGGCCGCGGCGGCCTCGCGCCACGCGTCGCGCAGCGGCTCCAGCAGCTTGCGGCAGGACGCCACCCGGTCCGGGTCACGCTTGATGTTGGCGCCGATCAGCTCGGTCAGCACGAAGCCGTAGAGGTTGGCCAGGCCGGGAGCACCGTCCCAGGCCTCGACGTCCAGGGTCGTGCGCAGCTCGAGCACGATCTCCTGGGCGTGGTTGATCTTCTCGTACGCGATCTCGCGCTCGTCGTTGCGGAGCGCGTCCTCGCCCTGCGTCAGGTCGAGGATCAGCCGGTTGTAGAGCATGGTCAGCAGCTTCGCGGGCGACGCGGTGTTGATCGAGTCCTGCAGATAGCGGTCACGAAGGTTGGGCGCGGTCATAGGTCTCCTCGGTCAGGGCTGGGCTGGAGCCGGCGTGGCGATCAGGCGAGGCCGGCCAGCTGGCCGGAGAGCCAGCTCGACTGGTTCTTGAGGCTGCCGAGCGAGGTCTCCAGCGCGGCGTACTGCCGCTGCAGCGCCTCCCGCCGGGCCGACAGACGGACGTCCCAGTTGCTGATCTGCCCGTTGAGCGAGTCGATCTCGTTCTTCCGGCCGGTGATCACGTCGGTGACGCTCTTGGTCTGCTTGTTGGCGATGAGCTTGATGTTGTTGCCGAAGATCTGTCCGGCTTCCTGGATCTTGGTGGCGTCCTTGTTGTACGCGGTGGTGAAGGCACCCGCGTCGAAGTCGAGCTGCTTGCCGTCCTTGGACAGCGAGATGCCCAACTGCTTCAGGCTGCCGAAGTCGTACGGCTCGCTGAGGATCTTCTTGCCGTCGGTGTCGAGCTTCATCTTGCTGTTCAGGCCGCCGCTGATCTGGCCCATCAGGGTCTGCATCATCTGCCGGATCGTGAAGTCACCGGTCAGCGGCGAGGCCGTCCGGGTCTCCGCGTCGTACGCCGTCTGCGTCTTGATCTCCGTGAGCGCCTCGTTCGTGGCGTCGACGAACGCCTTGAACTTGTCGGCGATGGCGCTGACGTCGGCGACCGCGTCGACCGTCACGCCGTTCTCCGGCTTGGAGACGGTCAGCGACACGCCCGGCATCAGCGCGCTGAAGACGTTGCTGGTGCTGGTGACGGAGTACGCCGACGCCTCACCCGGGTTCAGCGTGACCTTCGCGTCCTGCGGCTGAGTCGTGATCGGCGCGTCGAACGGCGCGCTCGCACCGTCGAACTCGATCTTGAAGCCGTTCGCGGCACCGGACTTCATGCCGGTGAACTGCAGCACGCCCTCGTTGCCGGTTGTCTTCACCACGTACGCCCGGATGCCGAGGCCGGCCGAGTTGACCGCGGCCGCGATCTTCTCGGGGGTGGCGTCACCGGTGACCGTGATGTTCTTGGGGAGGTTGGTGCCCGGGTCGAAGTCGGGCTGGCCGTCGCCGTCGCCGTCGGGCGCGGTGTAGCCGCCGAGGGTGATGTTGATGCTGTTCGGGTAGGTGGTGACCGTGGTGTCGACGTTCGGCACGATCGTGGTTTGTGCTTTGGCGACCTGGTCGACATTGAACTTGATGCTGCCGGACATGGCGCTGAGGCCGCCGGTGGCGGTCGCGGTGACGCCCTCGGAGCTCGACGTCGCCTTGACCGACCGCCAGGTCTCCAGCCGTCCCAGCACGTCGGCCGCGGACTTGGCCGCGGAGAGCTTGGCGTTGACCGACTGGTAGGAGGTGACCGCCGTCTTGGCGGTCTCGACCTTGGTCTTGAGCTTGGTCTGTGAGGCGGCCTCGACCTGCATCATCTGGTTGATCATCGAGGAGGTGCTCAGGCCACTGACGAGGCCGTCGACAGAGCTGGTCACGGGAAACCTGCTTTCGTACCGAGGTCGATTGCGGAGCGGGGGCAGCCGGCTTGGCGTTGCCGGCTACCCCCACCTATTCGGTCCTTCAGGAACCAGATTCAGTTGTCGTCGGTGGCTATTCGGTTAGCGCTCGTCAGCGGAGCAGCGACAGCACGTTCTGCGAGGCCTGGTTGGCCTGCGAGAGCATGGCCGTACCGGCCTGGGTCAGGATCTGGTTGCGCGTGAACGAGACCATCTCCTGGGCCATGTCGGTGTCGCGGATACGCGACTCGGACGCGGACAGGTTCTCCACGGCTGTGTTCAGGTTGTTGATGGTGTGCTCGAAGCGGTTCTGGTGCGCACCGAGCGAGGCACGCTGGTCGGAGACCGACTGGATCGCCGAGTCCAGAGCCTTCATGGCCAGGGCGGCACCGGTGTCGGTGCTGCCGGAGGCGCCGGAGGTCAGGTTCAGGTTGTTGAGACCCAGGGTCTCCGAGCTGATCTCCTTGATCGTGACGGTCAGCTTCTCGCCCTGGTTCGCGCCGATCTGGAAGGCACCCGGCGTGGCGCCGTCGACAACGTTGGCCGCCTGGCCGGTGGTGTCGCCGGTCGCGGTCAGGGCGCTGGCGGTGACGTTGAAGTCCACCGAGCCACCGAGCCGGAACGAGTAGTTCGTGATCGGGTTGGCGGGGTCGGTGTTGTCGATCGACGTCGACGCGCTCAGCACCAGTTCGTTGCCGCCGAAGCTCTCACCGGTGGTGCCGTTCTTCGAGCCCTTCAGCGCGGTGGCCAGCTGCTTGTTGACCTCGTCGGCGATCTGCTGTGCGGACAGATCGGTCGGGTCGACCGAGATGTTGATCGGTGCGGCGGTGGTGCCGTCCGGGCCGACGATGTCGGCGCCGGCGATCTGGCTGATCGTCATCGTGACCGGGTTGGTCAGCGACGCCGCGTCGATCGGGGCGGCGCTGCGCATCTCCCGGGTCAGGCCGAAGGTGCCGTCGAGCAGCTTCGACTTGCCGAACGCGGTGGTCTCGGCGACCCGGTTGATCTCGTCGCGGAGCTGGACGAACTCGGCCTGGGCGGCCGACTTCGCCTCGTTGTCCAGCGAGGCGTTGTTCGCCTGGACCGACAGGTCACGCATACGCTGCAGCATGCTGGTGACCTCGTTGAGGGCACCCTCAGCGGTCTGCACGACGCTGATCGCGTCCTGAGCGTTGCGCACGGCGACCTTGAGGCCACCGACCTGGGCGCGCAGGCCCTCGGAGATCGAGAGGCCGGCCGCGTCGTCCGCCGCTCGGTTGATCCGGAAGCCGCTGGACAGCTTCTCGAGCGACTTCGACATCTGGTTGTCGGTCACCGAGAGGTTCCGGTACGCGTTCTGCGCGGCGATGTTCTGGTTGATACGAAGACCCATTGGGTTGTTCCTCCTTGATTGGGGTCTTACCGGCCCATCCATGAGCCGTGGTGTTCCGTCACATCCCTTCGGCGGTGCGCCGAAAGGCCATGAGGATTCTCTGAGATTTTTTCGGTCTTTTCGGGCGAACCGGAGAAGTGCCGATCGTCGGAAACCGCTCAGCGGTACCGCGGATGTGCCGACCTGTCCGAATGAGCGGGTCCGCCGGAAGGGGTGAGCCCGACCAGCGATACGACGGAGGACCGGGTGAGCCTGACCGACCTGGCCAGCGTCCTGTGGCGTTCACGTGAGCTGCTGGAGATGCTGCTTTTCAAGCTTGAGGAGGAGCAGTTGCTCCTCGCGTCCAACCGGTCACGATGGCTCAGCCACGCCACCCGCGAGGTGGAGGTCGTACTGGATCAGATCCGGCAGACGGAGGTCATCCGCGCGGCGTACGCGCAGGACGTCGCCGCCGAGCTGGGCCTGTCCCCGGACGCCTCCCTCGGCGAACTCGCCGACGCCGCACCCGACCCCTGGTCGGACCTGTTGCACCAGCACCGCAAGGCGTTCCTGATGCTGACGTCGGAGATCCGGGCCCTGGCCGACGTCAACCGCGACCTGCTCACCGCGGGTCAGCGCGCGGCTCGCGAAACCATGCTCGCGTTCGCCGAGACTGTGGAAACGTACGGACCGCAGGGCCAGACCGTCAGCGGCGCCGTGCGGCGCCCCACTCTGGTTGATGAGGCGATCTGATGGGCAGCACATTCAGTGGACTCAACACCGCGCTCACGTCTCTCTACGCGCAGCGCCGGGGCCTGGACATCACGGGCCAGAACATCGCGAACGCGAGCACCGAGGGGTACACCCGCCAGCGTGTGGTGATGCAGGCGCAGAACGCCAACCTGGTGCCGGGCATCTACGCCACCACGTCGGCGGTCGGCAGCGGTGTCACCGTCTCCTCGGTGGACCGGTTGCGCAACACCGCGCTGGACCAGCGCAGCTACACCGAGCACGCGAACTCCTCGTACCACAACGAGCGGGCCGGCTCGTACAACCTGATCGAGGACGTGTTCGGCGAGCCGAGCGACACCGCGATCCAGGCCCGGCTGCAGGACATGTGGGACGGCTGGAACGCGGTGGCCGCCAACCCGGACAAGGCCGCGCCCAAGTCGGCCCTGATCGAGCAGGCCAACACCGTCGCGGCCTCGCTCAACGACGCGCACGGCGCGCTGAACAGCCAGTTCGAGGCGACCCGCACCGGGCTGGACACGTACTACAAGGACGTCAACAAGGCGGCCGACTCGATCGCCCGGCTCAACCAGGAGATCGTGGTGGCCACCGCGGCCGGTCTGCAGGCCAACGAGCTGATGGACCAGCGGGGACAGCAGATGCTGAAGCTGTCCGAGATGATCGGCGCGACCGCGACCGACCTGCCGAACGGCGCGATCAACGTGTACGTCGGGAGTGGACCGCTGGTAAGCGAGTTCTCCACCCGCAAGATCGGGATCGAGAGCGGTGGCGCGTACCGCCTGGAGGATGTCGACGCGCACCCGGTCAACCTGCGCTGGGAGGACACGCCGGACATCCCGGTGGCGGCGGGCGGCACCATGGGCGCCCAGATGGAGCTGCTGGCCAAGGGCGGCACCCTGGACACCATCGCGGGCCGGCTGAACCAGGTCGCCAACGCGCTGGCGGACGACGTCAACGCGAAGTACCGGACCGGCTACAACCTGGACGGCGAGACGAATCAGGACTTCTTCGTCACGTACAACGGTGACCCGGACCTGACCGCGGCGAACATCTCGGTGGCCGTGTCGAACCCGCAGAAGCTGGCGATCTCCTCGGGCAACCCGACGGCCACGCCCGGCGTGCTCAACGGCGAGACGGCCGACGATCTGTCGGAGCTGTCCACCTCGCGCACCGGTGCCGACGCCGCCTACCAGTCGCTGATCGGTGACCTGGGCGTCGCCGCGCAGGCCTCGATCCGCCGGCGCGACATCCAGAACGCCGTGACCGACCAGGTGGACGCGGCCCGTGACGCCGAGTCCGGGGTCAACCTCGACGAGGAGATGACCAACCTGCTGACCTATCAGCGCGGTTACGAGGCGGCCTCGCGGGTGCTCACCACGATCGATTCGATGCTCGACCAACTGATCAACCGGACCGGTCTGGTCGGCAGGTAAGGGGAGGTTCGCTGATGAGTAGCCCACGAGTGACCGAGAGCAGCGTCCGCACCAGGACGATGGCGAGCCTGCAGCGCAACCTGAGCCGTACGCAGACCGCGCAGGACCAGATCTCCAGCGGCAAGCTGCTGCACCGCCCGTCGGACTCACCGACCGGCACGGTGACTGCGCTCCAGCTGCGCGGCGAGGTGCGGGCGAACAAGAAGTACTCCGCGAACGCCGACGACGCGCTCGGCCGGCTCGGTGCGATGCAGGACAACCTGCAGAGCGCGACCGAGCTCATCGGCAAGGTCCGGGACCTGACGCTGGCCGCCACGAGTGCCGGCGGCGGCAGCACCCCGGAGGCCAACAAGGCGCGTGCCGCCGAGATCGAGCAGATCAAGGGCACGCTGGTCCAGTACGCGAACACGAAGTACCTCGACCGCCCGGTGTTCGGCGGGTTCACACCGGACGCCCAGGCGTACGACCTGACCGGGGCGTACGTCGGCGAGGAGAGCGGCGAGACGATGCGTGCCATCGGGCCCAACGCGAAGGTACGCGTGGACGTACGCGGGCCGGAGGCCTTCGGTACCGACAATCTGATGGACGAGAACGGAGATTTCATCGACGCCGACGGAAACGTGCTCCCGCCCGGCAGCCCGCCGGTGGAGAACCCGGCCCAGCTCTTCAAGGCTCTCGACAAACTGGTCGCGGCCATGCGCGACGGCGATCACGCCGCCCTCGATGCTGGTCTGGGTAATCTCGATAAAGCCTCTGAAAAGATGAAATCTACTCTTTCGGAGGTTGGCGCCCGATACAATCGGGTTACCCAGATGAAGCAGTCCGCTGAGGATCGCTTGATGTCCGTGTCGTCGCAGCTATCCGATATCGAGGATGTCGACCTGCCGAAGGCGATCATGGAATTGCAGCTCCAGCAGACCTCGTATCAGGCCGCCCTGGCCGCCACGGCCAAGGTGATCCAGCCCTCGCTCATCGATTTCCTGAGGTGACCATGACTATTCGCACCGCGTCCCGACCGATCGAGGCCACCATGACCGACCCGTCACTGGGTTTGCCGACCATCACGATGGCGGTGCCCATGCCGGGGTTCCCCGCACACCGGGATTTCGTTCTGGTGCGTCTCAACGACGACGGTCTGCTCTACGCCTTCACGTCGATCGACAACCCGGAGCTGCGATTCCTGGTCGCTCCGCCGGAGCCGTTCTTCCCGGACTACGCGCCGGAGATCGAGAACGAGGTGTTCGCCGCGCTGAACACCAAGGATCCGGACCGGCTGCTGCTGCTCACGGTCATCACCGCGAGCAAGGAGGAGACCACCGCGAACCTGCTCGCGCCGATCGTGGTGGACCGCGACAGCATGCGGGCCATGCAGGTCGTCCTCAGTGGATCGGGATACCCGGTCCGGGCGATCATGAACCGGAACTTCTGACCCTCCAGAGCAGCAGGCGCGGTCGTGTTTCCTCGCGGCCGCGCCTTTGCCATGCTGTCCGTTCCATGGATGGAGGAGGGCATCGATGCTTGTGTTGACCCGGCGGGCCGGGGAGAGCGTGATGATCGGCGACGACGTCGTCATCACGGTGCTCGAAGCCCGTGGTGACGTCATCCGGCTGGGCATTCAGGCTCCTCGTGATGTTCAGGTGCACCGCGAGGAGGTGTACCGGGAGCTCCAGGAGGCGAACCGGGCGGCCGCCTCGCCCACCGAGGACGCCGTGCACGCGCTCGCCAAGATGCTCGAGAAGCCCGACCCGAAGGAGTGAATCGCCGAACGCCCGCCGCATGGCGGGCGTTCGCGCGTCTCCGGAACCTACTGGCCGATCGCCACGCCGCGGCCGCGCAGGAAGGCGATCGGGTCGACCGCGTTGTCGTGCACGGCCGGCGCCGCGTTGACGTGCACCTCGAAGTGCAGGTGCGGCCCTGACGACGAGCCCGAGGTGCCGACGTTCCCGAGCAGCTGGCCCAGGGCGACGCTCTGTCCGACCGTGACGGCCGGCCGGCGGACCATGTGGCAGTACCGGGTGACGATGTTCCCGGCGTGCTGTACCTCCACGTACCATCCGCAGCCCTTGAGCGCGGGGCTGCCGTCCTCGTCGCAGGTGCCGGCCGAGACGTTGCAGACCACCCGGATCACGGTGCCGGCGGAGGCGGCCAGGATCGGCGTCTCCCGCTTGGCGGACAGGTCGGCGCCGTCGTGCGCGGGCCGGGCGATGGTGCGGAATCCGCTGACCACCCCGGCGTTCACCGGCAGGCCCCATTTCTCACCCTTGGCGGGTGGCGGAACAGGGGGTGCGGGGTCCGGCCGGGTGGGTTCCGGCACGCATGCCGGGATCTTCACTTCCGGGCGTACGACGTACGCGTCCGACGCGTAGGCGCCGTTGGCCAGGCGGTTCCAGACGTTCGTGGCCCGTACCGTGCCGGTGATCTTCTGCCCGGTGACCTGGCACAGGATCCAGACGGTCGCGCCGTTGGCCACCGACCCGAACCGCTCGGCCGACGCCGAGGGCGCGCGGCGCAGATTGAGCCGTGTCCCGTCGGTCTTCGCGGCGCCGACGACCGTCTTGACCTTCGGCGCGGCCTCCGCCGGTGGGGTGAACGCGGGTGTCACGGCCAGCAGGCTCGCTGCCGCCACGGTCGCCAGAACCTTCATGCCTGAAGGCTGACCTCCCCCGGATACCGGCACCGTTGCCCGACGATTGCGGACCGGTTGCCGGACGGAACCCGCAGGACGCACCTCACCTGCACCGCCCGCTGACCCCGGAGACAACGTCCCGGCGGCACTCTCATCCACGGACGGGAGACACCCGTCGGTGGGTTCAGGGGAGCGAGCGTGGGCGCAGAGCGCGATTCAGTCATCGGTGGCGGTGCCGTCGGCACCGCGTGCGCGCTGGACCTCAGGGTCGACGCGCATGTGCACACCGGTTTCTCCGCCGGCCGGGACGCCGTCGGTGTGGTGGTCTCCGCCGCCGACCGGGCAGGGCTGAGCGCGCTGACCTTCGCCGACCAGGCCGGGCCCGAGACCACCTGGCTGACCGCGTACGCCGACGCGGTGCGCCGCGCCCGGCACCGCACCGAGCTCAAGCTGCGGGTGGCCGCCGAGGTCGAGGTCGTCCGCCCGGACGGCTGGCTCGCACTGCCGTCCGACCTGGCCCAGCTCGACGCCCTCTCCGTCGCGGTCTCCGGGCTGCCGTACGGCGACGACCTCCTCGACGCCCGGGAGCTGCGCCGCCGCCTGACCGCCGGGGTGCTCACCGCCGAGCAGGCGGCCGAGGCGCTGGTGGCCGCGACCGTGAAGGGCATCGAGCGGGCCTCCCGGTACGTCCCCTCGCAGCTCGCCCGGCCGCTCGCGCTGCTGACGCAGGCCGGCGTGGACGACACCGTGGTCTCGGCCGCGCTGGTCGGCGACCTGGCCGCCGCCTGCCGGACCACCGGAACCGTCGTGGAGATCAGCGAGGCCTGGCGCAGTCCGTCCCCGCGGCTGGTGGAGATGCTGCGGGAGGCCGGCGTGACGCTGGTGCCCGCGAGTGACGCCCGGTACGCCGCCGAGGTGGGCCGCTGGCAGTACCTGCGCCGCGTCTGAGCGAAAGCGAACACGATCTGTTCTGCTCTCCGTACTCTCTGTGATGCCAGCACTTCAGCATGGGAGAGTTGCGATGAGTATGGTTCAGCAGGCGATCGAGGTCAGCGCACCGGTGCACACGGTGTACGAGCAGCTCGCGGCATTCGAGAACTACCCGCGCTTCATGACCGGCGTGCGCCAGGTGACGCCGATCGGCGCCGACCAGACCCACTGGATCATGGATGTCGACGGGAAGCGGCGCGAGTTCGACGCGCAGATCATCGAGCGGTCGCCGGACGAGCGCGTCTCCTGGTCGACCATGGAGGGCCCGCTGCTCGCCGAGACCATCACGCTGCGCCCGATGGGCGAGGCGAAGACCCAGGTGGTCGCGCAGCTCGAGGCCGACATCGCCTTCCTCATGCCCAGCGACCGGCACGGCCAGGAGTCGCTGAACCGCCGCCTGAAGGCCGACCTCACCACGTTCAAGGGCCTGGTGGAGAGCGGTGTGCTCGGCGGGCGGCCGATTCCGTCCGGCGCCGGCACCAAGATGGGCCGCTCGCGTACCCTGCTGCCGGGCGTCTCCGCCGACCCGGCGTCGCCCGCCTCGGTCGCCGCGCGCATCCGCAACCGCCCGGCCGGCCCGGCGCCGAGCCCCGGCGCGGGGTGGGACACCGGCGTCGCCCGGATGGGCGGCCGCACCGGCCCCTCCGACATGTGGGGCGACGGCATGATCAACGAAGAGGAGCGCGGCAGCTGACGCCGCCGATTCCGAAGGCCGGCCTCCGGGCCGGCCTTTTGCTATGCGGGCGTGCCCTCGAGCGTGACCAGAAAACGGGCGCCCCGGGGCACGGCGTGCTCGTACCGGACCGAGCCGCCATTCGCCTCGACCAGGTGCCGGACGATGAACAGCCCGAGGCCGGCGCCCCGGATGAACCGGCCGAACAGGTTCGGCAGCACGTCCTCCGGTATCCCGGTGCCGCTGTCCTGCACCACCAGCAGCACCGTGCCCGCCGCGCACCGCCCGGCCTGTACGTGCACCGGCGGCGCCCCGTGCCCGAGCGCGTTCTTCAGCAGGTTCTCCACCACGACGGTCAGGTGCCCGCGGTCGGCGAGCGCGGTCAGCTCCTCGTCGATGGCGATCTCCACGTCGCCCTCGGCGGTGGTTGCGGCGCTGACCGACTCGACCACCTCGAGCAGCGGGACCGGCACCCGGCGGGCGGTCACCGTGCCGGTGTCCAGCCGGAACAGCAGCTGCAGGTCGTTCATCATCTTGACCAGCCGCCGGGTGTTCTTGTCGATCTTCGAGGCCAGCTCGAGCCGGATGTCGTCGGGCAGGTCCGCCCAGTCGGCGCAGAGCAGCTCGGCGAGGCTGGCGATCGAGCTGATCGGCTGCGCCACGTCATGGGTCAGCATCGAGGTCAGGTCGTTCTTGAAGGCGAGCGCCGCGGCGAGGTCGGCGTTGCCGCGCTCCAGTTCGGCGGCGTGCTCGGTGAGCGCGTCCTCGGCCTGCTTGCGCTCGGCGATGTCGACGCAGGTGGCGACGTATCCGCGCGGCGCTCCGGAGGCGTCCGGGATGGCGGCCATGGTGGCCAGCACCGGTACCTGGGTGCCGTCGGCGCGCGGGATCGTCCAGTCCTGGCCGGTGCCGGGCGGGGGCAGCGGCGGCGGGTCGGGCACGGCACCGTCGTGCCCGGTCAGCTCGCGCCACCGCCGGTTGACGTCGATCACCCGGTAGTTGGCGTCCAGCACCAGGACCGCCTCGTTCATCGACTGCAGCAGGGTCTGCGCGAAGTCCTGCCGGTCGCGCAGCTCGGCCACCAGGTGGCGCTGGCGGCGGTCGGCGCGGTCGAGCGTGCGGACCAGGTAGGCGAGCAGGGCGAGCAGGCACAGCGCGCCGAGGACCACCCCGGTGCTGACCGCGGCTGCCGGGCGGCTGATTCCGGTGCGCACGGCGAACGCGCTGACCAGCGCGGCGACGAGGGGAGCGGCGATCAGGGCGGGGGCGAGGCGGCGTACGGCGCTGCGCGGGCCGGAGTCGTCGAGGGCGCGCAGCGGGCTGGTCTCCGGCCGGGCGAGGATGGCGCCGGCGGCGAGCAGCAGCAACGTGCCGGCCATCTGCAGCGGCATCACGCTGTCCGGTCCGGCGCCGACCGGAAAGGCCGGCGCGAACAGCCGCGGCACCACCGCGACCAGGGCGATCATGGCGGCGCCGAGCAGCAGCGGGTCGGCGACGCGAAAGGAGACGGTGCCGGTACGCGGGGGAAGGCGCAGGTCGAGGCAGGCCAGGGCGAGGCCGGAGAGCACGGCGGCGACCGCCGCGGCGGGCTGGTCGCGCAGGGTGGCGGCGCCGATGGCGGCGGCGGTGAGGGCCAGGACGACCGCCGCGGCGGCCCGGATCCGGCCGGCCCGGTACCCGGTGGCCGGTGCGACCTGCACGAGGAGGGCGATCCCGGCCGGGACAAGGGCGGCCGCCGGGCCGGGGACGACCCCGCCCGGCGGTATCCCGTCGTCAAGCGTGCGTGTGTCCAGCGCGCCGAGGACGGCCACCGTGACACCGGCGCACCCGGCGATCAGCCGGGACAACCTGCCCACGCCATGCGCCGCGATATGCACATATACCCCCAAGACGTGAGGGAAAGAGCATAACGCGCGCTTCCTGGGTGGGCGGTTACTTGCCCGCCCAGCTGAAACCGTCCTCGATGCGGACCTTGCTGGCGACTCGCACGATGTCCCCGTGGTGACGGTTGGCGTGATGGCCGCAGAACGCCAGTTCGCCGCCGCTGGCCAGAACGACCTCCAGCTTGGCGGCCGCGCCGCAGCGATCGCAGCGTTCGGTCATCTCGCCGACGATGTCGATCTCGGGCGACAGCAGGGCGGTCATATCGCTCTCCTTTGTCCGGTGGCGGTGCAGCGGGTCCTGACAGCGAGAAGTTCGGCCCGCGGCACTGTCGGCTTAGAGGTTCCCGGTGTGATCCGCCCGATCGGCGGGCGGAGCACGGTGGTGCTCTGAAGTTCCTTCCAGCCTTTCCCTCAGGTGATTCCGGCGTGCCCCTGCTATCTCGTCATGCTGCGCCGGGCCGCCGCCGCCCGCTCGGCTTCGCCGGAACTGCCCCAAGTCCGGCCCCGTCACCCGGCGCTGCTCGGTGCCGCCAAGTTCCGTACGCGACCCCCGAGCGGCGGATAGCGTGAGAACGACGCAGTCCGAGGAGGGAACGAATGTCCGAGGCGCCGGTCGCCGAAAGGCCGACAGTCCTGGTCGTCGACGACGAAGAGGATCTGCGTGACATCATGCGCCGCATGCTGGAGCGGCGCGGGTACGCGACGCTGGCGGCCGGTGAGCCGGACGAGGCCATCCCGATCTGCCGGGACCATCCGGGCGAGATCGACGCGCTGATCACCGACCTGACGCTGCCCGGGGTCTCCGGCGGCGACCTGGCCAGAACCGTCCGCGGCCTGCGCCCCGGCATCGGCGTGGTGTTCGTCTCCGGCCTGCCCAAGGACATCGCGGTCAGCAAGGGCCAGATCGGCGAGGACGACGTGCTGGTGAAGAAGCCGTTCACCGCGGACGCCCTGCTGCAGGCGCTGAAGGACGCGCTCTCGCCTAACGACTGACCGGCCAGGGCAGCGTCAGTTCGCCGAGGCGCCAGCGGGCCGGGCCGTCGAGCACCGGCCAGCCCTCGTCGCGCATCCGCCGGACGGTGGCCAGCCACCGCTGCCGCGGGCCGAACGGGGTGGCCTCGGTCTCCCACGCCCGGCTCAGCGCCCGCAGCAGCTCGTGCACCGGGTGACCCGGGACGTTGTGGTGGATCAGCGCCTTCGGCAACCGCTCGGCGAAGACCGACGGATGCTCCAGCGCCGGCAGCCGGGCGGAGAGCGTGAGCGTGCGTGGTGTGCCGGCCTCGACGACCGCCCAGGTGCCGATCCGCCCCAGCTCGTCACAGGTGCCCTCGATCAGCACGGCACCGCTGGCGGTCATCGTCCGCCACGCGGCGGCGACCTCGTCCTCCGCGTACTGCCGCAGGACGTTGAACGCGCGCACCACCACCGGCGCGAGACCGGCCAGCTCGAACCCGCCGCGGCGGAACTCGAGCAACGGCGGGTCGGCGAACGGCTGCGCGTCGGTCACCCGTACCGGATCAATCTCCAAACCGACCACCGCGACGTCCGCACGGACCGTGACCGACAGCCTGCGCCGGAGCTCTACAGCGGTGACCGGCGTCGCGCCGTAGCCCAGATCGACGACCAGCGGCACGCGTGCGTTTTGAAGATCAATTTCGCAACGGTACGCGAGAAAGCTGTCCACCCGGCGCAGGCGATTGGGGTTGGTGGTGCCCCTGGTGATCGCGCCGATGGGCTTCACTACTTCTCCCGGTGGACCTTGTGCTGTGCGGCCTGCGCGATCGGGCGGATCACCAGCCGGTCGATGTTGACGTGCTGCGGCCGGGTCGCGGCGAACGCGATCACGTCCGCGATGTCGTCGGCCACCAGCGGCTCCCTGACCCCGTCGTAGATCGCGTCGGCCCGGGCCCGGTCGCCGCCGAAGCGCTTGAGCGAGAACTCGTCGGTGCGCACCATGCCGGGGTCGATCTCGACGACCCGGACCGGCTTTCCGGACAGTTCCAGCCGCAACGTCCCGACCAGGGCGGTCTGTGCGTGCTTGGCCGCGGTGTACCCGCTGCCTCCCTCGTAGACGGTGAACGCCGCGGTGGACCCGACCGTCACGATCGTCCCCCGGCCGCTCACCTCCAGGGCAGGCAGCAGCGCCTTGGTCACCCGGAGCGTGCCGAGGACGTTCACGTCGTACATCCACTGCCAGTCCTCGACCGAGCCGGTGGCGACCGGGTCGAGGCCGCGGGCACCGCCCGCGTTGTTGACCAGCAGCGTGAGCGGACCACCCAGCCCGGCCACCACCTCGGCCAGCCCGGCGACCGAGTCGTCCGAGGTCACGTCACACTCGGCCGCTGTCGCCGCCGGGCCGATCTCCTTGACCAGCGCCTCCAGCCGGTCGACCCGGCGGGCCGCGGCGACAACGTGAAAGCCCTCGGCGGCGAGTCTGCGTGCCGTCGCGGCACCGATTCCGCTCGACGCGCCGGTGACCACTGCGATGTTCTGCATGTCCCGATCCTCTCGCATCATCCGGACCGCTTCGTCGATGACCTGGATCACCCTCGGTCGGCTGCATGGTGGTTCGGGCTACGCCGATGGGGAAGATGAACGTTGGCGCAACAAGTTTTCTACCCGGAATTCGACACGACACGGAGGGGCAGCTGTGACTCCCAGGCGGATCGCCACTCTCTCCGTGCACACGTCGCCGCTGGAACAGCCGGGCACCGGCGACGCGGGCGGCATGAACGTCTACATCGTCGAGGTGGCCAAGCGGCTCGCCGCGCGCGGGGTCGAGGTGGAGATCTTCACCCGGGCCACCGCCAGCGGCCTGCCCGCCCTGGTCGAGATGTCACCGGGAGTGTACGTCCGGCACGTCACCGCGGGACCGTTCGAGGGCCTGGCCAAGGAGGAACTCCCCTCCCAGCTGTGCGCCTTCACCAACGGCGTGCTGCGGGCCGAGGCGGCGCACCCGCCCGGCTACTACGACCTGATCCACTCGCACTACTGGCTCTCCGGGCAGGTGGGCTGGCTGGCCCGGGAACGGTGGGGCGTGCCGCACGTGCACACCGCGCACACTCTCGCCAAGGTGAAGAATCGGTTCATCGCGGCCGGTGACCGGCCCGAGCCGAAATCCCGGCTGATCGGCGAGGAGCAGGTCGTCGCGGAGTCCGACCGGCTGGTCGCCAACACCCGCTTCGAGGCGCAGGACCTGATCGCCCACTACGACGCGGACCCGTCCCTGGTCAGCGTCGTGCAGCCGGGCGTCGACCTGGAGCGGTTCCGGCCCGGCGCCGTCGACCGGGCCCGGTTCGGCCTGCCCGAGCACGGCCGGATCGTCGCGTTCGTGGGCCGGATCCAGCCGCTCAAGGCGCCCGACGTGCTGATCTCCGCGGTCGCCGAGATGCGTGCCCGGGGCGCCTCGGACGTCACCGTGGTGATCTGCGGCGGGCCCAGCGGCAGCGGCCTGGACCGGCCCACCGCCCTCATCGAACTGGCCGCCTCGCTCGGCGTCAGCGACTCGGTGGTGTTCCTGCCGCCACAGACCGGCGCCGGCCTGGCGGCGCTGTACCGTGCCGCCGACCTGGTCGCGGTGCCCTCCTACAACGAGTCGTTCGGCCTGGTCGCGCTCGAGGCGCAGGCGTGCGGCACCCCGGTGGTCGCGGCGGCCGTCGGCGGCCTGGTCACGGCGGTGCGGGACGGGATCAGCGGCGTGCTGGTCGACGGGCACGACCCCGGCGACTGGGCCCGGGTGCTGGAGCGCCTGCTCGACGCGCCCGGTTACCGGCACCGGCTGGCGGCCGGCGCGGTCGCCCACGCGTCCCAGTTCTCCTGGGACCGCACCGCGGACGGCCTGCTGGCGGTCTACCGTGACGCGGTGGATCAGCATCGGGCGCTGATCGCGGCCCGGCTCGAGAAGGCGACGTGCGCATGGTGACCGAACTGATCGAGCGGGTGCTGACCGACCGCGAGCTGGAGTGGGAGTCCACCGGGGACGGCTCCTATGTGGTCTCGCTCCCCGGCACCCACAAGCTCAAGACCGCCTGCAACCTGATCGTCGGTGAGCACGCGCTGCGCATCGAGGCGTTCGTGATGCGCCGGCCGGACGAGCGGCACGAGGACCTGTGGGCCTGGCTGCTGCGGCGCAACGCCCGGATGTACGGCGTCGGGTTCTCCATCGACGCGGCCGGCGACGTGTACCTGACCGGGCGCGTCTCGCTCAAGGGCCTGGACGAGGACGAGCTCGACCGGCTGCTCGGTTCGGTGCTCACGTACGCCGACGAGTCGTTCGACACGATGCTGGAGATCGGCTTCGGCACGTCGATCCGCCGCGAGTGGGAGTGGCGGGTCAAGCGCGGCGAGTCACTGGCCAACCTGCAGGCCTTCAAGCACCTGGCTAGCGACGGTAAGTCCGCGTGACGCCGTAGCGGACGTTGCCCGCCCGGTCATACGCCCGGACCCGCACGGTGAACTTCTTGCCGTACTTCTTCGGGTTCACCGTGAACGAGTACGCCGCCGTCGCGTCGGTCGCCACCACCTTGCCGTTGACCAGCAGCTGAACCTTGGCAACGCCGTACGGGTCGCTCGCCTTCGCGGTGACCGTGAACTTCTTGGTCACCTTCGCCCTGTTCTTCGGCGCCTTCGTCAGCGAGACGGCCGGTGCGTGATTGTCGACGGTCACCGCCCGGGTCACCACGGTCGTGTTGCCGGCCGCGTCGGTGGTGCGCCAGCCGAGCGTGTAACGGCCGTCCGGGACCTGCGTGGTCTCGGCCACCACGCTGCGGGTGGCGTCGGCGTGGTCGAACCCGTAGTACTGCCGGGAGTTGACCAGCGTGCCCTGGAAGTCGCTCAGGGCGGTGGCGTCCCGGTAACCGGTCAGCGTGAGGGTGACCCGGCCGCGAAGGTACGCGCCCTGGCTCGCGCCGACGGTGACGACCGGGCGGTCGTTGTCGACGGTCACCGTGCGCCGCACCTCGGTGACGTTGCCGGCCTGGTCGCTGACCCGGATCGTGATCGGCACCGGCCCGTTCGCGAGGCGGGTGTCCCAGCGCAGGTCGAGCCGCCCGGTGGAGGCGATGTCGTTCCTGCTGATCACCTGGCCGCCGACGACCAGCTCGGAACCCCAGACCGAGAGGTCGTCGGTGGCGTCCACGCTGAGCAGCCCGCCCTGGCCGATGTAGCCGTCGGTCGCCGGGTATCCGACGGTGACCTTCGTGGGTGCCAGCTTGTCGACCGTGACCAGGGTCTCGGTGACCTGCACGTTGCCCACGGCGTCGTACACGTAGGCCCACAGCTCGACCAGCCCGCTGTGCGCGGTGGTGTCCCAGTCGACGGTCCAGGGCGCGGCGCCGGTCACACCGACGAACTCGCCGTTGGCGTAGTAGTAGACGTACTCCACATCCGACATATCCGCATTCGCCCACGGTTGGACCGTGAGCGGGACGATGCCGTTGCGGACGTAGTGCGCCGGCATGCGCAGTCCCACCCGGGGTGCGACGTTGTCGACGTGCACGGTGACCGTGGCCGCCGAGCTGTTGCCGGCCGCGTCGAAAGCGGTCAGCGTGACCGGGACGTCGGCCTCGCCCGCCGGAGTGAGCCAGTAGGGCCGCCAGGGCGCCTCGGTGCGGACGACGGTCTCGAAGCCGGGCCCGCTGAGCTCGAGGCGGGTCACGGCGGTGTCGTCGGAGACCTCGGGGGTGAGCAGGACGCCCTTGCGGACCCGCTGGCCCTCGGTCAGGCCGACGCTCGTGATGACCGGCGCGGTGGTGTCTTCCGCTCGGGCTGCCTGGGCCGGTGCGGGTGCGAGCGCGGCGGTCAACGTCAACGCCGAGATCAGTGCGGCGTGACGGAGTGCGAGAGCCATGACTTCCCCCATGATCGATGCGATCGCACTCTATATGATCCGCACCCGGGGTCCGATGTGGACGACGTCGCGGGAAACGGTTTTCACGGCCGGGATCGGGCAATCGGCGTAGTAATTTTTTCCGACCCGGGAAGCCCGGACGAGTGATTGGCGGATCAGCCGATCGGTTGGTTGTTGGGCAATGTGACCGTCGGAACAGATGTCGACACGGAATCGGGTTGTGAGGCTTGACTGCCCCAACTAGCGTGGTCGATGGACGCCGAACCGTAAGTTCGGGGAACGGGTCGATCGGCAACGATCGCCGCGGATCGGCGTTTGGGGACGGGTGGCATGAGCCGTTGGGGGACGGCGCGACCCGAGACCGGCGGTTAGTGCGGGCGGCGCCTATGGGGATGGGTGTCGTCCGCCGCCGCCGGCGCTTTTGTTTCTAGCTTGTTTCGTGCGCCGTTAACCGGATGATCATCCCGTAATTGGCGTCATATTTGATTGATGCGTTTCCATCTCGGCGGCTCGGCGCTGCTGCTCGGCCCTTCTCGCCCGAGCCGGACCGGCCAGCAGTTGCCCCACCGCGGCGATCGCGCACAGAGCGAAGCAGCCGCCCCAGAGCGCCGCGTCGCCCGCCTTCTGCAGCGCCAGGCCGCCGAGGATCGGTGCCAGTGCCGTCCCGAGTGACCAGATCAGCGAGTGCAGACCCTGGTAACGGCCGCGCAGTGCGGGCGGGGACAGGGCCGCGACGGTGGCCGCGTTGCTGGGTGACTGGAGCATCTCGCCGAGCGTCCAGATGATCACGGTGAGCACGTACATCCACGCGGACTCGGCGAGCGCCACCAGCCCGAACCCGGCGCCGATGATCAGCGTGGCCAGCGACAGCACCCGGGCGCTGTCACGTCCGCCGATGATCCGGGGCACGAAGAGCTGCCCGGCCACGATCAGCACGCCGTTGACGGCGATCACCAGGCCGAACGTGGACGCCGGGAAACCGTCGGCCAGCATCGCGATCGGCAGCGTCGACATGTGCTGCATGACCACCAGCACCGAGGCGAGGCTCAGCAGCAGGTAGACCAGGAACACCCGGTCCTTCAGGGCCGCGCCCATGCCCGGCGCGCGCACCGCGCTCCCGGTGCCGGTGCTGTGGGTGCGGGCCGGACGGGTCTCGGCCAGGAAGATCGCCGTGATGGTCGCGGTGATCACCGTCGTGCCCGCGTCGACCACGAACAGCAGCAGGTAGTCGAACTGCGCCGCGAAACCCGCCGCCACCGCGGACAGCGCGAACCCGAGGTTGATCGCCCAGTAGTTCAGCGAGAACGCGCGGACCCGGTCCTTCTCCGGGACGACGTCGACCATCATCGCCGAGAAGGCCGGGCGGACCGCCTCGGAGAAGAGGCCGAGCAGCAGGGTTGTCACGGCGATCTGCGCGTACGAGTGGGCGAACCCGAGCGCCAGCATCAGCGCCGCCGCGCCGAACTGGGCGGTCAGCATGGTCGGCCGGCGGCCCCACCGGTCGGCCAGGACGCCGCCGGTCATCGTGCCGACCGCGCCGCCAACGCCGTACAGCCCCAGGACCAGGCCGGCCTGGCTCTGCGTGAAGTGGCGGTCGCTGGTCAGGTAGATGCTGAGGAAGATCACCACGAACGCGCCGAGGCGGTTGATCAGGGTGCCGGTCCAGAGGAACCAGAACTGCCGCGGCAGCCCACCCGCCGCCTGACGCAGCCAACCCCGCACGACACCCTCCCCGTAAGTGCTGATCATCCCTGCTTTCCTTACAACCTAGGGCCGGGCGCAACCGGGTTTCCATGTGGCGGCGGCCACGTACCGGGTGGTCGCACGGGCACGGGCGCCACGAGGGAAGATGTGCTCATGACTGGAACCCTGGTGCTGCTGCGGCACGGCAACAGCGAGTGGAACGCCAAGAACCTCTTCACCGGCTGGGTCGACGTGGACCTGGACGCCAAGGGCGAGGACGAGGCGCGGCGCGGCGGCGAACTCCTCAAGGAGCAGGGGGTGCTGCCCGACGTGGTGCACACCAGCCTGCTGCGCCGCGCGATCCGGACCAGCGAGATCGCACTGCACATCACCGACCGCCACTGGATCCCGGTGAAGCGTCACTGGCGGCTCAACGAGCGCCACTACGGCGCCCTGCAGGGCAAGGACAAGAAGCAGACCCTTGAGACGTACGGCGAGGAGCAGTTCATGCTCTGGCGCCGGTCCTACGACGTACCGCCGCCGCCGATCGAGGACGACTCGGAGTACTCCCAGGCCGGTGACGCCCGGTACGCGGATCTGCCGCCGGAGATCCTGCCCAAGGCGGAGTGCCTCAAGGACGTGCTGGAGCGGGCCCTGCCCTACTGGTACGACGCGATCGTCCCGGACCTGCGCGCCGGCAAGACCGTGCTCGTCGCGGCGCACGGCAACTCGCTGCGCGCCATCGTCAAGCACCTCGACGGCATCTCCGACGAGGCGATCGCCAAGCTGAACATCCCGACCGGCATCCCGCTGCGCTACGACCTGGACGAGAACCTTCGCCCGATCACGGTCGGCGGCACGTACCTCGACCCGCAGGCGGCCAAGGAAGCCGCCGCCGCGGTCGCCAACCAGGGCCGCTAGCTCCTCTGTTGAAACGACGAAGGCCGGGACGCCCCCGTGGCGTCCCGGCCTTCGGATCCGCGGGCCACGACTGGCCCGGGATCGGATCAGTCGTCGGCGGCGACCGTGGTCTGCTCGCCGGTCACCAGATAGATGACGTGCTCGCCGATGTTCACCGCGTGGTCGGCGTAACGCTCGTAGAAACGGCCCAGCAGGGCGCCGTCGATGGCGGTCTCCGCACCGTACGGCCAGTCGTCGTCCAGCATGATCTTGAAGAGGTGGCGCTCGAGGTCGTCGATCGCGTCGTCCTCGCCCTCCAGTCCGGCGGCGACGGTGGTGTCCGGCTTCTGCAGCAGGCCGGTGATCTTCTCCGCCATCCGGTCCGCCACCTCCGCCATCTCCTTGAACGTCGGCCGCAGCTCGGCCGGAACAGCCGGCGACGGGTGCCGCCGCGCCGCGGTCTTCGCGACGTGCTCGGCAAGATCGCCCATCCGCTCCAGGTCGGCCGAGATGTGCAGGGCGGTGATCACCCGGCGCAGGTCACCCGCGACCGGCGCCTGCCGGGCGATGGTGTCCGCGACCTTCGCCTCGACCTGCTCATAGATCTTGTCAACCTCGACGTCACGCTCGATCACCGCTTCGGCGGCCTTGAGGTCCGCAGTCAGCAGCGCGGTCGTCGCCTTACGGAGCGCGGCGCGCACCGACTCCGCCATGGTCACCAGCAGGCGGCTCACCTCGATGAGGTCTGCCTGGTATTCCTCGCGCATGTTCTGGTCCCGGTAGCTCAGGGCCGGCCCGATCGCGGGCGTCGGCCGGTGTGTGCTGCCCACGCTAGGTCGACCCGGCAGCGCGAACATGAACAGCGGTGAACGACGCCGGGCGCGGTGGTGAACATTATTCGACGCGCGCCGGATTTGCCCCTTTGGCTCTGTGGTCCAGGTAAACAATGACCCTACGATCGCAGCGTGGAGTGGGAATATGCCGCCGGCCTCGTCACAGCTGCGCTCGCCGTCGGTGTCGGAGCGGGGCTGACCCTGGCCAGGGTCCGCCGGCCGGGCGACCAGGCTCGGCCCGGACCGCTGGAGGGGAGAGCCGCCATCGAACCGGACGACGACCGCCCGGCAGCAAAGAACAGCCTCAAAGGCCTGGGACGCAAGAGCCTCGACTCACTCCGCGTCGGCGTGGTCGTCCTCGACGCCGACGATTACCCGGTCCTCGTCAACCCGGCCGCACGAGCCATGGGCCTGCTCCGCTCCGGCGGCGCGCCCGGCACCATCGCCGCGCACCCCATCCTGCGAACCCTCGCCGGCCAGGTGCGCCGCACCGGCGTACGCCGTGAAGTTGAACTTGATCTTCCGCGCGGCCGGGCCGGCGGCGCGCAGGCACCGCTCGGCCTGCACCTGCGAGCCGTCGCCCTCAACGCCACCCACGTCGCCGTCGAAGCCGCCGACGTCACCGAGTCGCACCGGCTCGCCCGGGTCCGCCGCGACTTCGTCGCCAACGTCAGCCACGAGCTCAAAACCCCGATCGGCGCGCTCCAGCTGCTGGCCGAGGCACTCCTCGACGCCACACAGCTGCCCGACGGCACACCCGTCGCCCAGTCCGAGGACCTGCTCGCCGCCCGCCGCTTCGCCGAGCGCATCCACCACGAGTCCGCCCGGATGGGCCGGCTCGTCAACGAGCTGCTCGAACTCAGCCGGCTCCAGGGCGCCGAACCGCTGCCCAACCCCGAACCGGTCTCCGTCGACTGGGTCATCGCCGAGGTCGTCGACCGGACCCGGACCACCGCCGCGGCCAAACACATCGAGATCGTCTACGAGGGGCCCAAGGGCTCCACGGCGTACGGCAACGACAGCCAGATCGCCACCGCCGTCACCAACCTCGTCGAGAACGCCATCGCCTACTCCGGCAACGACACCAAGGTGTCGATCACGATGCGTCACAGCGAGGACTGGATCGAGGTCGACGTCACCGACCAGGGCATCGGCATCGCGCCCCAGGACGTCGACCGCATCTTCGAACGCTTCTACCGCGCCGACCAGGCACGGTCCCGCTCCACCGGTGGCACCGGCCTCGGCCTCGCCATCGTCAAACACATCGCCACCAACCACGGGGGCCGCGTCGACGTGACCAGTTCACTCGGCGACGGCTCTACGTTCACCCTGCGCCTACCGGCGCGACCCCCCGAATCCCCCTCGCCGTCACCGACGGCGATTGAGATCGAGTCCGGTGTGGCCGGGCGTTGACCCGGTTGCCGACGACGGAAGGAACTTCATTGGCCCGCGTGCTCGTGGTCGAGGACGAGGAGTCGTTCTCCGACGCCCTGTCATACATGCTGCGCAAAGAGGGATTCGAGGTCTCGGTCGCCGCGACCGGAACCTCCGCGCTCACGCAGTTCGACCGGACCGGTGCCGACATCGTGCTGCTCGACCTCATGCTGCCGGAGATGTCCGGCACCGAGGTGTGCCGCCAGTTGCGGCAACGCTCCGCCGTTCCGATCATCATGGTCACCGCCCGGGACAGCGAGATCGACAAGGTCGTCGGCCTGGAGATCGGCGCCGACGACTACGTCACCAAGCCGTACTCGCCGCGCGAACTCGTCGCCCGCATCCGCGCCGTCCTGCGCCGCCAGGGCACCGAGGCCGCCGAGGTGACCACCCCGACGCTGGCCGCCGGCCCGGTCCGGATGGACGTCGAACGCCACGTCGTCACCGTCGACGGCGCCGGAGTCCAGCTGCCCCTCAAGGAGTTCGAACTCCTAGAGCTGCTGCTGCGCAACGCCGGCCGCGTCCTCACCCGGGGCCAGCTCATCGACCGCGTCTGGGGCGCCGACTACGTAGGCGACACCAAGACCCTCGACGTCCACGTCAAGCGCCTGCGCTCCAAGGTCGAACCCGAGCCGTCCGCTCCGCGCTACATTGTCACAGTTCGCGGTCTAGGGTACAAGTTCGAGCCCTAAAATTCTATTTGTCCGTTTTTGCGAAGGCTGAGATGGACTTGCTCAACGCCTAGCTGTCGCTCGTAAGCTAGGCGCGTGATGCAGCGCTATCGATACCGGTTGTACCCGTCCGCCCAACAGGAGCAGATCCTGGCCAGGGCGTTCGGGTGCGCCCGGCGCGTCTACAACGACGGCCTGCAGGCACGGATCGAAGCCTTCGATGCGGGCCTTCCTTACGTGGACGATGCGGTGCTGTCCCGACGGGTGATCACGGAGGCCAAACGGACGGCTGAGCGCCGTTGGCTCTCGGAAGTGTCGACGGCGATGCTGCAGCAGGCACTTATCGATCTGAACACCGGCTTCCGTTACTTCTTCGCTTCCGTGGCGGGCCGGCGTCCGGGCCGGAGGTTCCATCGGCCGAGGTTCCGCTCCGCGAAGGATCGGCGGCAGCGGATCCGCTTCGCGCGGAACGCCAAGTTCCGGGTGCTGCCGAACGGGCGCCTGCGGTTGCCGAAGATCGGTGACATCGAGGTTCGCTGGTCACGTCCGCTGCCGTCGGATCCGACCTCGGTGAGCGTGATCAAGGATCGTGCGGGGCGGTATTTCGCCTCGTTCGTGGGTCCGCGTGACGGAGCAGCCGTTACCCCGGTGTGCGGGTGAGGTCGGCATCGATCTGGGGCTGACCTCGTTCGTCGCGCTGTCGGACGGCTCCAAGATCGCCGCGCCGAAATTTCTCCGTGGCGCGGAGCGGAATCTGCGGCGGCGGCACAAGACCCTCGACCGCAAGGTCAAGGGCAGCGCCAACAGGCACAAGGCCGTGGTCCGAGTGGCGCGTGCATACGCCCGCGTCGCCGACACGCGCCGGGACTGGCAGCACAAACTCTCGACGAGGATCATCCGCGAGAACCAAGCGGTGTACGTCGAGGATTTGAACGTCCACGGCCTGGGCCGTGGCCGGTCGCTGGCCAAGTCGGTACATGACGCGGCGTGGGCACAGTTCGTCCGCATGCTGGAGTACAAGGCTGCTCGTTATGGGCGGGAGTTCCGGAAGGTGGGCCGGTTCGAGCCGACCACACGCCGGTGTTCGGTCTGCGGGGTGGTGGGAGAGAAGAAGCCGCTCGAAGTTCGTTCCTGGCGGTGTGGTTGCGGTGCCGTGCACGACCGGGATCTGAACGCGGCGATGAACATCTTGGCGGCGGGGCGCGCCGACAAGTCAAACGCCTGTGGAGTGGGGGTAAGACCGGCGAAGTTGCCGGCGCCGCGCGGTGAAGCAGGAATCCCCTCGGGCGTCGTGTGATGCACGTCGCCGCGGGAGCTCCGGCGCAAGCCGGAGGAGCGCTACGGCTGCTGGGGTGGGGTGGCCGGCTCGCGGCCTCCCCGGCGGCGGGCCGGTGCCGCGTTGGCGGTGGCTGGGTGGATGGCGATCAAACCGGATTTGACGCGGGCGGCGCACAGTTCCGCCAGCTTTTCGTAGGCGGCCTGGCCGACCAGTTCGGTCAGTTCCGGGCCGTAGCTCAGGTACATCGGCTCGGTGCCGACGTGGGCTTCGGCTGAGGAGGTGCACCACCAGGCGAGGTCGTGGCCGCCCGGGCCCCAGCCTCGGCGGTCGAATTCGGTCAAAGTGGACTGGAGGAGTTTGGTGCCGTCGGGGCGGGTGATCCAGTCCTGTTCGCGGCGTACCGGTAGTTGCCAGCAGACGTCGGGTTTGTAGCGGAGTGGGTGGACGCCGTCGCGGAGGGCCTGGGCGTGCAGGGCGCATCCGCCGCCGCCGGGGAAGGTGGCGTCGTTGAGGAAGACGCAGGGGCCGTCACCGGATCGGGTGGCTGTACGCCGTGCGGGTTTCGTTCCGTCGACCGTGTCCACCGACGTGTAGTTCTTGAACCCTCGCCGGTAGTGTTGCCAGGTCTCCGGGGTCAGCTTCGCGGCGGCCGCTTTGACCCGGTTCTCGTCGTCGGCGTCGGTGAAGAAGGCGCCGTGCGAGCAGCAGCCGTCGTCGGCTCGTCCGGGGAGGATGCCGCGGCATGCGGAGCCGAACACGCAGGTCCAGCGGGAGAGCAGCCAGGTCAGGTCGGCGCGGACGAGATGTTGTTCGTCGGCTGGATCCAGGAACTCGATCCATTCCCGAGGGAAGTCGAGCGGTACTTCCCGGGGTGGCTGCGTGCGGCTCATCCGGGTCAGCGTACGCCCACCCGTGGATCATGACCGTTTAGAGCTGATATATCCGGGCGTGCCGGGCGCGGCTACCCTTGAGGCGTGAGTTCCCGCGTTCCCGTGCTTCTCTCCAGCTCCTCCGTCTTCCCGGAGCCGACGGCGGCGGCGTTCGAGATGGCGGCCACGGTCGGCTACGACGGCCTCGAGGTCATGGTGTGGACCGACGCCGTCAGTCAGGACGCCGGTGCGCTGAAAGGCCTGTCCGATCACTACGACGTGCCGGTGCTCTCGGTTCACGCGCCGTGCCTGCTGGTGACGCAGCGGGTGTGGAGCTCGGACCCGTGGGAGCGGCTGAACCGGGCGGCGCAGCTCGCCGAGACCCTGGGCGCGCCGACGGTCGTGGTGCATCCGCCCTTCACCTGGCAGCGCGACTACGCCAAGAATTTCGCCGAGGGCCTGGCCAAGGTGCAGGACCGGCATCGTGATCTGCGGTTCGCGGTGGAGAACATGTTCCCGGTGAGGATGGCCGGCCGCTGGTTCGTGCCGTACACGCCGGGATGGGATCCGACCGAGACCGGCTTCGACGCGTACACGCTGGATCTGTCGCACTGTGCCGCGTCGCGGATCGACGCGCTGGAGATGGCCGACCGGATGGGCGCGGGCCTCAAGCACGTGCACCTCGGCGACGGCACCGGTGAGGGCCGCGACGAGCATCTCGTGCCGGGCCGGGGCAACCAGCCGTGTGCCGAGCTGCTGCGGTCGCTGGCCGGCCGCGGGTTCACCGGTTCGGTGGCGCTGGAGGTGTCGACGCGCCGAGCGGCGAGCCGCCCGGCCCGTGAGGCGGACCTGCGCGAGGCCCTGGAGTTCGCCCGCCGCCACCTGACCCCGGCCGAAACCGCGATCACCCAGGCCTGAGGGGAAGCCGCGCCGGAGGAGCGAATCAGGCCGGGGTGAGGGTTGATCCCACTCCCGCAGCTCGTTTGCGGGCGCGGTGGGCCGCGACGTGCGACCGGGTCGCGCAGCGCTCCGAGCAGAAGCGGCGGCAGTTGTTGGACGACGTGTCGAGGTAGACGTTGCCGCAGCGCTCGTCGGCGCAGATGCCGAATCGGGCGCTGCCGTACTCGCACAACCACACGGCCAGGCCCCAGGTGGCGCCGGCAAGGTATTCCGCGCTGACCGAGGAGCCGCGGCTGGCGACGTGCATGTGCCAGTCGCTGGCGTCGTGCCCGGAGATGCGTGGCTGCACGGGGTGCGCCTCGAGCAGCGTGTTCAGCTCGCGGACCGCGTCGGTGTCGCGGCCGGACGTGCCGTACTCGAAGACTTCGCGAAGGCGCCGCTGGGCGCGGCGGAACACGGCGAGGTCTTTCTCCACGACCTGGTCCCGCATGTAGGCCTGTTCGCCGGAGAACAGGGCCCGTAACCCGGCGAGATCGTCCAGGCCGGCGTTGACGAGGTCGACCGCCGTCCGGGCGTACGCATCGAAGTTCACCCGACAACGGTAGCCGCACCTGGCCCCACTGGGCACGTATGTAGTGCCCGGGACAGGCGAATCGGGGCCGCGGCACAGGGTTCGGGCGGGTTACGGACGTTACGCTCGGCGCATGTTCCGTTCCCTTTTCCTCGCCGCGGCCGGCTCCTCCCGGCTTGAGCGGATGGTCGAGTCAGCGCCCGTTAGCAAGGGGATCGTCCGGCGTTTCGTCGCCGGTCGCAGCGTCGATGAGGCGCTGCGGGTGAGCCGGGAGCTGTCCGACGACGGCCTGGCCGTGAGCCTGGACCATCTGGGTGAGGACACTCGAACGGCGGACCAGGCAGCGGTCACCCGCGACGAGTACGTCGCCGCCCTGCGGCGGCTCCGGGACGCCGGGCTGACGCCGGCGGTCGAGGTGAGCGTGAAGCTTTCGGCTCTGGGGCAGAAGATCGACGAGAAGATGGCGTACGAGTACGCGCACGCGATCTGCACCGCCGCCTCGGAGACCGGTACGACGGTGACGCTGGACGCCGAGGATCACACCACCACCGACGCGACTCTGGAGACGCTGCTCGACCTGCGCAAGGACTTCCCGTCGACGGGTGCGGTGCTGCAGGCGTACCTGCGGCGGACCGAGGGTGACTGCCGTGAGCTGGCGACGGCCGGTTCGCGGGTGCGGTTGTGCAAGGGCGCGTACAACGAGCCCGAGTCGGTGGCGTTCCAGTCGGCGCTGGACGTCGACAAGTCGTACGTGCGGTGCCTGAACATCCTGATGTCGGGCGAGGGCTATCCGATGGTGGCGACGCACGATCCGCGCCTGATCGCGATCGCCGAGGACCGGGCGCGCTGGTTCGACCGTTCGACGGGGGAGTACGAGTTCCAGTTGCTCTACGGCGTGCGCCCGGAGGAGCAGGCCCGGCTGGCGGCGGTCGGCCACACCGTGCGGATCTACCTGCCGTACGGCGAGCAGTGGTACGGCTACCTGATGCGCCGTCTCGCCGAGCGCCCGGCCAACGCGGCGTTCCTCGCCCGTGCCGTCACCTCAAAGAAGTAACGCATTAGGGCGAAAACGGCCCGAACCTGGCGTGTCGTCCTTGACTTTTTGTGGTCATTTCACGGAACGTATCGCGTTGGTCACAGCCGTATCGATACCGTTCTGATGACACGCACGTCGTCCGCCGCGGCGCCACTGGGCCGGTCACGGCGGAGCGTGCCTGCGAAAGGATCGGTGCGACGCGATGACGGGTCCAGCCCAGACCGAGGAACGACTCTCCGAAGTCCGCTTCCTGACGGTTGCCGAGGTGGCGGCGCTCATGCGGGTTTCCAAGATGACCGTTTACCGGCTCGTGCACGGCGGTGACCTCACCGCGGTCCGGGTCGGCCGCTCGTTCCGTGTGCCCGAGCACGCGGTCCACGAGTATCTGCGCGGCGCCTTCTCGCAAAGCGCCTGACAACCGGGGTCGTGTTGGCCCGACAGGAGCATGCCGGTACGCTTGACCGGTTGGTTCCCGGGTCGCGCGCTGTGAGGCGCAGCCGCCCCGGGCTCCGTCCAGTTCCGGTTCCGGCCGCGCCCGCAACGGCGCGCGCCCGGTCCCTCCCAACATGGTTTCGAGAGGCATTTCGTATGGGCTCCGTGGTCAAGAAGCGCCGCAAGCGTATGGCGAAGAAGAAGCACCGTAAGCTGCTGCGCAAGACCCGCGTCCAGCGTCGCCGTCTCGGCAAGTGATGCACGGCCGGGCGCCCCGCCCGGCCTCCGTCATTTGCCGGCACCGTTGAAGGCTCCGCATCGAAAGGTGCACCCGTGGTGACCTCACCGCCAAGCGTCGTCGTGGTCACCGGAGTCAGCCGTTATCTCGGCGCTCGGGTGGCTGCACGTCTCGCCGCCGATCCCCGGATCGACCGTGTCGTCGGCCTGGATCCGCATGACCCTCCCGCGCGCCTTCTCGGCCTGCTCGACGGGGTGGAACGGATCCGGGCTGACGCGCGCGCGGCCACCGAGGCGATCTCCGAGTTGGGCGCCGAGGCGGTCGTGCACCTCGCCGTGACCAGCGTGCCCGACGCGCAGCACGGCGGACGCGCGGCCATGAAGGAACAGAACGTCATCGGCACCATGCAGGTGCTGGCCGCCGCGCAGGGTGCCGACCGGCTGCGCAAGCTCGTGGTGCGCTCCTCCACGGCTGCGTATGGTGCGTCGTTCCGCGACCCGGCCGTGTTCACGGAGGACACCGAGCCCCGCGCCGTGCCGCGTGGCCCGTTCGCCCGCGACATCCTCGACATCGAGGGGTACGTGCGCGGGTTCCGCCGCCGCCGTCCCGAGGTCGCCGCGACCGTCCTCCGGTTCGCCCCGATGATCAGTGAGTCCGCCGAGACGTCGCTGACGCGGTATTTCAACCAGCCGGTCGTGCCGACCGTGCTCGGCCGCGACGCGCGGCTGCAGTTCGTGCACGTCGAGGACGCGCTGGAGATCCTGCACCGGTCGGTGACCGAGGACCATCCGGGCACGTTCAACGTGGCCGGTGCCGGCGTGCTGATGCTGGCGCAGGCGGTCCGCCGGGCCGGGCGCATCACGCTGCCGCTGCCCGAGTCGGCGCTCTCCACCGGCGCGGCTCTGCTGCGCAATCTGGGTGTCGAGCAGATCGGCCTGGACCAGATCGATCTGTTCGTGCACGGTCGGGTGGTGGACACGACCCGGCTCATCCGTGAGTTCGGCTTCACCCCGCGCAGCACCGCGGAGGCGTTCGAGGAGTTCATCCAGGCGCACGCGGCCGGCTCCACGCTGACCGCCGACCGGCTGGCCGCCGCCGAGCGGGCCATCCTCGACGGCATCCGCAAGGTGAGGGCAGCGGCCGAGGTGGCGCCATGAGCCAGGACGAGTATCGCGAGATGCTGCCCGGGCACGCCGAGTTCCGGCTGCCCACGCCCGCCCCGGCGCAGCGGGTCAACGGGCGCCGGCCGATCCCGGAGGAACCCGTGGGACAGCAATCGGCACCGCGGCCGAACGGGCAGTCCGCGAACGACGCCCTGGACGTGTGGGACCGGCGGGTGGCGAAGGGCCTGGCGTTCCTGCGCAGGCGGCTGGCCGGGACGTACGAGGTGGACGACTTCGGGTTCGACCCGGAGCTGGCCGAGACCCTGTTCCACCCGATGCTCAAGGTCCTCTACCGCGACTGGTTCCGGACCGAGGTGCTCGGCATCGAGAACGTGCCGCTCGAGGGCGGCGGCCTGGTGGTGGGCAACCACTCCGGCACGATCGCGCTGGACGCGCTGATGCTGACCGTCGCGATGCACGACAAGCACCCGCGCCGCCGGCACCTGCGGCTGCTCGGCGCCGACCTGGTGTTCCGGGTGCCGGTGATGAGCGAGCTGGCCCGGGCGGCCGGCGCCACCGTGGCCTGCAACCCGGACGCCGAGCGCCTGATGACCGACAACCAGCTCGTCGGTGTCTTCCCGGAAGGCTTCAAGGGCATCGGCAAGCGCTTCGCCGACCGTTACAAGCTTCAGCGTTTCGGCCGCGGCGGTTTCGTCTCGGCCGCCCTGCGCACCGGCACACCGATCATCCCGGTGGCGATCGTCGGCGCCGAGGAGATCTACCCGATCCTGGCCGACCTGAAGCCGCTCGCCAGGCTGCTCGGCGTGCCGTACTTTCCGGTTACGCCGACCTTCCCGTTGCTCGGACCGCTGGGCCTGGTGCCGCTGCCGAGCAAGTGGCTGATCCAGTTCTGCCCGCCGATCCCGACCAAGCACCTCACCGAGTTCGCCGACGACCCGCTGGTCGTCTACAACCTCGCTGACCAGGTGCGCGAGACGATCCAGGCCACCCTGCACGAGCTGCTCGAGAAGCGCCCGGACCCGTTCGGGCCCTGACCGCACGACCGTGAAGGATCGGCGTGAATCACTGGAGTCACGTCCGCGGACCGTCCTATAGTGACGATTGAGGGGCGGCCCCGGAGTTACCTCCGGCACCGCCCCTCGCCACGTCGAAAGCCTCGCGGAACTAGAAGAGGTCTCCCAGCAGACCGCCCAGCGGGCCGTCCTTCTCCTCCTCGGCCGGCGCCGTCGTCGACGCCGGGACGGGAGTCGAGTCCCCGCTCGCCGGTAGCCTGATCGGCTCCCGGGACGTCCCGGTCGCCGGCTCGACCGCCTCGCCGCTCGCGCCCGGCTTCGCTCCGGTCCCGCTCCTGGCCGGCTTCGGCGCGTCGGTGGCACCGTCCTGCTTGTCCGTGCCCTTGCTGCCGTGTGCCGGCTGTGATCCGGAACCGGCGGTGGCGTCGGAGCCGTCACCGCAGCCCTTCAGCTTCGGCCCGAGCCGGTCCGACCCGGCCGGCGTGATCCGGTCGCAGCCGAGCCCCTCGCGCAGCATGGCGGTCCGCCCGGCCACGTCCTCGAGCAGCGACAGCGAGCCCAGCGCCCGCTCCCGGTTGCTCGTGGACAGCTTCTCCAGCGCCGGCCCGAAGGCCTCCCGCTGACCGGTGACGAATCCGTCCAGCGTGGTCAGCGGCTGCGGGTCCTTGTTGGACACCGCCGACGTGGTGAGCAGCCGTACGCCCTTGCGAGTGTCGGCGTCCATGTCGTCGAGCACCGCCCCGAAACTCGGGTCGGCGCCGTTCATGGCGACCGCCTCGGTCAGCCGGGTCTTCGCGAAGTCCAGCGACAGCTGACCGCGGGTCACGTCGGACCCGGCGATCGCGAGCTGTGCCCGCTCGGTGGACCGTTTGACGCTGTACAGGGCGTCGCCGGGCGACGCGCTCTCGCTCGCCGCGGAGATACCGGAGACGGCCATCGCGCCGGCGGCGACGCCGATCACGATCGCGCCGCGGGCCCGGATGCGGCGCCCGAAGATCGGCCGGCGGGCGCTGTCGGCGGTCTCGGTGACCGGTTCGAAGTCGTCGTCGGTGGCGGTCCGGCCGATGCCGTCCCGCTCGGCCGTCGCGACCAGCATGGCGCGCAGACCGACGCGGAACTCGGAGTCGACCGGCGCCCCGGGCCGCGCCGCGGAGAGGCGGTTGCCGATGGCCACCAGCCGGTCGAGCTCCGCGTCGGCGTGGCCGTGGGTGTGGTGCCGACGGGCGCCGCCGGTCTCGTCGAGTAGTTCCGCGAAGCGCTCGGCGCTCCGGCGGTCGAAGAATGCGAACTTCACCGTGGGCACCTCCCCTCGCTCGTGACTGTCTCGCCGGCCTGCGGGCCGGCTTCGGCGACCCGGCCGGAGACGGCCCGGGGTCGCATCCGGACAAACGCGCGACACGCGGCGCCGGTTACGGGTGTGCGGGGGTGCCATCGGGTATCGGAGATCGACATCCGAGAACGCTTGATCAAGACTGGAACCCTTCCGGCAGGAGCCGGTTGAGCGCGCGGACGGCCCGGTACTGCAGGGCCTTGATGGCGCCCTCGTTCTTGCCCATGGTCTGCGCGGTCTCGGCGACCGAGAAGCCCTGCAGGAACCGGAGGACGATGCACTCCTGCTGTTCCGGGTTGAGCTGCTTGACCGCGGTGAGCAGAGCGACGTTCGTGATGTGGTCGACCACCGCGGACTCCGGGCTGCCCTCGGGGCCCCGGTCCTCGCGGTCGGCGTCCAGGACGTCGCCGGTGGTCACCTCCAGGCGGTACCGGCCGGACTTGAAATGGTCGGCGACCAGGTTGCGGGCGATCGTGACCAGCCAGGCGCCGAGGTCACGGCCCTGCCAGGTGAAGCTGCCGATCCGCTTGAGCGCGCGCAGGAACGTGTCCGAGGTGAGATCCTCGGCGAGCTGGCGGTTGCCGACCCGGAAGTAGACGAACCGGAAGACGGTGTCCACGTACCGGTCGTAGATCAGGCCGAACGCCTCGGACTCGCCGGCCTGTGCCCGCTCGACCAGCGCCCACACCTCGGCCGCCGCGTCGCCGGGATCGGGCCGCGCCGGGTGTTTCGGCGGCGCCGACTCGGTCGGCGGGCCGGTGGTGCTCTGCGTGGGCAGTACCACGGTGTGGTCGGCGACCGTCTCCGCCTCGGGGAGGTTGGACCGCTGGCCCGCCGTCGGCTGTGCGGGTGTCCGCGGTGCGCCGACCCGGCCGCTGCCGAACTTGCCGTTGCCTCCGTTCGGCGTGGCGACCGCCGGCGGCCCGTTCGGCGTGCGGCGGCTGCCGGTCTGCTTCGGGCTGTCGCCGCGGATCGCGTTGACGATCATTCCGTCCAGTGACTCGCGCAGGGCGTTCATACCTCCGTTGAGCGCCAACCGGGCCGCGTACACATGAGTCACTTCGCCTCCTCAACCCGGCGGGCCTGTGACGTCCGCGAATCCGTCCCGCCAGACAGGGATTCGCCGTAATTCCGTGCTTTGTGTGGCACAGTGGCCTCCTCGGGATGAGGGTGGTCACTCACAACAAAAGGGGTGGGGCAACCCGCTGATTCGCCGGCCGACCTCACCCGTTGGTGTGGAACCCGTTACACAGACCGGAAGTATCACCGGCAACGGACACAGCGAGTCGCACACCGTGTGCGCTGCGCGCAAAGCCGCGAATCTGATCAAACGCGGCGCCCGGAGCCGTTCTCACCTTCTCCCGGATCGGTGCGCGCACATCGGACCGGCTGTCCGCCACCCCGGTGGGGGACGGTTTGTGCCAGACTCGGGCCTCGTGGAGGAACCCGCCCGTGATCCCGTCGCCGAGGCCGCCGCACGCCGTCCGGACAAGCCCGCGCTGATCGCCGGCGACATCGTCGTCACATGGGCGGAATTGGACACGCGGGTCACCGATGCCGCCCAGGCGGTGGCGTCCAGGACAGCCCCGGGCGACCGGGTCGCGCTGCTGCTCGGCAACACGGTGGAGTTCGCGGCGGCCTACTTCGGGGTGCTGCGCGCGGGGCGGGTCGCGGTGCCGCTCAATCCCGGGTACACGGCGGACGAGCGTGACCACGCGATCCGCGACTCGGGTGCGGTCCTGACTCTCGAGAGCGCTTTACCCGTACCCCCGGAAAAGACGACGCTGCCGGCGCCGGCTCCCGGAGATCTCGCGGTCCTGCTCTATACCTCGGGCACGAGCGGTCGCCCGAAGGGCGCGATGCTCACCCACGCCGCGCTGGCCGCGAACCATGACCAACTCGGCCGGATCGAGCCGCCGGTGGTCGGGCCGGACGACGTGATCCTGCTGGCCGTGCCGTTCTTCCACGCCTATGGCCTGAACACCGGGCTGGGCACGGTGGCGCATCACGCGGCGACCGGGGTGCTGGTCGAGCGGTTCGACGCCGCCGGTTCGCTGGAGCTGATCGCCCGGCACGGCGTGACCGTCACCGTCGGCGTCCCCGGCATGTATCTGGCCTGGACCAGGCTGCCGCAGGCGGGGGAGACGCTGAGCGGGCTGCGCACGGCCGTCTGCGGCGCGGCGCCGTTGGAGGCGGCCACCGCGGCGCGCTTCCGGGCCGCGACGGGCAAGAGCATCTTGATCGGGTACGGGTTGACCGAATGCGCTCCCGTCCTGACCACCACGGCGGTGAGTCACCGGGACAAGGTCGCCTCGATCGGCCGCCCGCTGCCCGGCGTCGAGTTGCTGCTGCGCACCCGCGGCGGTACCGAGCTGTGGCGTGACGGCACCCCGTCGGTCGAGGAGGATCTGGCCGAGCTGGACCTGGAGGTCGCCGTCTCGGCCGGCACCGACCCGGGCGAGATCGTGGTGCGCGGGCCGAACCTGTTCTCCGGGTACTGGCCGGACGGCAGCGGCGGCCCGGACGCGGACGGCTGGTGGCCCACCGGTGACATCGCGTACGCCGACGGGGACGGCGACCTGGTCCTGGTCGACCGGATCGGCGAGCTGATCCTGGTGAACGGCTTCAACGTCTACCCGGCCGAGATCGAGCGCGTGCTGGACGCGCATCCGCGGGTGGCCTCCTCGGCGGTGGTCGCGGTGCCCGATCCGGAGACCGGTCAGCGCCCGCACGCCTACGTGGTGGCGGCCGGCGATCCGCCGCCGAGCGCGACCGAGCTGCAGGTGTACTGCGCGACCCGGCTGGCCCGCTTCAAGCTGCCGACCGTCGAGCTGGTGGCTGGCCTGCCGCGCTCGGCGATCGGCAAGATCCGTAAGAGGGAGCTGTAGAGCGATGAACCGTCTCACCCTGATCAGCCGGGTGGGCTGTCACCTGTGCGAGGTGGCCGAGCAGACGCTGGACCGGATCGCGCCCGGCCAGTGGACGAAGGTCGACGTGGACTCCGACATCGAGCTGGAACGCGACTACGGCGACCGGGTGCCGGTGCTGCTGCTGGACGGTCGGGAACACGGGTACTGGCGTATCGAGGAGGAGCGCCTGCTGCGGGATCTGGCTCGACAGCCGGGTGAGCCCCGGCTGTAGGTTGGCTCCTCGTGACAGCAAAGCACCTGGTCTGGGACTGGAACGGAACCCTTCTCGACGATCTGCACCTGGTGGTGTCGTCGACCAACGAGGCCTTCGCCACGGTCGGCGGCCGTGCGGTCGAGGCCGACGAGCACCGGCGGGCCTTCCGGCGGCCGGTCGCCGAGTTCTACGCCGAGATGCTCGGCCGCGCGGTGGACGCCGAGGAGTTCGGCCGGCTGGACCGGATCTTCCACGACGCGTACCGGGTGGGGCTCACCGACATCTCCCTCGCGGCCGACGCGATGGCCGCGATCCGGACTTGGCCGGGCACCCAGTCGCTGCTGTCCATGTGGTTCCACAGCGAGCTGATCCCGGCCGTCGAGGGCCACGGGCTGTCCGGCGTCTTCACCCGCATCGACGGGCTGCGCACCGAGGTCGGCGGCGATCTGAAGGCCGGTCACCTCGCCAACCACCTGGCCGAACTCGGCGTGGACGGCACCGACGTCGTGCTGATCGGCGACTCGCTCGACGACGCCGCCGCGGCCGAGGCGAACGGTGGGCGGGCGGTCCTCTACACCGGTGGTTTCACCGACCCGGTCCGGCTGCGCGCCTCGGGTCTTCCGGTCGCCGACACGCTGGTCGATGCGGTAAAGAAGGCCATATCACTCTGAGTCAGGTGGCCCTGGTGCCCCGGGACCGGTAATACTCGACAGGTCGGCTCGGCTAACACAGCCGGGTCGATCTTGTCCAATTGTCCCGACAAGATCGCGATTTGTGCACGCCTTCACAAGCGCCTACTCTGTGACTCCGACGAGCCCCGCTACCACAGCCACCCCACGAGGGTTCCACCGGTATCGCACAGACAGGGCTCACCGCAGGTTCGCCTCGTCGGCACGGAGTCAGATGAGTCAGCAGCGTCACGGAAGCACGCCCGGCGATGCCGGTGGCGTCCCGGCCTTCCCGGAACTACCGGAAGCGACCATCGCGCGGCTTCCGGAGTACCTGCGTGCCCTCCACCACCTGGCCGAGACGGGCGCCGAGACGGTCTCCAGCGAGGGACTCGCGGCCGCCGCCGGGGTGAATTCCGCCAAACTTCGCAAGGACCTCTCCCACCTGGGGTCGTACGGTACTCGCGGGGTCGGGTACGACGTCTCCCTGCTCGTCGACCAGATCGAGTACATCCTCGGCCTGGACAAGAACCGGGCCGTCTGCCTGGTCGGGGTCGGCAACCTCGGGCACGCGCTGGCCGGGTACGCGGGTTTCGCCAGCCGCGGTTTCCGGGTCGTCGCGCTCTTCGACGCCGACCCGAACAAGGTCGGCGAGCGGATAAACGGTCTCACCGTGCAGCACATCGACGAGCTGGCCCGGATCGCGGCCGAGGAGTCGATCGCGATCGGGGTCATCGCCACACCGCCGGGCACCGCCCAGGCGGTGGCCGACGCCCTGGTCGCGGCCGGCGTGACCAGCATCCTGAACTTCGCGCCCGGAGTTCTCGCCGTCCCGCCGAACGTCGACGTGCGCAAGGTGGACCTGGCGATCGAGCTCCAGATCCTGTCGTTCCACGAACATCGCAAGGCGTCCCTGACCGCGCTGCCGGGTGGCCGGACCGCCAAGGCTGACAACCAGGAGGCGGTCGGCTCGTGAACCTGCTCAGCATCGGTGCCTCGTATCGCACCGCGGACGTCGCCGTCCTCGAACGGCTCGCCATCGCCGAGACGGCCGTGCCGGACCTGCTGCAGAGGCTGGTCGCCCAGCCGTACGTCGGTGAGGCCGTCGTCGTCTCCACCTGCAACCGGGTCGAGGTGTACGCGGCGGTCAGCGGCTTCCACGGCGGCCTCGGTGACATCTGCAACGTGCTCGCCGAGCACTCCGGCATCCCGGCCAGCGAGCTCGCCGGGCACCTCTACGTCCACTACGGCGAGGCGGCGGTCCGGCACTCGTTCCGGGTCTCCTCCGGCCTCGACTCGATGGTCGTCGGCGAGGCGCAGATCCTCGGGCAGCTGCGCGACGCGTACCACGCGGCGACCGAGGTCGACTCGGCCGGGCGGCTGCTGCACGAGCTGATGCAGCAGGCGCTGCGCGTCGGCAAGCGCGCGCACGCCGAGACCGGCATCGACCGGGCCGGGCAGAGCGTGGTCACGGCCGCCCTCGACGTCGCCGCCGACCACCTCGGCGGTGACCTCACCGGGCGGTCCGCGCTGGTCATCGGCGCCGGTGCGATGGGCGCGCTGTCGGTGGCGACGCTGACCCGCACCGGAGTCGGGCCGCTGCGGGTAACCAACCGCAGCCTCGAGCGGGCGGACCGGCTGGCCGAGGCGTACGGCGCGGTCGCCGTGCCGTTCGACGACCTCGCGGCGGCGCTCGCCGAGGTGGACATCGTGGTCAGCGCGACCGCCTCCACCGAACCGGTGCTCACCCGCGACCGTCTCGCCGCCGCCCTCGCCGCCCGGACCTCGGCGGACCCACTGATCGTCCTCGACCTCGCGGTGCCGCGCGACGTGGCCCCGGACGCCACCGGACTGCCCGGCATGGTCGTCGTCGACATCGACGGGCTGGCCGCGAGCCGGCGTGCCCTCCCGGCGGCGGCCGAGACCGCGGCCGTGGAGCAGATCGTCACCGGTGAGGTGGACAACTTCCTCGGCTGGCTGCGCGGAGCGGAGATCGCGCCCACAGTGGCGGCGTTGCGTACCCGAGCCGAGTCGGTCGTCTCGGCGGAGATGCGCAAGCTGGTCTCCCGGCGGCCGGAGTTCACCGAGGAGCAGCGGGCGGATGTTTCCCGTACCCTGCACCGGGTCGTCCAGCAGCTGCTGCACTCGCCGACCGTGCGGGTCCGGCAGCTGGCCGCCGAGCCCGGCGGAGATCAGTACGCGGCACTGCTGCGCGAGTTGTTCGACCTGGACGTGCCACTCGCCACCCACGCCAACGCCGTGCCCGAGATCGGAGGGAAACCGTGACCGCGCTTCGTCTCGGCACCCGGGGCAGCGCACTCGCGCTCACCCAGTCCCGGCTGGTCGCCGAGGAGCTGACCGCGGTCACCGGCCGCCCGGTCGAGCTGGTGCGCATCGTCACGCCCGGCGACCGTTCGTCGGCGCCGGTCGCCCAGCTCGGTGTCGGTGTCTTCGTCTCCGCGCTGCGCGACGCCCTGGTCGCCGGTGAGATCGACTTCGCCGTCCACTCGTACAAGGACCTGCCCACCGGCGACTTCCCGCGGCTGCACATCGCCGCGGTGCCGCGCCGGGAGGACCCCCGGGACGCGCTGATCGCCCGCGACGGACTGACGCTCACCGAGCTCCCGCCCGGCGCCACCATCGGGACCGGTGCGGTGCGCCGAATCGCGCAATTGCTGGCTCTCGGCCTAGAGTTGCAGGTCACGCCGATTCGGGGCAACGTCGACTCGCGCATCGCCCGGGTGCTCGGACCCGAGGCCGACCTCGACGCCGTCGTTCTGGCCCGGGCCGGCGTGGCGCGTCTCGGCCGCACGGCCGAGATCACCGAGACGCTCGACCCGATGCTCATGCTGCCCGCGCCGGCCCAGGGTGCGCTGGCGGTGGAGTGCCGGGCCGACGACACCGACCTGGTCGAGCTGCTCAGCACGCTCGACCACGCACCGACCCGCGCCGCCGTGCTGGCGGAGCGGTCGATGCTCGCGACGCTCGAGGCCGGGTGCTCCGCCCCGGTCGCGGCACACGCCGAAATCGCCGAGGGCGACGACGGTGACGAGATCTACCTGCGCGGTGCGGTGATCAGCCCGGATGGGGTTCGAGCCATCCGCCTGTCGCGCACCGGAACGCCCGCCGGCGCGGCGGAGATCGGCAAGGCACTCGCCACCGATCTCCTCGACGCCGGAGCCGATACCCTGATGGGGAGCACAGAATGACCACCCGCACCGCCCGTAAGCCAGCCGGACGCATCGCGTTCATCGGCGCCGGACCCGGCGACCCGGAGCTGCTGACCCGCCGCGCGTATGCGGCGCTGACCGATGCCGACCAGGTGGTCTACGACCGCGGCGTGCCCGATTCCCTGCTCAGCGCGATCCGCTCCGAGGCCAAGGAGGACGCGCAGTTCAGCCCGGCCGAGGGTGCGCCCGGCGACGTCGCCAAGGTGCTCCTCTCCGCCGCCAAGTCCGGGCTCTCCGCCGTCCACCTCGTCGCCGGTGACCCGTTCGGCCACGACTCGGTGGTCAAGGAGGTGCAGGCGGTCGCGCGGACCGCGGTGCACTTCGAGGTGATCCCGGGCATCGGCCAGGCCGAGGGCGTCGCCGCGTACGCGGGTGTGCCGCTGCCCGGCGTGCGCATCTCCGCCGACGTCGACGACATCACCACGCTGGACTTCGACGCGCTCGCCGCGGCCGCCCAGAAGGGTTCGTTCGCGGTCGCCGTGGACGCCGGTGACCTCGCCGCCGTCCGCGACGGGCTGCTGGCCGCCGGTGTCGAGCCGGGTGTGCCGGTCGGTGTGACCGGCGACGGCACCGGCGAGACGCAGTACACGACCACCTCGACCGTGGACAGCTTCGTCGCCGCGGCGCTCGGCTTCACCGGCCGGGTGGTCCTCACGGTCGGCGCCGAGGTCGCCGAGCGCGACACGCTGAGCTGGTGGGAGAACCGCCCGCTGTACGGCTGGAAGGTTCTCGTACCGCGGACCAAGGAGCAGGCCGGCGCGATGAGCGCGCGCCTGCGGGCGTACGGCGCGATCCCGTGCGAGGTGCCGACCATCGCGGTCGAGCCGCCCCGCACCCCGGCGCAGATGGAGCGCGCGGTCAAGGGCCTGGTCGACGGCCGGTACGCCTGGGTGATCTTCACCTCGGTGAACGCGGTCCGCGCGGTCTGGGAGAAGTTCGGCGAGCACGGCCTCGACGCACGCCACTTCGGCGGTGTGAAGATCGCCTGCATCGGCGAGGCCACCGCCGACGCCGTGCGCGCGTTCGGCATCCAGCCCGAGCTGGTCCCGTCCGGCGAGCAGTCCAGCGAGGGCCTGCTGGCCGAGTTCTCGCCGCACGACGAGATCCTCGACCCGGTCGGCCGGGTGCTGCTGCCGCGCGCCGACATCGCCACCGAGACCCTCGCCGCCGGGCTCATCGAGCGTGGCTGGGAGGTCGACGACGTCACGGCGTACCGGACGGTTCGCGCCGCGCCGCCGCCCGCCGAGATCCGTGACGCGATCAAGTCCGGTGGGTTCGACGCGGTGCTGTTCACCTCGTCCTCCACGGTGCGGAACCTGGTCGGCATCGCCGGCAAGCCGCACGCCCGTACGGTGGTCGCCGTGATCGGCCCGAAGACGGCCGAGACCGCTGTCGAGTTCGGCCTGCGGGTCGACACCCAGCCGCAGACCGCCTCGGTGCCGGACCTGGTCGAGGCGCTCGCCGAGTACGCCCTGGAGCTGCGCGAGAAGCTGGCCGCCATGCCGGCCAAGCAGCGCCGTGGCTCCAAGGTCCAGGGGCCGACGGCTCTCCGTTTCCGCTGACCTGTCCCGGGTGCGCCGGCCGCGTGCCGGCGCACCCGGTTCTTCCAGGAGGATCGATGGCCTTCCCCGCCGTTCGCCCGCGCCGCCTGCGGCGCACCCCGGCGATCCGCCGCCTGGTCGAGGAGACCCGGATCTCCCCGGCCGAACTGGTCCTGCCGCTCTTCCTCAAGGAAGGGCTCGCCGAGCCTCGGCCGATCAGCTCGATGCCCGGCGTGGTCCAGCACACCCGGGAGTCGCTGCTGAAGACCGCGCACGAGGCGGTCAGCGCGGGCGTCGGCGGCCTGATGCTCTTCGGCGTCCCGGACGACGCCAACAAGGACGAGACCGGATCGGCCGGTCTCGACCCCGACGGCATCCTCAACGCCGGCCTGCGCGACCTGCGGACCGAACTGGGCGACAGCACGGTCATCATGGGCGACCTGTGCCTGGATGAGTTCACCTCGCACGGTCACTGCGGCGTGCTGGCGGCCGACGGCTCGGTCGACAACGACGCGACCCTCGCGATCTACGCCGAGATGGCGGTGGCCCAGGCCGCCGCCGGCGCCCACATGGTCGGCCCGTCCGGGATGATGGACGGCCAGATCGGCGTGATCCGCAAGGCCCTGGACGCCGCCGGCCACCAGGACGTGTCGATCCTCGCCTACTCGGCGAAGTACGCGGGCGCCTTCTACGGCCCGTTCCGCGAGGCCGTCGAGTCCACGCTTCAGGGCGACCGCCGCCAGTACCAGCAGGACCCGCCGAACCTGCGCGAGGCGCTGCGCGAGGTCGAACTGGACGTCGCCGAGGGCGCCGACATCGTCATGGTGAAGCCGGGCCTGCCCTACCTCGACGTCATCGCCGCGATCCGCGACCGGGTCACCGTTCCGGTCGCCGCCTACCAGGTCTCCGGCGAGTACGCGATGGTCGAGGCCGCCGCCGCCAACGGCTGGATCGACCGGGAACGCGCGATCCTCGAATCGCTCACGTCGCTCAAGCGAGCCGGCGCCCAGATCACCCTGACCTACTGGGCTGATGAAGTGGCGGCTCTGCTCGCGGGGTGAGTCGGCTGAGCTTGCTGGCGTCGCTTCGCTCCGCGGCAAAAACGCCTTCTCGCCGGCGGCGTTTTTGCGGGCCGCTCTGCGTGTGGGCTGAACTGCCGGAATGGGTTAGTCGGTCGGTTCTAGGGACTGGACCAAGGTGGCTACGTCGGCGATGTATTCGAACCAGTCGCGGTCGGACTGGTAGCCGAGTTCGGCGTTGACCTTCAGCATGGATTCGTTGTGCTGGGCGTTCCAGGTCTGCACCTGGCGCAGGTCGGGTTCGGCGGTGCGCAGTTCGAACAGCATGCGGGCCTTGATCGCGCGGTCGATGCCGTAACCGCGGTGTTCGCGCACGACGATCGTGTCGTACTGGTCGGCGCGCTCCGGGTGCTGCGCCGGGACGACCACCTCGGTCAGGCCGGCCACGGTGCCGGTCGCCTCGTGGATGGCGAGCACGATGTACGGCTTCAGCCCCCGCTTGTGCAGCGTGTTCAGCGAGTCACGAAGCCGCTGCGGGTCGGACGAGCGCGGCTGCAGGTCCAGATCGTCGTCGTCGTGCTGCGCCTCGGTCTTGGCCTGCGCGTAAGCGTCCAGAAGCGAGTCCGGCGGCCCTCCCGGGTGGTACTCGATCCGGTAGCCGGCGCTGATCCCACCGGCCATCGCGCTCAGGGTCGGCCAGTCGACGCCGTCGAGATTGAGCACGCTGCGGGTCTCCACATACTCCCGTTCGAAGCCGAGCGCCTCGTAGAACGGGATCGCCGTGGTGCCGCCGATCGCCTCCACGCCGATCGACGAGAAACCCTCCAGATAGGCCCGTCGCGCCGCCATCGCGACCAGCTGCCGTCCCAGGCCGCGGCGCCGCAGCTGCGGGCGGACCAGCACCTCCAGCACGCCGATGTCGCCGAGCAGCAGGATGTTGACGTGGGCGAAGATCTGCCCCTCGCCCTCGGGCAGGCGGTCGTCCTCGGCGATCCAGGTTATCCGCCGCTCGCCCGGCATGGTCTCGGCGAGGTAGTCGCCGATCTGCACGTCACGCCAGGGTGGATCATCGGGGAGATCGGCGGCCATGACCGCGTTGACCATCTCCACGAGCGAGTGGATCTCGGCCGCGGACGCGGAGCGGGGATCCCATTCACGCACCCTCACCCGTACATCGTGCCGTTTAGCGGACCTTCAGGGAAGTGCTGACCACGCAAAAGTACAGGTACGCTCACCCAGAGTCGCGATCAAGCTCAGGTACGGCTACGAAGCCCGTAGTCGTTGGCGGCGGTGAAGACGTCCTGTGCGTACTGCCGAACGTCGTTGTAGGTCAGCACCGCGTCCCACCACGAGTCGGCTCTGGACAGATCACGGCCACCCTTGCAGAGGTACGCCGCGGCGGTCATCGCGGCGTCGTCGATGTCGTTCGGATCCTTCACGCCGTTGTTGTCCGCGTCGATCGCGACGGTCTGCCAGGTGGCCGGGATGAACTGCATCGGCCCGACCGCCCGGTCGAAGGCGGTGTCGCCGTCGATCGTGCCCTGGTCCGAGTCGCGGATCAGCTGGCGCCCGCCCTGCCCGTCGAGCGGCAGCCCGCGGATCGACGGCTGGGTCACGCCGTCGACGCCGAGCACCGCGCCCTCGTGGCTGCCGTGCCCGGACTCGATCTTTCCGATCGCGGCGAGCGTGGTCCAGCTCAGGTGGCAGGAGGGAGTGGTCTTCGCGGTGACGAGTTCGGCGTACCCGTAAGCCTGCACGGCCACCACCGGGATGCCGACGCGCGTGCCGACCTGCGAGGCCCAGCCGGACAGGGCGTCGGCCGGGCGCGCGCCGGTCACGCCGGGCTGCCCGGTGGGGAAGCCGGTCGCCGGGTTGGCCGGGAGGGTTCCGGCGGGCGGAATGATCCCGCTCACGGCGGGCGCGGCGGCCGGGTCGCTCCAGTTGGGCACGGGTCCGGCGGACTGGCCGGCGAAGGTCGGGGTGGCGGTCGGCGTGCCGGCCTCCAGGGCGCGGGGGACCAGGTAGGCACCGGAGGTCGCGGCGAGCACGACCAGGCCGACCACGACGAAACCGGGCAGGATCACGCGGCCGACCGGTCCGCGGGCCCAGGAGGCGGTGGCTCGCCCGGCGCGTCCGGCTGCGGCCAGTGGGCGGAGACGTCGCTTCTTCTTCTGTACGGCACCAGTGACAACCGGGGCGGCTCCCGCCGCGCCGTCCTTCTTCTCAGCGCCGTCCTTGCTCTCGGCGCCGTCCTTCTTCTCGGCCGCGTCCTTGCCGAGATCGACCTTCGTGGCGTCGAGCTTCTTGTCCGCTTCAGCCTTCTTGTCCGCCTCGGCCTCGGCAGGCTTCTCCTCCTTGCCGGGCTCAGGGGCGGCGGTCTCGGCGGGCTTCTCGTTCGCGGGCGGCGGCACCTGCTTCGCATCGGCAGTCTTGTCCGCGACGGCAGCCTCCTCGGGCGCCTTGTCCGCGACGGCAGCCCTCTCAACGGCAGGCCGCTCGACGGACAAATCCGACTTATCCGGAGCGTCTGAATCGCCGGGAGCCGCACCGGAACTGCCCAGCGGCCCACGCTGATGTGGTGCCGCGGACCGCAACTCCGGCACCTCTCCAGGACTCTTGCGCGCCTCCGCCACGCCCCGACCCTACCCGTCCGTGTCACCCGGGCGTGAGGTCGCTCCGGCCTCCCGTGCGACTCCCGGTGCGCGGAACACAGCAGGGGCCCTACGCTGGTCGGATGCCGCGCTATGAATACCGGTGCCGCGCCTGCGGCGCCACCTTCGAGATCAGCCGCCCGATGCGGGACGCCGCCGCACCGGCCGCCTGTCCGCAGGGCCACGACGACACCGTCAAGCTGCTGTCCACTGTCGCTGTCACCGGCCGTGGCGGCGGCGCCCCGGCCGCGCCCTCCGGCGGCGGTGGCTGTTGCGGCGGCGCCTGCGGCTGCTGACCACCACGCGCGGCTGCCCCGGCCCCCCGGGCTCGCTCGCGCGATCAGTCGACTTCGGCCAGTGAGCCCCCGCTCGCGGGCCGTACCGATTTCTGTGCCTCGTACGGGTACACCCGAACGGCCTGGCGATTTTGGCCGAGAGCGGCGTTTCCGCGTTCGATCTCTTTCGTTACGAGACGCGTAGTCCCGTATGCCATCGTCGATGTCGCGATCTTTCCCGTCATCCTTAAGGGGTCGGTCGTGGCGGGCAGATGATTACTGTCCGTTTCTACGATGGGCGGTGACGCAGAGATACGGCAGCATGAGGCGCGACTTCCACAAAGGGGGCGGAGGTTCCACCGTGTCGGCACGGAGCGAGCTACCTAGCGGTCTGGTGACCTTTATGTTCACCGACATCGAGGGCTCGACGCGTCTCGCCCGCATGCTCGGCGAGGCGTACCGCGATGTGCTCGGAGCGCACCGTTCGGTGCTACGCGCTGTGCTTAGAGACTACGACGGTGTCGAGCTGTTAACTGAGGGTGATTCTTTCTTCATCGCCTTCTCGAACGCCGACTCCGCCGTCGCCGCGTGCGTCGAGGCGCAGCGGCGACTGTCCGCATACGACTGGCCACGCCGGGACGCGGTGCCGAGGGTCCGGATGGGACTGCACACCGGCCGGGCCACCCCGGTCGGCCGGGAGTACGCGAGCGCCGAGGTGCACCGCGCCGCTCGTGTCTCCGCCGCCGCGCACGGTGGCCAGGTGCTCTGCTCCGAGGCGACCACGCTCGCGGTGACCGCCGCCTACGCCGCCACGTCCGGTTCGATCGAGGCGGCCGCCACCCTGGCCACCGTGGACATGCTCGACCTCGGTGCGTTCCGGCTGCGCGGCTTCGACGACGACGAGCGGATCTTCCAGGTCGTCGCGCCCGGCCTGGACCGCGACTTCCCCCGGCCGCGCACCGCCGAGGCGCCACGCCACAACCTGCCGGCCGAGCACAGCGCCTTCGTGGGCCGGCGCGCCGAGTCCACCGAGCTGGCCGAGCTGATCAGCCACCACCGGCTGGTGTCGGTGGTGGGACCCGGTGGTGCCGGTAAGACCAGACTCACTCTCGCTGTTGCCGAACGCCTGCTTCCCGCGTACCCCGGTGGTGTTTGGACGATCGATGCCGCAACCGCGGCGAATGGCCTGCCCACCGCCTTGGCCGCGGCTCTCGGCCTGCGTGCCGAACCGGGCCGCCCGATGATCGACACCCTCGTCGAGCAGTGCGCCGAACGCCGGATGCTGGTCCTGCTGCAGACCTGCGACGCCGCGCCCGCACTCACCACGAACCTGGTGCACCGCCTGCTGAGCCGCTGCCGCCGGCTCGATGTCGTGGCAACCGGTCGCGCGCCGCTCGGACTGGCCGGTGAGACCGTCTGGCGGATCCCGCCGCTCGCGCCGGCCGACGCGTTCGCCCTGCTGAAGGACCGCGCGGCAGCGGCGCAGGGCGGGCGTTCCGGTGACGGTGAGCATCAGCTCGCGCGGCTCGCGGCCCGGCTGGAGGGCTCGCCGCTGGCGATCGAGCTGGCCGCGGCCCGGCTCCGCCTGCTCCCCGCCGAGCAGCTCGCCCGGCGCCTGGACGACCCGCTCGGCGCTCTGGACAACGACGCGGCCGGCGACGGGCGGCACGCGAGCCTGGCGAACAACCTGGCCTGGTCCTACCGGACGCTCGGCAGCCGCGCGGCGGGCCTGCTGCGGCGCCTCGCGGTCTTCGCCGGGCCGGTCGATCTCGAGACCGTCGAGTCGTGCGGCACCGAGGAGCTCGGCGCGCTCTCCGAGCTCGCCGACAAGTCGCTCGTCGAGGTGGTGCCCGGCCCGCGTTACCGGCTCACCGACCAGGTCCGCTCCTACGCGCTGCGCCAGCTCATCGTGGCCGGTGACGAGCCGGCCGTCCGCGACCAGCACCTCTCCTGGTCGCTGCGGACACTGGACACCGTCACCGTGGACACCGACGATCAGGCGCGCACGGTCTCACTGACCGAGCTGGGGCCGTTCGTCCCGGAGTGGGAGTCCGCGCTGCGCTGGGCCGCGACCACCGGTGACGTGCACGCCGGGCTGCGCCTGGCCGGCGTGCTGGACCCGTGGTGGCGTGAGCACGGTGGCGCCGAGTCCGGCCGGCGGCTGCTGGCGCTGCTCTACGAGCGGATCCGTGAGGACGAGACGGCACCCGCCGAGCTGGCCGGTGGCTATCTGGTGCACGCCGGCCTGACCGAGGACCGGGCCGAGCGCGAGCGCTACCTGGACCGCGCCGAGGCCGCCGCCGGCGAGTCCGGCGACCCGGCGCTGCTGATCCGGGCCCGGGCCGCGCGCCTGGGCCGGCTCGACGGTGCCGCCGACAGCACCGAGCTGGCCTGCCGTGACGTGATCACGCAGGCGGAGACGTCCGGCGCACCGGCCGCCGCGCTGCCCGCCGTGCTCGGCCTGGCCGAGCTGCTCTGGCGCCGTGACGCGCTGGTCGAGGCCGCCGACCTGCTCGGCGCGGCGCGTCAGCTCGAGGCCGGGCATCCGGAGGACCGTGGCCGGCGGGCCGTGGACTGGCTGCTCGGCATGGTCGCGCTGCGGCGCGGTGACCTGGTCGCCGCACACGATCACCTGGCGGTGGCGCTCCGCTCGCGGTTGCGGCACGGGTTCCGTGGCGCGGCGGCGGACGCTGTCGCCGCGATCGCGGTGCGATGTGCCCTCGGCGGCGACGCGGTGACCGCGGCGGTGCTGTTCGGCGGGGCGGAGACGGCACGCGGCGCGCGGCGGACCGAGTCGTTCGGCGCGTTCTGGTCGACCCAGCAGGCGGCGTTGCGCGCCGCGCTGGGCGACGGGGCCTTCGATGTCGCGTACGCCGACGGAGCCGCACTCCAGTTCGACCAGATCGTGGCGATGGCGCTGGCCGTCGAGCACCCGGACCTGGAGGACGGCGCGGCCCGCTTCGCGCAGATCGTGCGCTAGGTGTCTCCGAAGAACACTGTGGCCTGGTAATAGCCCCAGGCCACGGTGTTGCAGACGGGCTGGACCAGTACGCGGTACCCGTCGCACGTCCGCTGCAGATCGGCCTTGAACACCTCGTCGAGCCGCTGCTTGTGGACGGCGAACGTCCCCGCCGCCCGGTAGTTGCGATAGCCGAAGTCGTGGTGCCGGCACGCCTCGCGGAAGTCGAACCCGAACGGATCATCCAGCCCGCGGGTGCAGTCGTCCGTGGACCAGTCGAAGCCGTACGCCGCCCACTTCCCCGGCTCGCGCCGCGCCTCGGTCCACTCCGCCGTGCTCGCCGCGTTCGGCTGGGTCCACCGCAGGAGCAGGGTGGCCTTGTCGGGTACCGCCCCCCAAGACGGCGCGCTCGGCAATATCATCGTGCCGGCCAGCACGGCCCCCGCCACCGCGGCGCGGCAGATAGTCATCGTGCCTCCTGAAGGGTGCGCCCTTCAGCTTGACCGTTAGGGTGTGTTCGTGCAGGCGGTTCCATGATTCACCTACCGCTGGTCCGACAGGGACCGCTCCGGGCGCTCGGCCTTCGGGTCGTGATGGCGTGCAGCCTGGTGCTGCTCGCGGTCACGGTGATCTACGCGGACCGGGAGGGCTACCGGGACGTCAACGAGGACGGTCTGACCCTTCTCGACTGCTTCTACTACGCCGTCGTCTCCCTCTCCACCACCGGCTACGGCGACATCACCCCGGTGACCCAGGGCGCGCGCCTGGTGAACGTCCTGTTCATCACGCCCGCCCGGGTGCTCTTCCTGATCATCCTGGTCGGCACCACACTGGAGGTGCTGACCGACCAGTACCGCAAGGGCCTGCGGGTCACCCGGTGGAGGCGGAAGTTGAAGGATCACGTGATCATCTGCGGTTACGGCACGAAGGGCCGGGCCGCGGTCGCCGCGCTGCTGGAGACCGGCTACGACAAGTCCCGCATCGTGATCGTGGAGAACCGTGAGGCCGGCGTCCGGCAGGCCGCGGCCGGCGGGTTCGTCGTGATCGAGGGCGACGCCACGCGGTCCGCGGTGCTCAACGAGGCGGACGTGAAGAACTGCAAGTCCGTCATCATCGCCACCGACCGGGACGAGGCCTCGGTGCTGATCACGCTGACCGTGCGCCAGCTGACGGCCGGCCAGGTCCGGATCATCGCGGCCGTCCGCGAGCAGGAGAACGCCGCCCTGCTCAAGCAGAGCGGCGCCCACCACGTGATCGTCTCGTCCTCTACAGCGGGCCGGCTGCTCGGCCTGACCACCACCGCGCCGCCGCTGATCGACGTGGTGGAGGACCTGCTCACCCCCGGCCAGGGCATGGCGCTGGCGATGCGCTCGGCCGAGCGGGCCGAGGTGGGCCGCAACCCGCGGGAGCTGCCGACCCTGGTGGTCGCGCTGATCCGCCGGGGCAAGGTGCTGCCTCTCGGCGGCGAGCAGGCGGTCACCATCGAGACCGGCGACCTGCTGGTCTACATCCGCGACGACGAGAACGCGACCAACGGCGTCACGGTCTGAGGGGCTAGTTCTTGCGGCCGACTCCGGCGAACTCGGAGACCTTGTCGGTGATGCCAGGGTGGGCCGGGTCGGGCCGCCACGCCGAACACGTCACCACGCCGGGATCCAGCAGCTCGAGGCCGGTGAAGAACGAGGCGATCTCGTCGCGGCCGCGTGCCACGATCGGCGCGGCGCCGCTCTCGTTCCACTGCTTCATCGACTGCTCGACCGCGGCGCCGTTGACCTCCTTGGTCGGATGCGAGATCACCAGGTAGCTGCCCGGCGGCACCGCGTCGACGAGCGTGCGGACCACCTCGAACGCCTCGGCGTCGTCGACCACGAAGTTCAGGATGCCGAGCAGCATGATCGCGATCGGCTGCCCGAAGTCGAGCGTGCCGCGGGCCTCCTCCAGGATCCGGCCGGTGTCCCGGATGTCCGCGTCGATGTAGTCCGTGGCGCCCTCGGATGTGCTGTTCAGCAGGGCCCGGGCGTGCACCAGCACCATCGGGTCGTTGTCGACGTACACAATCCGGCTCTGCGGCGCGACGCCCTGCGCGACCTCGTGCGTGTTGTCCGCGGTGGGCAGGCCGGTGCCGATGTCCAGGAACTGCCGTATCCCGGCCTCCCCGGCGAGGTGGCGCACCGCCCGGCCGAGGAACTCCCGATTGGCACGGGCGGACTGCACCAGCTCCGGCATGAGGGCCAGCGCGTATTCCGCGGCGGCCCGGTCGGCGGCGAAGTTGTCCTTGCCGCCGAGCAGGAAGTTCCACAGCCGTGCGGAGTGTGCCACCTCGGTGTTGAGCGAGGCGCGCACCTCCGGGTCGAGCCCGTGCGAGTCCGTCACAGACCGAACCCTATCGATCAGCTCACATAATCGTCCAGGTGTCACCCGCGCTGAGGAGGTCGCCGAGCATCTCCTCCGGAGTGCCGGTGGCCTGAGCCTGCGCGTCCAGTACCTGCTTGCGGACGATCTCGTCGTACGACGGCCGGTTCACGTTGCGGAACACGCCGATCGGAGTGGTGTTCAGGTCCGAGCCGGAGAGCCGGCTGAGCGCGAAGGCGTACGCCGGGTCGTCGACGGTCGCGTCGTGGACCATCGGGGTGCCGCCCTCCTGCACCTTGAGCCCGAAACTGCCCTCGGGGTGCACGACCGAGAACCGCCCGTCCGCGCCGAACGTGATCGGCTGACCCTGCTCCAGCCGGATCAGGTGCTCGTCGCGGGAGGACGGGTCCTTGATCAGGTCGAACGCGCCGTCGTTGAAGATGTTGCAGTTCTGGTAGATCTCGACGAACGCGGAACCCTCGTGCTCGGCGGCCGCGCGCAGCACCGACTGCAGGTGCTTGCGGTCCGAGTCGATGGTGCGGGCGACGAACGTCGCCTCGGCGCCGAGCGCGAGCGAGAGCGGGTTGAACGGCGAGTCCGCCGACCCGGCCGGCGTCGACTTGGTGATCTTGCCGATCTCCGAGGTCGGTGAGTACTGACCCTTGGTCAGGCCGTAGATCCGGTTGTTGAAGAGCAGGATCTTCAGGTTCACGTTGCGGCGCAGCGCGTGGATCAGGTGGTTGCCGCCGATCGAGAGCGCGTCGCCGTCGCCGGTGACCACCCAGACGCTGAGGTCGGGGCGGGACGCGGACAGGCCGGTCGCGATCGCCGGGGCGCGGCCGTGGATCGAGTGCAGCCCGTACGTGTTCATGTAGTACGGAAAGCGCGACGAGCAGCCGATGCCGGAGACGAAGACGGTGTTCTCCCGCGCGATGTTCAGCTCCGGCATGAAGCTCTGCACCGCGGCCAGGATCGCGTAGTCACCGCAGCCGGGACACCAGCGGACCTCCTGGTCGGACTTGAAGTCCTTCATGGTGAGCTTGAGAGTGACCGGGCTAGCCATTCTTGACCACGTCCTCCAGCATGTTCTCCAGCGTCGCGGCGGTGAACGGCAGGCCGCTGACCTGGTTGAAGGGAACCGCGTCGACCAGGTATCTCGCCCGGATCACGGACGCCAGCTGGCCGAGGTTCATCTCCGGCACCACCACCCGGTCGTACCCGGCGAGGACCTCGCCGAGGTTGGCCGGCAGCGGCGCCAGATGGCGCAGGTGGGCCTGCGCGATCGACAGGCCGCGCTGGCGCAGCGCGCGGCACGCGGCACCGATCGGCCCGTACGTCGAACCCCACCCGAGCACCAGGACCCGCGCGTTCTCCTCCGGGTCCTCGACGTCCACGTCCGGCACCGGGATCGCGTCGATGCGCTCCTGCCGCATCCGGACCATGAACTCGTGGTTGGCCGGGTCGTACGAGATGTCGCCGGTCTTGTCCGCCTTCTCCAGGCCGCCGATGCGGTGCTCCAGGCCCGGGGTGCCGGGGATCGCCCACGGCCGGGCCAGCGTCTCCGGATCCCGCAGGTACGGCAGGAAGCGCCCGTCCTCGGTGTTCGGCTCGCGGGCGTACTCCACCCGCAGGTCGGGCAGCTCGTCGACGGACGGCAGCAGCCACGGCTCGGAGCCGTTCGCCACGTAGTTGTCGGACAGCAGGATGACCGGGGTGCGGTAGGTCAGGGCGATCCGGGCCGCCTCGATCGCCGCGTGGAAGCAGTCCGACGGCGACTTGGGCGCGATCACCGCGAGCGGCGCCTCGCCGTGTCGGCCGTACAGCGCCATGTTCAGGTCGGCCTGCTCGGTCTTGGTCGGCATGCCGGTGGACGGGCCGGCCCGCTGCACGTCGACGACGACCAGCGGCAGCTCCAGCGCGATCGCCAGCGAGATCGTCTCGCCCTTGAGCGCCACGCCCGGGCCGGACGTCGTGGTGACGCCGAGGGCGCCGCCGTACGCCGCGCCGAGCGCCGCACCGATCGCGGCGATCTCGTCCTCGGCCTGCATGGTCGTCACGCCGAACTTCTTGTGCTTGGAGAGCTCGTGCAGGATGTCCGAGGCCGGGGTGATCGGATAGGCGCCGAGGAAGACCGGCAGCTTGGCCCGGACCCCGGCGGCGACCAGGCCGAGCGCGAGCGCCTGGTTGCCGGTGATGTTCCGGTACGTGCCGGGGCGCATCCTGGCGGGCTTCACCTCGTATCGCACCGAGAAGGCCTCGGTGGTCTCGCCGTAGTTCCACCCGGCCTGGAACGCCGCCTTGTTCGCCGCGACCAGGTCGGGGCGCTTGGCGAACTTGCGCTCCAGGAACCGCAGGGTGGACTCGAACGGCCTCGAATACATCCAGCTGAGCAGGCCCAGCGCGAACATGTTCTTGGCGCGCTCGGCGTCCTTCTTCGAGAGGCCGGAGTCGGCCAGCGCGCCGACCGTCATCGAGGTGAGCGCGACAGGGTGCACCGCGTAGTCACCGAGCGACCCGTCCTCGAGCGGACTGGTCGCATATCCGACCTTCGCCAGATTTCGTTTGGTGAACTCGTCGGTGTTCACGATGATGTCGGCGCCGGCGGGCAGCTCGGCCAGGTTGGCCTTGAGCGCGGCCGGATTCATCGCGACCAGCACGTTCGGCGCGTCGCCGGGGGTCAGGATGTCGTAGTCGGCGAAGTGCACCTGAAAACTGGAGACGCCGGGCAGCGTGCCGGCTGGCGCGCGGATCTCGGCGGGGAAATTCGGAAGGGTAGAGATGTCGTTGCCGAGCTGGGCGGTCTCCGAGGTGAACCGGTCCCCGGTGAGCTGCATGCCGTCGCCGGAGTCGCCGGCGAAACGGATGACTACTCGGTCCAGCTGTTCGACTCGCTTCGCGGAAGCGGCCACGTTCAACCTCCAAAGGACGCGGCCCGGCGGCTCACGGTGGTCGATCTGCCGGCCCGCACATCGTCACTTCCACAGTACGTCGCCGCTCCTTACGAGGCGGCCCCGAACCGTTGCCCACAGTAGCTACGTCGGGAAAGGTCCAGCCAGCAGAGTCCACCATGCGGCACGTTGGAAGCTGTCCGCCGTCCGTTAGGCTCCCCGATCGTGGACGGATATCTCGGTTCGTACGCCACGCTGGGCCTTGTGCTCGCCGCCGGTGTGCTGCTGTTCGTGGCCGCGTTCGGTGCGAACAGGCTGCTCCGGCCCGCCACTCCGGCCGAGCCTGCGGGCAAGCGGATCGCGTACGAGAGCGGCATCGACCCGGTCGGCGGCGACTGGGCGCAGGCGCAGATCCGGTACTACGTCTACGCGTACCTCTATGTGCTCTTCGCCGTCGAGGCGGTGTTCCTCTTCCCCTGGGCGCTGATCTTCGACCGGCCCGAGTTCGGTGGCCTCGCCGTCGCTGAGATGGGTGTCTTCGTCGCGGTGCTCGCGCTCGGCATCCTGTACGCCTGGCGCAAACGCATCCTGACCTGGACCTGACCCTCCACAGCGCGGCGGCGGCGGGCAACCGTCCGGGTGGCGGGCTCGCCACCGGAAAGCGGACATGCCAACATCGTGCGCATGGGTCAGCTTCTGCTCTTCATTGTCGTGGCACTCGTCGTCGCGACGATCGTCTTCGGCGTGACCGTTCTGTTGAGCGGGGGAGACCCGGGACTGACCCCGGTCGAGCCCGACGGGCGCTCGGTGCCGCTGCCGAGTGATCGCCCGCTCGGGGAGTCCGACATCGTCGAGACGCGGTTCGACACCACCTGGCGCGGCTACCGGATGGCGCAGGTGGACCAGGCGTTGCAGCGCGCGGCGTACGACATCGGTTACAAGGGCGAGCTGATCGGCGTCCTCGAGGCCGAGGTCGCCGCGCTGCGCGAGGGCCGCATCGACGACGCCGACCAGCTGCGCAGGGCCCGTGAGGTCGCCGCCGCGCCCTCCGCGCCGTCCGCACCACCGCCCACCGACGGGAAACCGGCCGGCGAGCCGGCCATCGAGGTGGGCGACGCGCCCGCGGCCGACGGGGAGCCGGCGGATCGCCGATGAGCGAGGGTCCATCCGCCGGACTGGGCGACGCCGCCCGGCCCGGCTCCGGTGAGTTCACCGCCACCGTGATCGTCAACGCGCCCGCCGACCGGGTCTTCTCCGCGTTTCTGAACTGGGAGAAGCAGTCCGAGTGGATCCCGTTCACCCGGGTCAGGGTCGTCGAGGGCGACGGTGGCGAGGGCAGCCTGGTCGAGGCGGTCACCGCGCTCGGACCGGCCGTGCTCCGCGACGAACTGCGGGTGGTCAAGGTCAACGCGCCGTACGAGGTGCGCGTCGTGCACTGCGGCAAGGTGCTGCGCGGCCCCGGGTCGATGCGGTGCACGGCGATGTCCGGGGACCGTACGCAGATCGTGCTCCACGAGTGGTTCCATCTCCCGGCCGGAGCGGTCGGGAAGATCGCCTGGCCGGTGCTCTGGCCCGGCTCGAAACTCGGCTTCACCGGCGCGCTCAAGCGCTTCGGGCGGCTCGTCGAGCAGGGCCGGCTCCCGTGACCGATCTGGTGATCGGCCCGGACGGGCAGCCGCGCTGTTTCTGGGGCGGCAGCACGCCGGAGTACATGGCGTACCACGACGAGGAGTGGGGCAAGCCGGTCCGCGGCGACGACGCCCTCTTCGAGCGGCTCACCCTGGAGGCCTTCCAGTCCGGCCTCTCCTGGATCACCATCCTGCGCAAGCGACCGGCCTTCCGCGCCGCCTTCGACGGCTTCTCGATCGAGAAGGTGGCGCAGTACACCGAGGCCGACGCGACCCGGCTGATGGCCGACCCCGGCATCGTCCGCAACCGGATGAAGGTGGACGCCGCCCTGCACAACGCCCGGGTCGCCGCCGACCTGCCGGACGGGATCTCGGCGCTGCTCTGGTCGTTCGCGCCGGCGGCCCGCCCGCGCCCGCGGACCCGCGCCGAGGTGCCGGCGCTCACCGACGAGTCCAAGGCGCTGGCCAAGGATCTGAAGAAGCGCGGGTTCAAGTTCGTGGGCCCGACGACGGCGTACGCGATGATGCAGGCCACCGGCATGGTGGACGACCACCTCGCGGACTGCTGGGTCCCACCGCTGTGATGAGATGAGCCCATGGCGCAGTGGTCGATGATTCTTCCGGACGAGCAGTGGGCGACCGAGCGGTTGTTCCAGCACGACGTGGTGACCGTGGCGGGCGCTCCGGCGGATGCCTCCGCCGGCGATGACGTGCTCGTGGTCGCCGAGGACAACGTCGTCGCGCTTGCCCGGGTGGAGAAGATCGACGGCGGTGACCTGGTGCTCGGCTATCAGCGCCGGGCGTTCGACGAGCCGCTCCCGGCCGAGGGCCTGACCGGCGGCCCGGTGGACGCGACCACGTTCCGCCGTCTGGCCGAGCGGCTCGGCGCCGCGGCGGACCGCAAGCCGTGGCTGGTCAGCGTCGCGATGCCGATCGAGGCGAGCAACCCGGCCGAGGCGGTGCGCCAGTTCTGGTCGCACGTGCTGGAGCTCGGCCCAGCCGAGCTCCCCACGTACGTCTGGCCGTCGGGTGATGAGCTTGCGATGCAAGCCTTCGTCCTCGGTGCCGAGGCGAACCAGGACCCCGAAGAGGAAGACGAGGAATAAGCGCCGATTTGGCTTGCGCTTGGCTTCCAAGCGCAAGCTTGGCCTATGGGCACGCTGGAGCTCCCAGCCATACCGGGTGCCACGCCGAGTTCGACTCGGCAGGACGATTAACGGCCCTCGTAAACGGGCTTCTGCTTGTTCAGGAAGGCCGTGACCGCCGCCTTGTGGTCCGCGGTAGCCCCACAGATCGCCTGGGCCTGAGCCTCCGCCGCAAGGGCGTCCGACAGCGTCCCCGCGTCACCGATCGACAGCTCCCGCTTGATCGCCCCATAGGCCACCGTCGGACCGGCCGCGAGCCGCGCCGCCAGCTCCTGGGCGACCGGCAGCACCTGCTCGTCGTCGTCCAGCAGCCGGGAGAGCATGCCGATCCGGTTCGCCTCCTCGGCGTTCACCGGCTGGGCGAGCAGCAGCAGCTCGAGCGCCCGTGCGTGCCCCACGATGCGCGGCAGCGACCAGGAGACGCCGCTGTCGCCGGCCAGGCCCACGTTCGCGAACGCCATCAGGAACCGGGTCGACGGCCCGCCGATCCGGAAGTCGGCCAGCAGCGCGAGCGACGCGCCCGCGCCGGCCGCCATCCCGCGGACCGCCGCGATCACCGGCTTCGGCATGCTCGCCAGCCGCTGCGCGATCGGGTTGTAGTGCACCTGGACGGTGTTCAGATCGGTGGACCCAGCCTCCAGCAGGGTCGCGTGCTCCTTGAGGTCCTGACCGCCGCAGAAGGCGTTGCCCGCGCCGGCCAGCACGATCGCGCGGCATGACCGGTCCGATTCGAGCGTGGCGAGGGTGTCCCGCAGCGCCTCCTTGAGGTCGACGGTGAAGGAGTTCATCGCCTCGGGACGGTTCAGGGTCAGGGTGACGACGGCATCGGTGCGGTCGACGAGGAGCGAGTCGGTCATGTGTCTGAGAATCCCACACGTCCTCCACGTGTGGCCGCTTGCAAGCAACGTTCGACATAGCGGTCAGCAGCCGGGCGCAACCGGGTCGCGTGCTTGTCGAAGAAGCCCGCGGCGGTCGTGCCCGGCCACCGTGGTGGCAGCAGAGCCGCAGGTAGTTGTGGGTCCTGGAAGAGGAACGACCGCCACGCGTGCACGAGGCGGAACCGTGCCGCGTACGCCTCCTCATCGGAGCTGCGCGGTGTGACCGCCTTGACGACCGGGCGCAGCGACGTGACGAAGTCCTCGTACGACTGCCCGATCCGCTCCAGGTTCCACGCCCGGCCGACCACCTCGAGAGCACCCGGCGAGCCGGCGGCGTGACTGGCACTGAACCGCTCGAACCCGGTACCCGCCTCGGTCAGCACCGCGTCGATCTCCTCGGAGGCGCGCGGTGCCACCCAGACCAGTTCGTTGAGCGGCCCGTAACCCAGATAGGCGAGCCGGGCGGCATCCCGCCGTGCCAGCGACCCGCTCAGGAGGATCATGTCGAAGCGGCCGTCCCAGCCGCCGCGACCGGTTCGGTACACCCTGGTCGCCGCTTCGTCGAGCCGCCGGGCGGCCTTCGGCGTGAGCAGATAGCCCGGCCCGGATGCCAGACGAAGGGGGTGCAGCCATCCTTGTCGCACCATTCGCGACACTGCGGTGCGGACCGCGGGCGCCGCGATGTCCAGCGGAGCGAGCAGCCGCACCAGGGCCGCGACCGGGGCTCGCGAGCCGCGAGCGCGCAGGTAGTCGCCGTACAGGTCGAAGAGTGCGGACCGCGCCTGCATGACCGCACATTGTGACAGCAGGAAAGGCTATATGCTAGATGCTGTCACATCCGCCCGGGCTGGGTTTGGGTTCGCCGGTGTTCATCAGGGAAAATGTTTGATCGGCACGGTGGGTCGCATCGCGTGAACACGTGAAAACGGCCTGAGCGGGCCGCCGGTCGGAAACGAGCACCGCGTCGCGTGGGGCTGAGCACGTGACGAGGCTGCTGGCATTCCAGGAGCAAGTGGCTGTGGGGCAACCCACCGACCCTGACGTAGGTCTGAGGGGAGACAAGATGGCGGCGATGAAGCCGCGGACGGGCGATGGTCCGCTGGAGGTCACCAAAGAGGGTCGTGGCATCGTCATGCGCGTCCCGCTGGAGGGTGGTGGCCGTCTCGTCGTTGAGATGACTCCGGACGAGGCCAACGCGCTGGGTGACGCGTTGAAGTCGATCGCCGGCTGACGTTTCACGCGAGCCCGCCGGTAAGGTACCGCCCTTACCGGCGGGCTTTCCACGTCTTACGGAAAGGTCATCCTCCCGTGTTCGCAATCCGCTTGACCGAGACTCCCGACGACGCGGCCACCTGGGTCGTTCCGGTGGGTTCCGGCGAACCGCAGGCTCCCGGTGACGTGGGCGCGGAGGTGGCGGCGCTGGCCGCCGGGATTGCCGAAGCGGGCCAGGCCGGGCACATCGAGCCGCTGCCGCGTCCGCTGCGGAGCCCGGCGAGAGTGCTGCTGGCCGGGATCGGTGACGGCGACGAGGCGGGCTGGCGTGCGGCGGGTGCCGCGGCTGTCCGGGCCGCCGCCGGTGACGAGACGCTGGAGGTGCTGCTTCCGGCCGACGCGGGCCAGGCGGCGCTGCGCGGCCTGGCCGAGGGCCTCTGGCTGGGCGGATATCGCTATCGGGACGCAACCTTGGCGGCCCGGTCCGGCGAGGTGCGGGTCATTGTCTCAACCATTGAGGGGTACGCGGAAAGCCTCACCGACGCCCGCGTGACAGCCGAGACGACGTGGCTGGCCCGCGATCTGACCAACACACCGTCCTCGGTGAAGAACCCGGCCTGGTTCGCCGATCAGGTCGTCGCCGAGGCCGCCGGGCGCACCGGCCTGACCGTGACCGTCCGCGCCGGCGACGACCTGCTGCGCTTCGGCGGCTTGCGGGCGGTCGGCGGCGGTTCGGCGACACCGCCCCGCTTCGTCGAGGTGTCCTGGCAGCCGCCCGGCGCGACCACCCACGTGGTCCTGGTCGGCAAGGGCATCACGTTCGACACGGGCGGCATCTCGATCAAGTCCCGCGAGGGCATGAAGCTGATGAAGAAGGACATGGGCGGCGCGGCGGCGGTCGTGGCCGCCACGCTGGGCGCCGCGGACCTGAACCTCCCGGTGCGCGTCACCGCCCTCGCACCGCTCGCCGAGAACGCGGTCAGCGGCTCGGCCTTCCGCCCCGGCGACGTGATCACCCACTACGACGGCTCGACCAGCGAGAACACCAACTCCGACGCCGAGGGCCGGATCGTGCTGGCGGACGCGCTGGCGTACGCGTACGAGCAACTGAACCCGGACATCGTCCTCGACCTGGCCACTCTGACCGGGGCGAACGCGGTCGCCCTCGGCAAGCGGACCGCGGCCCTGTACAGCCCCGACGACGACCTGGCCCGGGCGCTGACCGAGGCCGGCGCGGCGGCCGGCGAGAAGATGTGGCGGCTCCCGCTGGCCGACGACTATGTGGAGAACCTGCGCAGCGACATCGCCGACCGCGTCAGCGCGCCGTCCGGGCCGGGCTCGGTGATGGCCGCCCTGTTCCTGCGCGACTTCTTCGGCGACGGCCGCTGGGCCCACCTGGACATGTCCGCGCCGAGCTGGGCCGAGGCCGACGACCTGGACCTCTCCAAGGGCGCCACCGGCTGGGGCACCAGAACTCTGCTTCGCTGGCTCTCAGCGCTTCACAGCGGTCAGTAAACCGGCACCGGAGGGGATCACCGCGGGGATCCAGTCCTCGGACTCACGGATCGCCTTGACGGTCTCCCGGATGGTCAGCGTGTCCACGTCACGGGCGGACGGGTCGGTGATGCGGCCGCCCGCGTGCGCGCCGTTGACGATCAGCACGCCTCCGGGACGCAGCAGGCGCAGCGCCGCCTCGGTGCACGCGGCGAACTCCGTGGTGTCCGCGTCCACGAAGATCAGGTCGTAGGCGCCGTCGGCGAGGCGCGGCAGCACGTCCAGGGCGCGCCCGCTGATGATCCGGGTGCGTGACGAGGCGAAGCCGGCCTCCAGGAACACCCGCCGGGCGATGCGCTGGTGCTCGGGCTCGACGTCGATGGTGGTGAGGACTCCGTCCGGGCGCATGCCGCGGAGCAGCCAGACGCCGCTCACACCCGTACCCGTGCCGATCTCCACCACCGCCTTGGCGCTGCCCGCGGCAGCGAGCAGGCGCAGCACGGACCCCGCGCCGGGTGAGACGCAGGGCAGGCCGAGCTCGTGCGCCAGGGCACGCGCGGTCTGCTGGACCGGGTCCTCGGTGGCGTAGGTCTCGGCGAACGGCGTTGATTGCGGCGCCGGCTGACCGAATGAACGAGCGGGACCGATGATGACGACCTCCGGACGAAGGGGTGATGGTCGCGGCGCAACCACGCACATCGGATAAGAGAGTAGAGCGATGCTCTCCGGTGATGCACTGCGCCGTCGATGGATAAACGGCCCAGCGGTACCTACGGGGGCATCGGTGGGAGGGCGGGATCCGGGAAATCCGTGTCATCCTGGAGGCTCGGAGCCGGGCGAGAACGAGTGGAGGCACCGACGTGACCGACGGCTGGAACTGGCGCCGGCCACCGGCGTCGCCTGTTTCTCCCGTGCCCGGGCCCGCCTCTCCGCCGCCGCATGATTCCCCGTGGTGGACCGATGCGGCCGGTGATCCCTGGCGAGATCCGTATGCGCCTTCGGCCGTGGTGGTGACCGCCGCCCCGACCGGTGGCGGACCCGCTCTGGAGCCCGTGACCGACCCCGACGCGCCCCGCCGCTCACTCGCCCCGGTCCTGTTGATCTGCCTGGTCACGGCCCTGTTGGCGGGTGGTCTCGGCGGCACCCTCGGCTTCGTCTTCGCGGTCCGTGGCGGCTTCGCCCCGGCCGGTGGCACCCAGCTGGGCGCCGCACCGCAGCAGGCCCCGGAGTCGGTCCAGCGGGCGCCCGAGACGATGGCCGGTGTCGCCGAACGGGTGGCGCCGAGCGTGGTGACGGTGCACGTGACCGGGGCGATCGGCTCCGGTTTCGTCGTATCCACCGACGGTTACGTGATCACCAACGACCACGTCGTGGAGAGCGCCGACGACGTCCTCTCGGTCTCCTTCCGGGACGGCACGACGGCCTCGGCCCGGGTGGTCGGCCGCGATCCGGAGTCGGACATCGCCGTGATCAAAGTCGCAAAGTCCGGTCTCACCCCGGTCGAGCTGGGCGACTCCGACGCGATCGCGGTCGGTGACCCGGTGCTCGCCTTCGGTTCACCCCTGGCGCTGAAGAACACCGTGACCCAGGGCATCGTGAGCGCCCTGGACCGCACGCTGGAGGCCGGCGATCCGGGCGGCACCACGCGCTACTACGCGGCCATCCAGACCGACGCCGCGGTCAACCAGGGCAACTCCGGCGGGCCGCTGGTCAACTCGGCCGGCCAGGTGATCGGGGTGAACTCGGTGATCCGCTCGGTGGGCGGCGCCGACACCGAGGCGGGCAACATCGGCCTGGCCTTCGCCATCCCGATGAACCAGGCGGAGCGGGTCGCCAAGGACATCATCGACACCGGCAAGCCACGGCGGACCGTGATCGGCGCCGAGGTGGTCACCGGCGAGACGGCCGGCGGCGCCCGGCTGCGCTCGGTGGAGTCGGCCGGTCCGGCCGCCACGGCCGGTCTGAAGAGCGGTGACGTGGTCACGAAACTGGACGGGCACGTCGTCGAGGAGGGCACCGACCTGATCGCGCTGGTCCGCAAGTACGCACCGGGCTCGACGGTCGCGGTCGAATATCGCCGGGGCACCAGGGCCTCGTCGGCCTCGGTCACGCTCGCGGCGGACACCAACTGATCACCGGACGGGGTGTCGTTCGTTCCCGGGACGTGCGTACGCTTGGCTCCGGACGCCTGGGAGGCCGTACGTGTTCGAGAATCTGAACTGGTGGGAGATCGGCGCGCTGCTCATGCTGGCGCTGCTGATTTTCGGGGAACGCCTGCCCAAGGTGATCGGCGACGGGCTGCGCATGCTGCGCGGGCTGCGCAACATGGCGCAGAGCGCGACGACTGACCTGAGCCGTGAGCTCGGCACCGACATCCAGCTCGAGGACCTGCACCCGAAGGCCTTCATCCGCAAGCACCTGCTCAGCGAGGAGGACGAGGCGGCGATCCGCAAGCCGCTGCAGACCCTCTTCGACGACGTGAAGCAGGACCTCAACGGCGTCAAGACCGAGCTCAACGAGGTCGCCGCCGCCGCCGACTTCAAGAACAACGGCAGCACCCCGAAAACAGCGGAGCCGGTCGAGGCACCCCGACCGGCTCAGCAGCGTTACGACCTCGACGCGACTTAGGCTTTCCTGGCGTTGACCATCAGGCCGAGGGGCTTGCCGACCAGGGACTCGCGGCGGATGGCGAGGCCGTCGGCGACCGCGTCGAGTGCCTTTGCCGCCGGTGCGGCCGGGTCGGCCAGCACGATCGGGGTGCCACCGTCGCCGGCCTCGCGGACGCGGGTGTCGAGCGGGATCTGACCCAGCAGCGGCACCCGGGCGCCGACGGTCTTCGTCAGCGACTCGGCCACGGTCTCGCCGCCGCCGGCGCCGAAGACCTCCATGCGGGAGCCGTCCGGCAGCTCCAGCCACGACATGTTCTCCACCACACCGACCAGGCGCTGGTGGGTCTGCAGCGCGATCGCGCCGGCCCGCTCGGCGACCTCGGCGGCGGCCATCTGGGGTGTGGTGACGACCAGGATCTCCGCGTTCGGCAGCAGCTGGGCCAGTGAGATGGCCACGTCACCGGTGCCCGGCGGCAGGTCGAGCAGCAGGACGTCCAGGTCGCCCCAGTACACATCCGCGAGGAACTGCTGCAGGGCCCGGTGCAGCATCGGGCCGCGCCAGACCACAGCGGCGTTGCCGGCGGTGAACATGCCGATCGAGATCACTTTCACACCGTGCGACTGCGGCGGCATGATCATGTCTTCCACGCGAGTGGGCTTGCCCTCCACGCCGAGCATCCGCGGCACCGAGTGGCCGTAGATGTCCGCGTCGATGACACCGACCGACAGCCCCCGCTTGGCGAGAGCCGCGGCCAGGTTGACGGTGACGCTGGACTTGCCGACACCGCCCTTGCCGCTCGCCACCGCGTACACCCTCGTCCGGGAGCCCGGCTGGGCGAAGGGAATGACCGGTTCGGCAGCGGCGCCTCCACCGCGCAGCGTGGCCTGCAGCGCCTTGCGCTGCTCCTCGGTCATCACCCCGAAGTTGATCTCGACGCGGTCGATCCCGGGGATCTTGGTGAGGGCGGCGGTGATGTCGGCGTTCAGCTTGTCCCGCAGCGGACAGCCGGAGACGGTGAGCAACAGGTCGACCTTGACCAGGCCGTCGCTGACGGTGAAGCCCGAGACCATGCCGAGGTCGGTGATCGGGCGGCGGATCTCGGGGTCGTCCACGGTCGCCAGAGCGGCCTGGATGGCGTCCTCGAGCGTGGAAGCAGGAGCGGACATGCAGCCCATGCTACGTCGAGGTCAGGGGTGCTCTTCCTCCCAGTCCATACGGGCGCGTTTCTCCCGTCGAAGTGCCGCCTCGTCCAGTTCGTCAGCGAGCCGGGTCAGCTCCGAGCGCAGGAAATCCCTGGTGGCGACGTCACCCAGTGCTATCCGCAGGGCAGCGATCTCGCGGGCCAGGTACTCCGTGTCGGCCTTCTGCATGGCCGCGCGCCGGCGGTCCTCCTCCATCGCCAGCCGGTCCCGGTCAGCCTGGCGGTTCTGCGCGAGCAGGATCAGCGGGGCTGCATAGGACGCCTGCAAGGACAAGATCAAAGTCAAGAACGTGAAAGTGTACGGGTCGAAGCGCATATCCTCCGGCGCCAGCGTGTTCCACGCGAACCAGGCGGCGATCAGCACGGTCATGTAGACGATGAACTTCGCCGTACCCATGTACCGCGCGATGCCCTCCGACCACCGGCCGAACGCCTCCGGGTCGAATTTCGGCAGCTTCATCCGCCCCGGGTCCCGGGGCTGATCCAGACGGTCCCGCCGACTCTCGCTCACGGGACCTCCTGCTCGTCGTAGGCGTCACGGTCACGCCAGTCCCGCGGCAACGTGTGGTCCAGCACGTCGTCGACCGTCACCGCGCCGAGGAGCCGGTGCTGCGGGTCGACCACCGGCATCGCGATCAGGTCGTACGTCGCCATCCTCCGGGTGATCTCGGTCAGCCCGGTCTCCGTCCGCAGCGGCTCGATGTCGGCGTCCACCAGCCCGCCGACGAGGGTGGACGGCGGTTCCCGGAGCAGACGCTGGAAGTGCACCATCCCGAGATACTTCCCGGTCGGCGTCGCGCTCGGCGCCCGCGCCACGAAAACCTGGGCGGCGACCACCGACGAGAGTTCCGGCTCCCGGATCCGCGCCAGCGCCTCCGCGACCGTGGTGTCCGGGGTGAGGATCACCGGCTCCGAGGTCATCACGCTGCCCGCGGTGCCCGGCCGGTAGTTCATCAGCTGCCGGACCGGTGACGCCTCCTCCGGCTCCATCAGGTCCAGCAGCACCGCCTGCTCGCTCTTGGGCAGCTCGGCGAGCAGGTCGGCCGCGTCGTCCGGGTCCATCCGCTCCAGCACGTCGGCGGCGCGCTCCCGGTCCAGGGCGACGAGGATCTCCACCTGGTCGTGCTCGGGCAGCTCCTCCAGCACGTCGGCGAGCCGCCGGTCGTCGAGGGCGGCCGCCACCTCGTTGCGCCGGGCGTCGGGCAGGTCCTGCAGTGCGTTCGCCATGTCCGCCGGTCGCATCTGGTCCAACAGGGCGATCAGGTTCGAGGTGCCCTGCGTGTCGGTCGGGCCGACCAGACCACGGACCCGGTCGTACTCGGCCTGATACACATGACCGCGCCGAGTCAGCCGCCCCGGGTGCTCCCGGATCGCCACCCGAGTGATGATCCACTCGGTCCGGCGGTTCTCCTCCATCCCGATGTCCACCACCGCACCGGCGTGCTCCCGGCCGCCCTCGTTCTCCGGCGCCACCGTCACCCGGCGGTCCAGCAGGTCCTCCAGGACCAGCAGCTCGTTGGGGCGCTTCTCGAAACGGCGCAGGTTCAGCGTGCCCGTGCTGAGCACGACCGCCTCCGCGTCCATGCTGGTCACCCGCCCGATCGGCAGGAAGATCCGGCGGCGCAGCGCCATCTCCGCGACGAGGCCCACCACCTGCGGCGGCCGGTTCGTGGTGCGCAGCCGCACGACCGCGTCACGCACCCGTCCGACGCGGTCGCCGTTGGGGTCGAACACCGGCAGCCCGGACAGACGAGCCAGATAAACCCTCGTCCCCATGGTCACATGCCAAGGTTAGGTTAGGGTCCGGACATGTCCACCGTGCCCTACGAGATCGTCGACGTGTTCACCGATCGTCCGTTCGCCGGAAATCCGCTCGCGGTGGTCTTCGAGGCCGAGCATCTGGCTGCCGATCAGATGCAGACACTGGCCCGCGAGTTCAACCTCGCCGAGACGGTCTTCGTGCTGCCGCCCACCGCGGACGGCGCCACCTACCGGGCCCGGATCTTCACGACCGAGACCGAGCTGCCGTTCGCCGGTCACCCCAGCGTCGGCGCCGCGGTCACCTCGATGCGCCGGGGGCTCTTCCAGGCCGGGCGGGTGGTTCAGGAGTGCGGCGCGGGCCTGCTGCCGATCGAGGTCACCACCGCGGGCCGGGCCACGCTCACCGGCGGCGAGCCCCGGCTGGGCGATCCGGTCACCCCGGGTCCGTTGCTGGACATGCTCGGCCTGACGGCCTCGGACTTCGCCGGTGGAGACCAGGCTGCCGCACGTTTCGCCGGGTGCGGCTTGGACTGGCTTTTTCTTCCGGTACGCAGAGAAGCACTCGCCCGCATACGCCTCAACGCCCCCGAGGCCGAACGGCAGGGCGTGACCGACATCAGCGTCTTCTCCTGGGCCGACGGCGAGGCACACGCGCGCGTCTTCGTCCCCGGCACCGCCGTCTGGGAGGATCCCGCCACCGGCTCCGCAGCCCTGGGCCTGGGCGTCTGGCTCGTGGCAGCGGGCTGGCTCCCACCCGACGGCACCACCTCTTACCGAGTCCACCAGGGCGTCGAGATGAAACGCCCCTCCCAACTCGACTGCACCGTAACCGCCAAAGCCGGCACCACGACCTCCGCCACAGTCGCCGGCCACGTCCACGCCATAGCCGAGGGCAAAATCTCGGTCCCGCCCTTCATCGGCTGACTCGCCCGCTCCCGCCCTCCCACGTCTCGCCCCCACAGACCTTGGGCGCGCGAACCGCCCCCGCCCGCCCCCATCGCCCATGATTGCCACGTGCTCTGGGACCTTGGGCGCGCGAGGCGTCCATGACCGGCTCAGGCGTCCAAGATGCGAGGAACAGTGCCTTGGTCAGCGCTTGCGGACTCGGTGGAGGCGGAAGGGGCGGCGGGTTTCGACGCGGGCGGGGGTGTCCCTCGGTGGGGCGGCGGCGGATTCGGCGGGGAGGTCGGGGCTGCCGATCGCGGAGTCGTCGGCCGGTGTCAGGCGGACCAGGGCGCAGCCGGTCTCCACCCAGCGGGTCACCAGGTCGTCGGCTGTTCCGGAGGCGTTGAGGCGTTTCGTTGCCAGCTGGGGTGCGATCTCGTCCCACTCGGGGCTGCCCGGCAACACCCGGCTGACCACCGCGTCGGCCTGCACGATCAGCCCGCCGTGGTCGCCGCGCAGGCGCATGACGGCGCGTTCGGCCTGGGCCAGCCCCGGAGCGAACTGCTCACCGGGCCCACTCACCACGGCCAGCGAGTTCTCCACCGGCATGCACCAGAGCCCGTAGGCCGGTCCGTCGCCCACCGAGACCCAGGCGATCGCCGCCTTCTTGATCGCCTCTTCCAGCACGCCAGCACTCACCGAGCCATCCTCGCACGCCGATCACCCACCACACCGGCGCCAAACGCCCACCGGGACGCAACCTCTCCGCTGGACCGGCGTCTCCGGATGCCTGGCGCGTAAGGCGCCGGGCGGCCCGGTGTTGCAGCGGGCCGCGGTGTGGGTACGGGACGCGCCGATGCGGTTGGGTGCGGGGCTTGCACGTACCCTTGCCTGATTTTGATCAGACCAGAACCGGAACCGAATCGATCAGCCGGATCACCTCGGTGAGGGATCTGACCGTGCGGCCGGCGAAGTTCGTGTCCGCGTCGAAGACCAGGTGATTGGCCAGGTCAGGGGCGGCTAGGCGGACCGGCGTCATGCCCACCGCAGCCGCGCCGGTCAGCTCGTGGCTGCCGCCGTCGCCGACGTAGAGGCAGTCGTGAGGGGCTACGTCGAGGGCGGCGCAGGCGGCCAGGTAGATCTCCGGGTCCGGTTTGCAGACGCCGAGTTCGACCGAGTAGATCTGGGCGTCGAGCAGCGGTGCCACCGGGAGGCCGGGCAGGAAGGCGGGGAGTTCGTGGGTGCAGTCGCTGATCAGCGCGGTGCGCATGCCCCGGTGGCGGATGGCGGTGAGAGCGGTCACCGCGTCCGGGCGCAGCTGCGTGTCGGCGCGCAGGGCGTCGACGCGGGCGGGCATCGCGGCCTGGATGACGCTCGGGCGGGGGTCGCCGCCGGCCTGTTCGATCACCCAGCGCAGGGTGGCCTCGGCCGAGCCGTAACGGCCGCAGGCGCGAGCGCGGAACGTGCGGTCCAGCACGCCGACCAGGATGTCCGGGTCGGTGCCGAGGGCTCGGGCGATGTCGGCGTGCTGCGGGCCGCGCTGGACGGAGCGGGTCAGCGTGCCAAAAAAGTCAAAGACCACCGCACGGTATGCGGGCACGTAAATCGGCCTCCAGGGCATCGATCATCGGAAACGGCCCACGGGCCGTTCGGAACTGTATCGACTCCGTCACTCTCCGCCAATAGAGGTCGGCAAACTGTGGCGCGTGACTATGCAAGAAGCGACTGCCGGGGATGAATATGCGCTCACCGCACACAGTGCCGCCGCTGACGGCGATCGCCCTGGTCGTGGCCGTGCTGTCGGTCTCGTCGTCGGCGCCGCTGATCGCGTTCGCGGCGGCGCCGGCGCTGGCCGTGGCGTTCTGGCGCAACAGCCTCGCCGCGGTCGCGCTGACACCGGTGGCGTTGATCTCGCGCCGCGAGGAGGTACGCGGAATCCACCGCCGCCCCGAGGGCCTGTTCTGCGTCCTGGCCGGCGTGGCGCTCGCGGCCCACTTCGCCACGTGGATGCCGAGCGTGCAGCTGGGCTCGGTGGCGACGGCGACCGCGCTGGTGGCGACCCAGCCGGTGTGGCAGGCACTGATCGCCTCCGCGCAGGGCAGGCGGCCGTCGACGACCGGCTGGATCGGGATCGGGCTGGCCGTGGCGGGCGCCGCGGTCGCCACCGGCGCTGACTTCGGCGTGTCCCGTCAGGCCGTCCTCGCCGACCTCCTGGCCGTGCTGGGCGCGATCTTCGCGGCGGTCTACACCGCCCTGGGTGAGCGGGCGCGGGTCACGTTGAGCACGACCACGTACACGTGGATCTGCTACGGCACCTGCGCCCTCCTGCTGCTCGCGGTCTGCCTCGCGTTCCGGGCCGATCTCGTCGGATACGACGGCCGGACCTGGGCGGCGATCCTGGCGATCGTGGTGGGGGCGCAGCTGCTCGGGCACTCGATGTTCAACTACGCGCTGCAGCACACGTCGGCCACCACGGTCAGCGTGCTGATCCTGCTGGAGGTCCCGGGTGCCGCGCTGATCGCGTGGGCCTGGCTCGGTCAGGTGCCGCGGTGGGAGTCGCTGCCCGGTCTGGCGCTCCTCATGGCCGGCGTCGTCGTCGTGATCGTCGGCGCGGCCCGCCGGGGCCGGGTCGTGACCGAGGTGCCGTCGCTTTAGTCCCCTTCCGGGGGAATCCTGCGGACCTGGGCGACGCGCCCCTGTTCGATGGTGGCTCGTTGGATCAGGAGCACGTCTTCAGGGGGATTGTCTTGCGACGCGATCGGGTGGTCCGGCTGCTGGCGACGGCGACGTTCGCTCTCACCGGCACCGGCTGCGCGGAGATCACCGGTGAGGCCGCTCCGGATCGCGCGGCGCCGGCCGGTGCCTGGCGCACCGCCGGGTGCGAGTTCAGCCGGGCGCCGCGCGAGGTCCGTGCACCGGTCACCCCGCGTCTGGGCGCCGCCATCGAGCGGATCCAGCGGGGCGGGCACGATCGTTTCGCCGCCAGCTTCGCGGGTCTCGAGGTCGACCGCATTCGGGTACGGGCAACCGTCTACCGAGTCCCCTCATCCGACTTCGACGACTTCGTCCGGCGGGCCGCCCAGGACTCCTGCATAGTCGTGCGCGACGCCGCCCACACCGCCGCCGAACTCGACGACTGGCACGACAGGGTGGTCGCCGACCTGGCGTATTGGGACGAGCACGGCATCCGGATCGCCACCGTGGGTAGCCGGCACGACGGTGTGGGTGTGGAGATCGGCACACGTGACTTCGACCGCGCCCGCCGTCAACTTCCCGGCCGCTACGGATCCGGCGCCCCTCTGGTTTTCCTCGAAGAGCGGCGCTGAGCCCCGTTGACCAGCGGTGGACCTTGTCGGAAAGCCGTCGGTTGCGCCCATGCCGGGTACGCCACAGTGAAGCGATGTTTGCCCCGGCTTGCGGGAGAAGGCAGGATCGCCGCATGGTCTTCGACGCCCGTTCCGCCGGGGGAAATCCGTCCCGGCGAGACGCCACCCGACCCGCTGATGGCCGACCACCCCGTTCCGGCGCTCCCGGATCGGACCCCGAGCGCTCCGGGCAATCTGAGATGGTGGAAGTTGTGGAGGCCGAGATCGAAGAAGCGAACGGGGCCGTGACGCTCCGACTGGACGGCAAGGTCGCGCTGGTCACCGGCGCCGGAAGCCCAGACGGCATCGGGTACGCGACCGCGCGCCGCCTGCGCAACCTGGGCGCCCGCGTCGCGATCGTGTCGACGACGCGCCGCATTCACGAGCGTGCCTCGGAGCTCGGCGTGACCGGCTTCGTCGCCGACCTGACTGACGAGTCCGAGGTCGGCGCCCTCGCCGACGCGATCTCCGACCAACTGGGCGACGTCGAGGTCCTGGTGAACAACGCGGGCCTGGCGAGCCGGGCCAGTCCCGAGGTGCTGCGGCCGGTCGCCCAGCTCACCCTCGACGAGTGGAAAGCCGAGATCGACCGGAACCTGAGCACCGCTTTCCTGTGCAGCCGCGCCTTCGTCGGCGGCATGTCGGAACGCGGCTGGGGCCGGATCGTCAACCTGTCCGCCACCGCCGGCCCGGTCAACGCCCTGCCGACCGAGGCGGCGTACGCGGCGGCGAAGGCGGGCGTGGTCGGCCTCACCCGGGCGCTGGCCATGGAGTTGGTCGCCGACGGCGTGAACGTGAACTGCGTCGCCCCCGGCACGATCTACACAGCCGCGTCCACGGTCACCGAGATCAAACAGGGCCTGGGCACCCCGATCGGCCGCCCCGGAACCCCGGACGAGGTGGCGGCGGCGGTCGCGTTCCTCTGCTCGCCGGCAGCGTCCTACATCACCGGGCAGATGCTCGTGGTCGACGGCGGCAACAGCGTCCGAGAGGCCCAGTTCCGCTGACCTCCGACGCCGGCCGGCCCGCTTCACACCGGGCCGGCCGTCGCGGCCCGACCCGCTGTCACTCGGCTGGCGGTCGCGCGCGGCCCGGCCCGCTGTCACCCGGCTGGCGGTCGCGCGCGGCCCGGCCCGCTGTCACCCGGCTGGCGGTCGCGCGCGGCTCGACCCGCTGTCACCCGGCTGGCCGTCTGGCGCGGGCCGACCCGCTTCACCCGGGCCGGGCCGCCTGTTCCCCCCGGGGCCCGACCCGCTTCACCCGGGCCGGGCTGCCCGTTCTCCCGGGGCCCGACCCTCTTCACCCGGGCCGGCCGTCTGAGCTGGCCGACGAGCTTGAGCCGGCGCCCCAGCTGGTTTCAGCCCGTTGGAACGAGCTGTCAGCTCAGCTTGGTCAGCTGCCCGACCGCGCGCTCGACGGCCAGGCACCGGTCCTCCACGTAGTCCATGCCCGCCTCCTCCGCGATCCGCCGCGCCTCGGCCGAGACGATGCCGCTCTGGAGCCACACCGCCGGCGCCTTGATCGCGGCCGCCTGACGGACGATCTCCACCGCGTCGGCGGCCGGCCGGAAGATGTCGACCAGGTCGATCGGCTCGCCGATGTCGGCGAGTGTCGCCACGGTCTTCACCCCGAACACCTCGTCCACGAACGGGTTCACCGGGATGATCCGCCACCCGTGCCGGAGCATCTGCAGCGGAACGGTGTGCGAAGGTTTGTACGGGTCTCGTGACGCTCCCACCACGGCGATGACGTTCGCCTCGGCCAGGATCTGCTGAGCGCTGCGCATGCGCCAACGGTATCTCCAGCGCCGGGCACGCCCATCACTCGCGCCAGGTCGTGAACGGCGTGTTCGGCGGCTTTCCTGGTCCTTCCCCGCTGGTCAGATCGGCCTCCCTCATCTCTCACAGGAGCGTGAGCTGCTGTGACTCCCGCTCTCGTCGCGGCTCGGTGCTCGTGACCCGCCGCGCTTCCGCCGCCTCCGGCCGGTGCAGGCCGTGCCGGCGGGCCGCCATGCGTACCCGAGCGCCGATCTCGTCCTGATACGCCCTCGGCATGTACGACCCGTTGCCGAACAACTCGCGATATCGCGGACGCAACTGCGGGTACTCCTTGCCGATCCACGCCGCGTACCACTCGCGGGCGCCGGGACGCAGGTGCAGGGCGAGCGGCGTGACGCTGGTGGCTCCGGCACTCGCGATGGCGGCGACCGTCTCGCCGATCGACTCGTCGGTGTCGGTGAGGCCGGGCAGGATCGGCGCCATCAGGACGCTGACCGGGAAGCCCGCGTCGGTCAGGCGGCGGATCATGTCCAGCCGGCGGCGCGGGCTCGGCGTGCCCGGCTCGGCCGCTCGCCACACGGTCTCGTCCACGAAGCCCACCGAGACGGCCAGTCCGACCGTGGTCACCTCGGCCGCCTGCTGGAGCAGCTCCAGATCGCGCAGGATCAGCGTGCCCTTGGTGAGGATCGAGAACGGGTTGGCGTGGTCGCGCAGCGCCGCCAGGATCTCCGGCATCAATCGGTAACGCCCCTCGGCCCGCTGATAGACGTCCACGTTGGTGCCCATCGCGATCGGCGCGCCGGACCAGCGCGGGTTGGCGAGCTCGCGGCGGATCAGCTCGCCGGCGTTCACCTTCACCACGATCCGGGTGTCGAAGTCGTTGCCGGCGTCGAAGTCCAGATAGGTGTGCGTGTTGCGGGCGAAGCAGTTGTGGCTGACCACCCCGTCGGCGATGAAGTCACCGGTGCCGGTGGAGATGTCGAACAGCGGCAGGGTGAGACCCAGGTCCTCGATGTCGGCCACGGCGAGCCGCCGGGCGGTCCGCACACCCACGCCGGAGGCGTCCAGCGGCAGCTGCGAGGCGCCGGTCATGTGCCGGAACCGCAGCGCGGCTTCCAGATGCCGCTCGGTCTCCACCCGGCCGACCGGCAACGAGGCCCGCGCGCCGGACGGAGAAGAGCCGGGCAGCGAAGATCTGGACAGGGAAGCGGCGCGCAACGAGGCCGGTGCCGGAGTCCGTGAGGCCATCCCGAGGTGCGCCAGCGCCTCGGTGATCCGCCGCAGATAGGCCTGGTCGACGGTCTCGAAGACCACGGCCAGCCGGTCCGTCCTGCCGACCGCCCCATACGCCCCGGCGAGAAATCCCCGATACCAATCCGGGGTCGGCATGTCCGGCCAGCGCAGCGCGTCGGCGAGCGAGACGTCGTCGAGGTAGCCGTCGGCGCGGATCCAGGCGTCGCCGTCGCGGGCCGCGCCGCTGCCCGCCGCGTCGCCGCGCAGCAGCCCGCAGAGGAACCCGGTCTGGTAGTCGGGGGACTCCTTGGGCGGCTCGGCGAAGTGGCCCACCCCGAACATCAGGTCACCGACGGCGAGGGCCGGCAGGTGCGGCTCGGTCGGGCTCACGTGCCGCCAGCCGCGGTCGGTGAGGAAGCGGTGGTCGCCGCTGGAGACGAGCCGGGTCCCGTCGGTCAGCGTGACCCGGAACGCGGGCTTGCTCGTGGCCCAGTGGTCGAGCACAGTGGTCGGCACGTAACGACGGTGTGCCCCGGCGCCCATGGTGCCCATCACCGAGTCGCCGGGGCGGATCTGCGCGAGCGGGCGGGTGGACCCGTCGGCGAGCAGGATCGGGGTGTCACCGGCAAGGCAATACGTGCACGCGTGCGAGCAACCGCGGTAGGGGTTGACGGTCCACTCGAACGGCACCCGGGACGCGGACGGGACCCGGTTGATCAGCGATTTGGCCCGCACCTCATAGAAGGTCATCCCGGCGAAGCCGGGGGTGTCGAAGGTGCGGACGGTCGCACCGGGCAGCGCCAGCGGCAGGGGTGAAGCCGCGGGCGCCGCCCTGTCCGGGAGCGAGCCGTCGTCGGTGTGTGCCGACAGGTTGGACCATCGCATGGCGAGTATTCGAACACATGTTCTAGACCGTGTCCATGGAACTCGCCGACGGAAAATCACGGAACCCGCCGACGAAAAAAGGGCCCGCGATCACGCGGGCCCTTCGTTCGGTCCTGAGGTCAGCTGCGGCCTGCGGCCGCGGGCTCCTGCTCGGCTTCCTTCGCCTCGACCGGCTCGTCCTCCGCGGCGGGCTCCTCGGCCTTGGCCTCGGTCTTCGTCGCGGTCTTGGCCTCGACCTTCGCCTCGGTCGGCTCGCTGTGCGCGGCCTTGCGGTGCGCGGCCATCTGCTCGCGGACCTCGTCCATGTCGAGCTGCTCGACCTTCTCGATCAGGCTCTCCAGCGCGGACTCGGGAAGCGCGCCGGGCTGGGCGAAGACGACGACGCCGTCGCGGACCGCCATGATCGTGGGGATGGAGCGGATGTCGAACTTCAGCGCCAGCTCCTGCTCGGCCTCGGTGTCGACCTTCCCGTACGTGATGTCCGGGTGCTTCTCCGAAGACCGCTCGTAGGTCGGCGCGAACCGTACGCAAGGCCCGCACCAGCTGGCCCAGAAGTCGACCAGGACGATGCCGTCCTTGCCGGTGACCTCGTCGAAGTTCGCTGTGGTCAGCGTAACCGTCGCCATGATGCCTCCGTCTGCGGGAATCGCTTTCGTCCGGTGAAACTGCTGGTACCCACTCACCATTCCCGTTCCGGGCGCCTCGACACGTGGCGTACGGCACCTTCGGGTCCGGCCCGGCATTTCGGCCGAGGGCAACTCATGGTAACTGAAGGTAGGCGGACGGTGTCTGATTGCTGACTCGTTACGTCAGAGGAATCCGTCACCATCGCCCGGTATGAGTGCTTTGTCCAGCGAACGTGAAGATCGTGGGAGCGCGACCATCGGACACTTTAAACAGTTAAGAAACCTAAATGTGACCTGTGTCACATCCGAAAGACCTTCACATGGATACGGACGGTAAGGCAGACTCATAACCCAACAGAGCGTGGGCGGCGGGTGCCGGGGAGGGCCCCGCCGCTCATTGCGTCTCCAGCCGGAAATCGGCAGTCCCGCAGCGGATGAGTAGCCTATCGCCTCATGACCGCGGGCGAGGATCAATCTTTTGAAGTGGGCGTCGGCCCGTGGCCCGGCGATTGGCCCGTCGGCGATCACTACGACCCTGAGCTGCTGGCGGAGGGCGATCGCCGCAACGTGGTGGACCGATACCGGTACTGGAGCCGGGAAGCGGTGATCGCCGATCTCGATTCGCGCCGGCACGATTTCCACGTCGCCATCGAGAATTGGCAGCACGATTTCAACATCGGCACGGTGGTTCGCAACGCGAACGCTTTCCTCGCCGCCGAGGTGCACATCGTCGGGCTGCGCCGCTGGAACCGCCGCGGGGCCATGGTCACGGATCGTTATCAACATGTGCGGCACCACCCCACGATCGAGGAGTTCGTCGCCTGGGCGGCCGCCGGCGACCTGCCGGTGATCGGCATCGACAACCTCCCGGGCTCCAGGCCGATGGAGACCGTCACCCTTCCGCGCCGGTGCGTGCTGCTCTTCGGCCAGGAGGGCCCCGGGCTCTCCGACGCGGCGCGGGCCGCGTGCACGGAGATGTTCTCCATCGCCCAGTACGGATCGACGCGCTCGATCAACGCCGGTGTCGCCAGCGGCATCGCGATGCACGCCTGGATCCGCGCCCACGCCGGTTCGCCGCCCGCCTGACCTGGATCGGCCCGTCTTCTGCCGATTCGCTTGACGGGGGCTCGCGCGACCCGCACGGTATGGAGTGTGGGTGTCACGGTGAGTTGCCCCAGATGTGCCGCTCAGGTCCGCAGGCCGGACCTGATGCACAGCAACTGGCGGTGCGACAACTGTGGCGACGTTCCGCCGTTCCACGTCGCCGAGCACATCAGTGCGGAGATCGTCGGAACGGTGCTGCGGGAGTCGGCGTCGAGCGCGGAGCGGATACCGCTCTGGTGCCCATGGCCGCTGCCCACCGGCTGGATGGTCACCGGTGTCGCCTGGTCGGGCGACGAACGGTTCGGCGTACGCGCGACGGCTCTCGCCTGCAGCGGACCCGAGCCGCTCGGCGGCGGGCCGGCCGACCTCGTCCTCATCGCCGAGCAACCCGGCGTCGGCCTCGGTACCCGGTTCGCCGGCATACCCGGCATCGACCCCGGCCACCTGCTCTCCGAGGCGCTCGCCGACCGGGGCTCGCACGCCGGTCCACACGCGAAGATCAAGGCCGCGGGGCATCCCACTCCACTGTGGTGTGTGAAGTCACCCGAAGATCGAAGCGCCTACGTGAGTGAGGCAAAAGGAATGTGGCTCTATGCGGTAGCGTGGCCCGCAAGCGCGGGCTATCTCCTCGCGGAGCATGTCGTCCTGCACGACCTCTCCGAGGGAGTGCCGCCCGAGCTCGTGTTCGGGGCGCCGTCGCCCTACCTGCACGGTCGTGCCTAACCCCATCGGGTGTGACCTGCGGTGATGGCAATCGGCTTTCCGGGCACTTTGTTCACACGAAGCGACGAAGCTGATACCGTCAGTACTGCCGCGGCGCTGAACGTAACCCGCACCGGAGGAGAAGGCCCGCCATGATCAAGAAGGTCCTCACCTGGCTTGGTATTGCATTCTTGATCTTCTTCATCGCCTTCAACCCGAGATCCGCCGCGGCGGTCTTCGAGTCGCTCGGAGGCACGATCGCCGACATCGCACGAGGCTTCGGCACGTTCTTCACCGACCTCGTCGCATAGCATTCACCACATGGATCCTGGTGAGCCGCGCGATCCGCGAGGTGAGGGTGCCCGACGCCCTCGGGATGACGACGACAGTTTCGGGTTCGACGACCCGGCGTTCGACGACCCTTACGGTCAGCGCCGCGACATGTATGACGAACCCGATCAGTACGAGCCGCCCAGCTTCACCGAGGAGGAGCTGGAAGGTCTCGACCGTGGCGGCGGCCCGCGCCGGTTCCTGCCCCTGGAGGACGAACCGACCACACTGGTCGCTCGCTACCTGTTCCCCACCGAGCGTTACCGCGGCGAGTGGAAGCGCCACTGGATCCATCTCTCCGGCCCGCTCGCGATCGGTGCCGGCGCCACGCTGGCGCTGGGATACCTGGCCGGCTTCCTGACCCGCCAGGACGTCGACGGGCTGGTGACCGTCGCGGTCCTCGTCTGGCTCGGCGTGATCAGCTGGGTGGCGTGGAAGGTCTTCGACTGGTACTTCGACCGGTTCATCCTCACCAACAAGCGGGTGATGGTCGTCAACGGCATCGTCACGCGCAAGGTGGCGATGATGCCGCTGCTGCGGGTCACCGACATGAAGTACGAGCAGTCCGCCCTCGGCCGCATGCTCAGCTACGGCACGTTCGTGCTGGAGTCGGCCGGTCAGGATCAGGCGCTGCGCGAGGTCAAGCACCTGCCCAACCCCAACGAGCTCTACCTGCGAGTGGTCGAGGAGATGTACGAACCGCAGGCAGTCGAGGCGCGGCTGGGCAAGGACGACGAGGGAGACGACGCCTGAGCTCCCGCGCGGCGGTAGCGTGGCAGCGGTGACCAGAATCGACCTGCACTGCCACTCGACGGCCAGCGACGGCACGCTCACCCCGGCCGAGCTGGTCCGGGCGGGCGTCGCTGCCGGGCTCGACGTCATGGCGATCACCGATCATGACACCACCGGTGGATGGGCCGAGGCCGAGGCGGCCCGGCCCGAGGGGTTGCGGCTGGTTCGCGGTGCTGAGCCGTCGTGCCGGTGGTTCGGCAGTCAGCCGGCCATCCCGTTGCACCTGTTGGCGTACCTTTTCGACCCGGCGGAACCGGTCCTCGCTGCCGAGCTGGCCCGGCTGCGCGAGGACCGGGAGCAACGCGCCGAGAAGATCGTCGAGAAGCTGCGGGCGGACGGCGTACCGATCACGTGGGGCGAGGTGCACGGGTATGCGGCGGGCGGGTCGGTCGGGCGGCCACACATCGCGCAGGCACTGATCAGGGCCGGACTCGTCCGGACGACCGATGAGGCGTTCGCTTCCTCGTGGCTGGGGTCGCGTTACTTCGTACCCAAGTCTGATCTTGATGTTTTTGCTGCTGTGCGTGCTGTGCGTGCGGCAGGCGGTGTGCCCGTGTTCGCACACCCCCGTGCGACCAAACGCGGTCGTGTGGTGCCGGACGCGCTCATCGCCGACCTCGCGGACGAGGGTCTTTTCGGCCTGGAGGCCGACCACGAGGATCACACGCCCGCTGAGCGGGCACAGATGCGGGCCTTGGCGGATCGGCTCGGCCTTGTCGTCACCGGATCATCCGATTTTCACGGTACGCACAAGACAGTCGAACTGGGAGCGTTCACCACCGCACCCGAGGCGTTCGAAAAGGTCGTCTCGGCCGCGACAGGCGTCCCGGTCCTGGGGTGACGCTCGCCTCGCAAGCCTGCGCGCGGGAGTGCCGAGCCCTACCTTGATCGGGTGAATGTCAAGCTGTTCGGCGAGGTCTTCGTGACCCTGCTGGTGATCGTCGACCCGCCCGGCATGGTCCCGGTGTTCCTCGCGCTCACCGGAACCCTGCCCGCCAAGGCCCGCCACCGGGCCGGCACCCAGGCCGTCCTGCTCGCGCTCGGGGTGATCGTCGGGTTCGCCGTGGCTGGGCAGACGCTCCTCGACTACCTCCACGTGCAGCTGCCCGCCCTACAGGCCGCCGGTGGCCTGCTGCTCGTCCTGGTCGCTCTGCAACTGCTCACCGGCAAGACCGACGCGCCCGAGGAACAGGCCGGCACCAGCAACGTCGCCCTCGTCCCGATCGGCACCCCGCTGCTGGCCGGACCCGGTGCGATCGTCGCCACCATGCTCTTCGTCCAGCGGGCCGAGAGCACCGACGAGTACCTGATCATCGCCGCCGCGATCCTGGCCGTGATGGCCACCGTCTGGGTCGTGCTGCGCTTCTCCGGAGTCATCGTCCGGCTGCTGCGCCCGGCCGGCATCGAGGTGCTCACCCGCATCGCGGGCCTGCTCCTCGCCGCGATCGCCGTCCAGCTCATCGCGGACGCCATCTTCGCCTTCATCGAGCTTTACGCGCCGCGCCTGTAGCGAATTCCTGTCGGGGGGTGCTGGCAGGATTGCCGTGTGCCCCCCACCAGAAACCGCGCCGCCGTCCCCGAGCAACTCGGCTTCGCAGGCATGCCCGAGCGGCTCTTCGTCTGCACACCCAGCAAGCTGGGGGCATACCTCGACTGCCCCCGTCGCTATCGATATTCCTACGTCGATCGCCCCAGCCCGCCGAAGGGTCCGCCCTGGGCGCACAACTCGCTGGGCGCGAGCGTGCACACCGCACTGAAGAACTGGTTCGCGCTGCCGGCTGAGCGACGCGCCGCCGGCTCCCTGCCAACCCTTCTCAAGGCAACTTGGGTACGGGAGGGCTACCGCGACGTCGACCAGGAGCGCGAGGTTTATCGGCGGGCGCTGGAGTGGCTGGAGTCCTACGTGCCGGCCCTCGACGACTCCGAGGAGCCGCTCGGCGTCGAGCGCGTCGTCGCCATCAAGACCTCGGTCCTCGCCCTCAACGGCCGCGCCGACCGCATCGACTCCCGCGTCGGCCCCGAGGGCCCGGAGGCCGTCATCGTCGACTACAAGACCGGCCGGTCCGGCTTGGACACCGACGACGCCCGAGGCTCCCAGGCCCTCGCGCTGTACGCGTTCGCCGCCCAGCGCGTCTTCCGCCGCCCCTGCCGCCGGGTCGAGTTGCATCACCTGCCGACCGGGACGGTGGCCGCGCACGAGCACACGGAGGAGTCGCTGGCCCGGCAGGTGCGGCGGGCGGAGGAGACGGCGCTGGACATCATGGCGGCGGAGAAGGCGGTCGCGGGTGGCGCTGATCCGGACGAGTCGTTCCCGGTGAATCCCGGGGCGCTGTGCGGGTGGTGCGATTTCCGGAAGGTGTGCCCGGCCGGGGCGGGGGTGCAGGCGAAGGAGCCGTGGACGGCGGTGGAGCACCTCGCGGGGTGAGGCGCGGTTTCTTGGGAAGGCGCTGCCTGGGCGGTCGCGCTGTCTCCTGCCGCGTGTGTTGGGTTTGGGCCGCGCGCCGCCCGCCGCCCGCCGCCCGCCGCCCGCCGCCCGCCGCTCTCCGCCCGCCGCTCTCCGCTCTCCGCTCTCCGCTCTCCGCTCTCCGCTCTCCGCTCTCCGCCCGCCGCTCTCCGCCCGTCGCTTTCCGCCCGTCGCTTTCCGCCCGTCGCTTTCCGCCCGTCGCTTTCCGCCCGTCGCTTTCCGCCCGTCGCTTTCCGCCCGTCGCTCTCCGTCTTTCCGGCGCGGTCGCGTTGCCTCCTGTCCGGTGCGTTCAGCGAGGGTCACCTTGTCTGGCGTGGCTTTTGCGCGGATTTGTCGGTGCGGCCGTGGGATCGGCTAGGCGAGGCCGGCTCGTTGCAGGGCGGCTCGGCGCAGTGGGGCTACGCGGTATTCCTTGGGGAGGGTCGTGAGGATTCCGGTCAGGAGGGCGCGGAGGCTGCGGACGGAGAGGCGGGCGGCGAGGTCGGTGGAGGGCCAGCCGGGGCCGCCGTACAGCTTGCGGGCCCACGGCGGCAGCAGGCCGATCGCGGTGCTCGCGACGCCGAGGTAGGCCCAGCGCGGCGGTCCCAGCGTGAGGCCGAGACGCAGAGCGCGGCTGCCCCACGTCTCCGGGACGGGCGGGACCGTGAGGAAGAGGGCGGCCTCGGCGCCGTCCTTGGTGAGGCCGAGCTCGGGGCGGATCGCCTCGAAGTACTCGGCGACCTCGGCGGCGGTCCCGGGCACAGTGGACGGGTCCAGTCCGACCAGTTCGGCGGCGCGCAGCTGCTCGGTGAAGTAGGCGTCGATCTCGTCGTCGGTGAGGCGTACGCCGGCGTGGACAGCGGTGCTCAGGAACGACTCGACCTCGGCGACGTGCACCCAGCGCAGCAGGTCGGGGTCGTCGATCCGGAACTCCTCACCGGTGCGCGGATCGGTCGCGGTCATCCGGGAGTGGAGACGGCGCAGACGGCTCGCGGCGGCGTGCACCTCGGCGGTGGTGCCGTAGACGACGGTCCCCACATAGTTCGACGTGCGGATCAGGCGGCCCCAGGGGTCGGCACGGTATCCGGAGTTCTGCGAAACCCCGGCGACCGCCCGAGGGTGCAGCGCCTGCAGATAGAGCGAACGCAACCCGCCCAGCAACAGGATCGGCTCACTGTGCAGCTTCCAGGTGACCGATCCCGGCCCGAAAAGCCCGACGTCTCCAGCCATGCCAACCAGCGTGCCACGATCTTCCACATCCCCGCCGCGCATGGCCCCCATCCCCAGACGCCGCCGACGCCCGGCCATGAGCTGGTGTGTGGAGTTGCGGTGCGCAGCGGGGCGCAAGTTCACACATGGATCGTTCAGGTGTTTGGGTGGTGTGGTGGTGTGTGGAGTTGGGGTGTGGAGCGGGGCGGAAGTTCACACGGGGTTGGGTTAGGCGACGGTGTCGGCGGTGCGGCGGGTTTGGCAGGAGGGGCAGAGGCCCCAGAAGGTGACTTCGGCCTCGTCGACGGAGAAGCCGTGTGTGGAACTGGGGGTCAGGCAGGGCGGCTCGCCGGTGGCGCAGTCGACGTCGGCCACCTCGCCGCAACCGCGGCAGACGATGTGGTGGTGGTTGTCGCCGGCCCGTGCCTCGAAGCGGGCGGGGCTGCCGGCCGGTTCGATCCGGCGCGCGAGGCCGGCCCGGGAGAGCGCGCCTAACACGTCGTAGACAGCCTGAGTGGAGACGGAGTCGAGCCTCGTCCGTACTCTCCGGGCGACCTCGTCGACCTCGAGATGCCCGCCCGCGTTGAGAACTTCGAGCACCGCGAGCCGCGGTCGAGTCACCCGCAAGCCGTGCGCACGCAGCAGTTCTTCACCGGTGGACATCGGTCCATGACAGCACGTGGGAACCGAATCACCAACCTGTGACGTCCCCAAGGCGCGACCATCGATCCAAAACCGATGCAGAGTTTTTGCCCTGACGGGATGTTTGCGCCGTCACACAACTCCTAAGCTTGCGCACACCCCGGATCGAGGAGGAATGGTGTTCGACCAGGTCAACGGCTTACCGGTACATGCACTGGTGCTACACGCCGCAGTAGTCTTCGTGCCCCTGCTGGCGCTGGGCGCGATCGTCTACGCGCTGGTGACACTCTGGCGCCCCAAGATCGGGTGGGCCCTCGGCCTGCTCGCCGTGATCGCTCCCATCTCCGCCCTCGTGGCCAAGCTCTCCGGCACCGAGCTCTACAACCGCCTGATCGACGAGGAGCGCGTCTCCCCGGCGGGCCGCGCGATCCTCGACCAGCACATGGACTACGGCTCCATGACCGCTTGGATCTCCATCGCCCTGGGCGTGGTCAGCCTCGTCCTCGTGGCCCTCACCTGGCGCAACCCGCGCGCCCTGCCCCGAGTGGCCGACCTGGCCTTCGCCGTCGTGATCGTGGTCCTGGCCGGCCTGAGCGCGTACTACGTCTTCAAGACCGGCGACTCCGGCGCAACCGCCGTCTGGGGCAGCTACTAGCGGTGCACCATCCGGGCGGGGGAGGTCAGGCACGCCTCCCCACCCGGCCCCACCACCCACAGCCCGTCAGAGGCCCACCGGCTCAAGCCCGCCAGAGGACGACGCGGGCGGCGAGGGCACGTCCCGCACCGTTCGTCAGAAACGACGCGGGCGCAGGGAGCGCTGTTGGTCAGAAGACGATGCGGGCACAGAGCAGGCACATGAGGACGAGGGCTACGGCTCCGGCCATCAGCCCGACTCCGTAGGTGACTGTTCGCGCGGAGCCCTCGGCCTCGTCGAGTGCGTCGATGTCCTGGGCGGGCATGCTTCGCGGGGGCGGGGGGTGGGCGATCGTCGGCGGGCGCCAGCCGGCGATCGGGGGTTCGGAATGAGGCGGTCCCGCGTAGCCGGGGGGCTCGGGCGCGGCGGGTTCGCCCCGGGGCGGCCGGCCGAGCGACTCGGCGGACGGGTCGGGCCGTTGCCAGAAGGCGTCGTCGTCCGGAGGGCTGGTGGGGGAGCTCACGTTCACCGACGGTACAGCTGGAGGGGGACGACGGCCGCGCCGCTGTCGGCTTACCCTCGTAGACGTGGACATCCTGGACGAGCCCGAGCGGGACCACGACGCCGAACGCGAAGTGGACTTCGAGTCGGAGGAGGCTCCGCTGCTGCCCGAGCAGACCCGTGACGACACCGAGCGGGGCTGGGGCGAACGCGGCCAGTCGAACGACGAGCGCCTCCTCGAAGACCGTCCCCCGCACTGGGACTGACCACTGAGTTGGACCCGCAGCGGCTACGAGAGGAACCCCGCGTAGCCGTCGGCAGGCGTGCCCGGTGTCAGCCCGGGCGGATCAGGACGGCGAAACCTCGGCCCGCGCCGGTCACGGCTCGTTCGGCCTGGGTGGGGGACAGGGCGAGCAAGAGGCCTCCGGTGAGCGGGTCGTCGGGGTTGGTCACGTCCAGGACAAGGACGTCGGTGGCTATCTGTGTGCCTTTCTGGTCGGCGTCCTCGTGCAGGCGGAGCAGGTCGACGCGATTGCCCGGGCGGACGATCGCGAGCGCTGTCGGGTCGGCGAGCCTGATGGGAAGACCGACGCTGCCCGGTGGGACCGCTGTGCCGGCCGGGGTGGGCGAGCGTGCGGAGCCTGGGCCCGGCGATCCGGAACCGCGTGCGAAGCCCGGATCATCCGGGAACCCGGGAAGACCGCCGGACCCGGGAAGGCCGCGGGAGCTGGGAAGGCCGCGGGAGCCGGGGAAGCCTGGGGGCCCGGGAGAGCCAGAAGCGCCCGGGGAGCCTGAATGGCCTGGGGATGGGGATCCGCCCGGGGGTGGGTTCACGGCGGGGAAGGTTGAGCAGGACTCGGTGGGGTGGATCCACAGGGTGGCGGCGGCTGTGATCAATAACACTGCGACCGTTGTCAGGCGGAGCAGAGAGCCGCGGGTGGGGCTGCGCCAGCGCACTGGGTCCAGGCGCTCGGCTGCCTTCTCGGTGGAACGGAACATCCGCGGCTCCTGACTCGCGCGCGTCGGTGGAAGAGGCCGACGCTAGGCGGTTGGAGGCGGCGGAGCCGGGGGCCCTGTGTACAGGGCGGGAATGTGGATTACCAGCCAGAACTCAGCAGATCTTGGTAACGACGACAAGCGCGCCGGGCCGTGGGGCCCGGCGCGCTTCGTGCGCTGAGAGGTCAGGACGCCGCTGCGGTGGCGGTCGACGAGCTCGACGGCGAGGACGAGGAGGTCGACGGCGAGGACGACGGGGTCGTCGTGGAACTGGTCGTGGAGGAGCTGGAGCCCGTCGAGTTCGACTCGGAGGTCGAGGTGGTGGAGCCGCTGCCCGACTTCTCGGCGCTCACGTTGCCGGAGCGGGAGTCGTTGCGGTAGAACCCGGAGCCCTTGAAGACGATGCCGACCGAGTTGAACACCTTGCGGAGCTTGCCCTGGCAGTTCGGGCACTCGGTCAGTGCGGGGTCGGAGAAGGACTGCACGGCTTCGAGCTGCTCACCACACTCGGTGCAGGCGTACTGGTAGGTAGGCACGGCCCCTCCGGATCGATCGGCTGCTGGCACTCGCCAACTCCGAGTGCCAATGTTGCGGCATCGGAGGTCAATTCGTCCACTCCGGGCCCGGCCTGAGGGAGAACCCGCGGGTGGGCGTGATCACAGCGTGGACCGGGCGGTCGTGGGGCTCGGCGGGTACCGAGTCGACATCCTCGCCGTCGTGGAGCAGAGCGACGACCAGCGGGCCCGGTTGCGGGAGGCGGGCGAGGACCCGGTCGTAGGAGCCTCCGCCCCGGCCCATCCGGATGCCGTCGCGGCCCACGGCGAGCGCGGGGACCAGCACGAGGTCGGCCTCGCGGATCGCGTCCACGCCCAGCCGCCGCCCGGTCGGCTCCAGCAGCCCCCGCGGCCCACCGGCAAGGCCGGAGGGCGGCGGCGCGGGAGAAGTGCCCGACAAGGAAGAAGAGGGAGATGGCGAGGAAGGGGCGGCGGCCGCGGGGGGAGGGGAGCCGAGGATGGGCGAAACGACCTCGGAAGAGGGAGAAGCGGCCCCGGAGAGCGGCGACCCGGTAGAGAGTGGAGTGAAGACCGCCCAGTCCAGGTCGCCGTCCGGAAGCAGAACCGGCAGCAGCAGCTGGCCCCCCGCGGGGAGGGCGGACGCCAGCAGCGCCGGCAGGTCGGGGCCGCCCGGTTCGGAGCCGATCGGGACGTAGGCGGCGATCGTGTGGGGGCGCGTGCGGCGTACCAGAGAAAGGGTTTGATCTTGAATGGCCGCGGCAGCGGCGGCGTGGGCAGCGAGAGCGAGTGATCGACGCGCCGTGAGCAGTCGTGCGCGCAGCGCGATCTTGGTTTGTGGTGATTTTTCGCCATCACCGGCTAAATCCGACATGCAACACCCCCTTTCGAAAAGCGGCAAACGGTGCACACTATGTCAGCATCGCTCCAAAGAGGGCCACTCCCGGGAGGATGTGTGACACTACGTGGCCGGCTCACCAGCGCGTTTCTGGTGGTCGTGCTCGGTCCGGTCCTGCTCGGGTCAATCTTCGTCGCGCTGACCGTCGGCGCCGTCAGCCGGGAGCGGACTGCCGAGCGCCTGGATCATGCCGCGACCACCGTGAGCGCGGCCGTCGGAGCGCTCTGCCGCCAGCTGCAGGCCGTCGCGGACGCCGTCGCGGTGGTGCCAGGTGAGAGTCGATCGCCGGTCGCCGACCAGCTGATCGCCCGCGGCCTCACCACGGACGTCCAGGTGAGCGAGGCGGTGCCGGCGGGGCGAAGCGGCGGTGACGCGTCAGGCCGGGAGGGCTGGGAGGACTGTGCGGCGCCTCGCGGGAACACCGAGGTGACGGCGCTGAGCGCGTCCGCGTACGCCTCAGAAGTGACCGTGATCGCCGCCCAGCGCATCGATCCCGCCCTGCTGGACCGGCTCGGTGAAGCCGGTGGGGTGACCGTCGCGCTCAGCCCGGCCACCCCCGGCCCGGACGGACCCGCGAGCGTGCACCTGGACGCCGGGCCCGGACGGCCCCTGCCGCTCACGCTGAGCGTGCCCGCCGCCGATCCCACCCTCTGGTACGCCATTCTGCTCCTGATAGTCCTTGCCACCGCGATTGCCGCCGTCCTGGCAGCCCGCTGGCTGGCCCGCTCCACCACGCGCCCGCTCGGTGATCTCGCGTGGGCCGCGGACCGGGTGGCCAACGGTGACCTGGACACCCGCGTGCCCATTCCGCGACCGGACGAGCTGGGCAGGCTGGCCGGAACGTTCAACCGGATGACCCGGGAGCTCCAGTCCTATGTGCAGGCGCTGACCGCCAGCCGCGATCAGCTCCGGCGGCACCTGGCGATCCTGGGCGACACCCTGTCGAGCACGCACGACCTGGACCGGATCCTGCCGGTGATCCTGCGTACCGCGATGACCGCGACCGGTGCCCGCGCCGGGCTGATCCTGCTGACCGACCCGTCCGACGGCCGGCTGGCCGCCCGTTGTGGCGCCGGGCTGACCGGTGACTGGGACCTCGCCGACGCCGATCTGACGAAACGCCGTCTGATGCCCGGCCGTGGCGTGCTGGGTACGGTCGCGTCGACCGGCTCACCTCTGCGGGGTACGAACAGCGCCGCCCTCGACGAACCCCGGTGTGAGTCGTATCTCGCCGTGCCCATCTGCGCCCCGCCCGACGACGCGGAGACCGACCCGGATCCCGGCGCGCTCGGTGTCCTGGCCCTCTACGACCGGCTCGGCGCGCAGGCCTTCGACGACGGCGATTTGCGAACAGTGCGCACTTTTGCCGGGCAGGCCGGTGTCGCCGTGCACAACGTCCGTGTTCACGAGGAGGCGCAGCGGCTGTCGCTGACCGATCCGCTCACCGGTTTGTGGAACTACCGTTACCTCCGCGAGGTGCTTCGCCGGGAGGTCGAGCGGGCCAGCCGGTTCGGCCGGATGCTCACCGTTCTCGTCCTGGATCTGGATCACTTCAAGGAAGTGAACGACACTTACGGGCACACGGCCGGCGATCAGGTGCTGAGCGAGTTCGCGAGGCGGATCCGGATCGGGTTGCGCGAGGTCGACGTGGCGTTCCGTCAGGGTGGGGAGGAGTTCGTGGTGCTGCTTCCGGAGACCGACGCGTACGGCGGGGCGATCGTGGCCGAGCGGCTCGGCTCCGCGGTGCGGGAGTGGCCGGTGCCGGTCGACCCGCGGCGGCCCGGCCTCGATGACCGGATCCCGATCAGCGTCTCCATCGGCATCGCTGTCTTCCCGGAGCACGGCAGCACCGCCCAGGAGGTGCTCGACGCCGCCGACGAGGCGCTGTACGCGGCGAAGAACGCCGGACGTGACACCTATCGCCTCGCCGAGGGGGTTTCCCGGGGCGTACCCGAGGGGCATTTCGATTCCACGGCGGCGGTCACCGGTGGGCCGCAGCCGCCCCGGCATGGTCGTGGCCGATAGTCTCGCGGCATGTCCGGGAGGAACCAGCGAAGGTGCGGTGACTGAATGACGACGAACTCGCAGGGCACGAGCAAGCGCGCGGTGAAGGCGGTGATCCCGGCGGCCGGGCTCGCCACGCGCTTCCTGCCGGCGACCAAGGCGGTTCCCAAGGAACTGCTGCCGGTCGTGGACCGCCCGGTGCTGCAGTACATCGTCGAGGAGGCCGCCGCGGCCGGGATCACCGACGTCCTTCTGGTCACCGGACGGGGCAAGACCTCGATGGTGGACCACTTCGACCGTCGCCCCGATGTGGAGCAGCGGTTGGAGGACAAAGGGGACCGGCGGCGTCTCGAGGCGGTCAGGCGAACCAGCGAGTTGGCGGACATCTACACAGTTCGTCAGGGCGAGCCGTTGGGTCTCGGCCATGCTGTCGGGACGGCCGCCTCACATGTCGGGCAGGAGGCTTTTGCGGTCCTCCTCGGCGATGAGTTCGTGGATGAGGAAGAGCCGCTGCTCCCGGCCATGCTCGACCTTCAGCAGGAGACGGGCGGGATCGTGCTCGCACTCCTCGAAGTGAAGCCTGAGGAAACTTCCCGATATGGCATCGCTTCAGTAGAAGCGACCGACAAATCGGATATTGTGCGAATTACCGGACTTGTCGAGAAGCCCTCTCCGGAAGAAGCCCCCAGCAACCTGGCGCTCATCGGCCGCTACGTGCTGCCGGGGAAGATCTTCGAGGCGATCGCGGACACCAAGCCGGGAAGCGGTGGCGAGATCCAGCTGACCGACGCCATGGCCACGCTGCTCGCCGACGGCACCCCGGTGCACGGCATCGTCTACCGCGGACACCGCTACGACACCGGCATGCCGCTCGGCTACCTCCAGACCGTTGTCGAACTCGCCGTCAAGCGCGACGACCTGGGCGACGAGTTCCTCGCCTGGCTGACCGAATTCGTCGGCGGTCGGAAGGGATGACCGCTACGGCCGATGCCGAGGCGGCCGCCAACGAGCTGATGCCTCTCGCCGAGTACCTGGGCAGCGTGCTGCGCAGGTTGCGGGCGCTGCCTCCGCTCGACCTCGACCTCACTCAGGCGCACGGGAACACGCTCGCGGCCGACGTGGTCGCACCGCACCAGTTCCCGGCGTTCGACCAGGCGGCGATCGACGGGTACGCGGCCCGATGGGAAGACCTGGCCGGCGCCGGGCGCATCGGATCGCACCCGTCGTTCGGCGGCGTCGACACCCGCTCGGTGCGGCTGAACGTCGTCGGTGACCTCGGCGCGGCCAGCTGGCGGCCGGTCCGGCTGACACCCGGCACCTGCTTCTCGGTGGCGGCCGGCGCGCCGCTGCCGATCGGGGCGGATGTGGTCGTCCCGGTGCACTGGACCGATCAGGGCATGGCGGCCGTGGAGATCATGCACGCGCCGAAGCGGGGATCCGGCGTACGGCGTGCGGGCGAGGAGCTCGCGGTCGGCCAGTTGCTCGCGTCCGCTGGCTCGTACGTCACCCCGCCCATGGTGGCCGTCTTCGCCGCCGCCGGGATCGGGCACGTGCTGGTCCGGCCCAGCCCCCGCGTGGTCGTGGTGGCCACCGGCGACGAACTCGTCGACGTCGGCCGGCCCAGCCAGCCCGGCCAGGTCGTCGACGCCAACTCGCACGCGCTGACCGCCGCGGCCGTGGAGGCCGGCGCTCTGGCGTACCGGATCGGCATCTGCGACGACGACCCCGAGGGGCTGCGCGGGCTGCTCGAGGACCAGACCCTGCGCGCGGACCTGATCATCACGACCGGCGGCACCGGCACCGGGCCCGGCGACATGCTGCGCCGGGTGCTTTCGCGTCCCGGCACCGGCCGTGGCTCGGTGGAGTTCACCAACGTCGCGCTCTGCCCCGGCACCTCGCTCGGTTTCGGCACGGTCGGCGGCGAGGAGGTCCCGGTGGTCTGCCTGCCCGGCGAACCCGGCGCCGCCCTGATCGGCTTCGAGGTGCTGGCCCGTCCGGTGATCCAGCTGCTCGCCGGTGCCGAGCCGGTCTTCCGGCCCAGCGTCAAGGCGCATCTGCTGGAAACCGTCTCCTCCCCCGGTGGCCTGCGCGAATTCCGGCCGGCGCACGTCGCGGAACGCCGTGGTGGCGGCTACACCGTGCAGCCGCTCGCCGGTGGGCCTTACACTCTGTCCGGTTTGGCCGAGGCCAACGGTCTGCTGGTGCTCGGTGAACGGGTCACCACCGCGGCCGCCGGCTCGACCGTGGACGTGTTGCTGCTCGACCGGAGGCGATGAATGCTCGGGGCCACGCCCGGATGGCCCGCCGTCCTGGCGGATGGTCCGGTGCTGCTGCGCCCGTACAAGCGGGGTGACGCCCGGGCCTGGTCCGAGGTGCGTGTCGCGAACCAGGCGTGGCTCGCGCCGTGGGAGTCGGCGCCACCGGGGCCGTGGGCGGAGATGAACTCGCCCCGCGCGTACGGCTACGTCTACCGCGACATGAAGCGCGCGGCCCGGCGAGGCGAGAGCATGCCGTTCGCCGTCTGCCTCGTCGAGCACGGCCGGGAGCGACTGGTCGGGCACGTCAACCTGGGGAACATCGTGCGGCGGGCGTTCGCTTCGGCGTACGCGGGCTACTGGGTCGACTATCGGGTGGCCGGGCGGGGTGTCATACCGACCGCGCTGGCGCTGGCAGTGGACCACGCGTTCGGTCCCGGCGGGCTGCACCGCATCGAGGTCAACATCCGGCCGGAGAACGGCCCGAGCCGTCGCGTCGTCGAGAAACTCGGTTTCCGCGAAGAGGCGTACCACCAGCGCTACATGCACATCGACGGCGGTTGGCGCGATCACCTCGGATACGCCATGACCAGCGAAGAGATCGTCGCCGAGGGCGGGCTGCTGTCGCGCTGGAAACGCGTACGCGCCAGCCAGTGATCTTGAACGTCGCGACGCTACCGGCGCGGCGCGCGAATTTCTCCGGCTACCGCCCGTAACCTCGCATTCGTCGTTTCATTTTCTGTCGTGGCGGATCGAAGGAGTGAGGGTGCCGACGTCGGTGCTCCTCGCCGTCCTCGCCGCGGCCGGGTTGCTCGCCCTCGCCCCGGCGCTGGTGCGCCGGTACGACGCCACCGAGCGCCTTGCCGCGGAGCGGGCGTCGTCGACGGCGCGCGTGCTGCAACGCCGGCGCCGTCAGCGCACCGTGCCCGGACAACGACCGATCAACCCCGCCCGCCAGGTGACGGTTACGCTGCCCGCCCCATCGGGTGATCCCTCCGCCAAGCCGGAGCGCCGTCTCCGCCTGGTCACCGGCAGGCGCGCGCCTCGCGTACCCCGCCGCCGCGGCACCCCCGCGGTGGTCCGCCGCCGCCGTGTCTTCGCCGCCCTGGTCCTGCTCAACGCCATCGAACTGGTCGGCGTGCTGGCCGTCGGCCCCGGCTTCTGGATCAGCTTCGCGGTAACCGGCACCCTCCTCGGCGCCTACCTCATCCACCTGCGCAACCGCGCCATAGCCGACCGCCGCCGCCGTCGCATCCAGGCCCGCGAGGCAGCCTGGCTCGCCGCCCGCCAGGCCGAGGTCCGCCGCGAACAGGCCCGCCGAGCCGCCGCCCGCCGCGAAGCACAACGCCGACTCGCCGCCCAGAAGGAATCGGTCCGACGAGCGGCGATGGGCCTGGACCGGGAACCCTCGGACCTCCCCCTGGCGGCCAACGGGGGCTCAGTCTCCTACCGCCGCCGCGGCGGGCTGCGTGGTCGCCCTTACGAAGCGGGCGGACGCCATCACACAGCCTGACCCCTTTTCGGTACGTGTAACCGACAGGTCCCGCAGACTCCAGGCGACCACCTGCCACGTGCGGCCATAGCGCCCCTCTCGCGCCACGTCCCCCAAGATCTCGGGCGTCCGAGCCGCTCAGGACCGGTCACGACGCCCAAGGTCGCGACGCCTCCCGACATCGTGGGCGCCTGAGCCGCGGGCAGCCGGCCGGCGCGCCCAAGATCTGTGGCAGAGGGAGGGGCGGTTCGCGGGGTTCCCGGGCGACCTGTTAGCCTTGCTGCGGTTCCACGGTGAGGAAATCACCGGGGGATGTAAGGGGCTGTGGCGCAGACTGGTAGCGCACCTCGTTCGCATCGAGGGGGTCAGGGGTTCAAATCCCCTCAGCTCCACCCACAAATACGACGGCCGGCCGAAACGCTGGCCGTTGATCTTTTGGGGCCAAATCCGGCACAGATCAGGACTGGATCAGCTTCGCAATCGCCGTGCCACCCCTGTCAGCCACGTGCCTGGGTGCCCTCTGTTCACGGCGTGATGGGCACCTCACCGAACTGTCCAGGTCACCTGGACGGTCCAGGTGACCTGACCGTGCTTGGTTCGGCGCTGCTCAGTTTCTGACCTCGTTCTCTTGCCTTGCTTTTGCGCGCGGCGCGCAAAGTTATGCGAACATCAAGCGCTAGGTTGATGGTGCGCATAACTGCGCATAATCTTGGTCAGGGAGGCCGGTTGTGACGGCATCGGGCGGCGAGTGGGGTGATCTTGCCGCTCAGGTCGTGCGCTGGGCGGCGGCGGGCGAGCAATACGACGTCGAGTTCAAGGGCGAGCAACGAGAGCGACTCAACGACCGTGATCTGCTCGAGTCGGTCGTCTGCCTGACGAACGGCCGAGGAGGAGTGCTTCTGGTCGGCGTGGAGGACGACGGCACGGTTACGGGCGCCCGGCCCCGTCACGAGGCGGACAGGACGGATCCTCTTCGCCTGCAGGCTTTCATCGCGAACTCCACCCAGCCCCCGCTCTCGGTGAAGGCGGACGTCGTCGAGGTCGACCGGAAAGAAGTCCTCGTCGTCCAGGTCCCGGACAGCACCCGGGTTGTCGGCACGGCCAAGGGCACCTACGTGCGCCGCGCCATCGGCGGTGATGGCCGACCCACCTGTCTGCCCTACCACGCGCACGAGATGTTGGCCCACGAGGTTGATCGCGGGGCGGTCGACTGGGCGACACTCGGGGTCGGCGGCGCCACGTGGGAGGACCTCGACCCCCTTGAGTTCGAGCGTGTTCGGCGCCTGACGGCTGCGTCGGGTGCTGCCGCGGACCGGGTGCTCGCGACACTGTCCGATCGAGAGATTGCCAGCGCTCTAGGCGTCACGAGGGCCGATTCCACCGTGACCACGGGTGCGCTTCTCCTTTTCGGCAGGGTCGAGGCCATCCGCGACCACCTACCAACGCATGATGCGGCCTTCCAGGTTCTGCGAGGGCTCGACATCCAGGTGAACGACTTCCTGCCGTTGCCGCTGATCCGGCTGGCCGAGGAGCTTTTCGCCCGCTTCAGGGCCCGCAATCAGGACGAGGAGCTGCAATTCGGCCTCCTCCGAGTCTCCGTCTCGACCTACTCGGAGGCGGCGTTCCGCGAAGCGCTGGCGAACGCGCTGATCCATCGGGACTACACCCGGCGCGGTGCCGTCCACGTGCAGTGGACCGAGGATCAGTTGGAGATCTCCAGCCCGGGGGGCTTTCCGTCCGGCGTACGGCTGGACAACCTTCTGGTGGCGCCGCCGCACCCTCGTAGCCCGCTGCTCGCCGACGCCTTCAAGCGAATCGGTCTGGTCGAGCGGACCGGGCGCGGTATCAACCGCATGTTCGCCGAGCAGCTGAGACTCGGCCGGCCCGCACCCGACTATGGCCGAAGCTCGGACGATCATGTAGTCGCCGTTCTTCCCGGCGGCCCCGCGAATCTCTCGATGACGCGATGGGTGCTGGAACAGGAGAACCAGGGAGCGCCTCTCAGCCTCTCCGAGCTTCAGGTTCTGTCGGAACTGGAGCAGGAAAGGCGGGCAAGCACGGGAGCGCTCGCGCGGGTGCTGCAGCGGACCGACGCGGAGACGCGAATTCTTCTGACGCGCATGGTGGAGCGGGGGTGGGTGGAGGCCCGCGGTGAAGGCAAGGGGTGTAGCTGGCACCTGTCGGCCGCAATGTATCGCGCTCTGCAAGCTCCGGCCGGCTACGTACGGATCCGCGGGTTCGAGCCGATGCAACAGGAACAGATGGTGCTGCGGTACGTGGATGCGCATGGCCAGATCAACCGCTCTCAGGCTGCTGATCTCTGCTCGCTCAGTTCGGACCAGGCGAGCCGGTTGTTGAGGCGCCTGGCGCGGGAAGGAAAGCTCGAGGCGCGAGGGGAACGGCGAGGGGCGATCTATCTCAAGCCCTCGGAGTGACCCTCAGGGCTGTGGGGTGGCGTGGAGGTGGAAGGCTGCTATCTCCTCCACCCGGGCCAATGAGATGCCGATGTGCTGTTCCACCGCGAGGGGATGGGTCGTGGGCTCCAGTTCGATGTACGGCAACCGCCCTACCTCCCGCGTGTGCACATTCGTTCGCAGGTTCAGTGTCGTTGGCTCGTACCCTGCGATGGTGTTGGAAAGCCAGCCGAAGTAGGGCGGTTCGTTCTCGCGGCCGGTGTGTTCCCAGACGTCGACGGCTCGGGTGAAGTTTTCGCGGCTCAGGGAGACCCACATGCTCCAGGTGAAGGGTTCGCCGGTTTCCCAGACGGGTAGTTCGATCAGGCCGCGGAGGAAGAAGTGTTCGCCGCTGATGACGCAGAGGTCGGCGTCGAGCAGGCAGCCCTCGTCGTCCGCCATCTCCGGGCGCCAGAAGTCCGGTGCCGGTGCGGCGAAGCTGAGCGGTGGGCCGCTGTGCACGGAGCCGCAGGTGCCGCAGACGAACTGGTCGGTGCTCACGGCTGCGAAGCATACGACCGGACGTATAAGTCTTTCCCCGTCCTGCCCGTTACGTCACACCAGGGGTATGCATGTAAAAACACGAAAATAGCTACTTTCCGGTGGTATCTCTGGAGCAAGTCTCGGAGGTGACACCATGAAAGCACCCCTGCCCGACAACGAGATCGAGCGGCTGGCCGCGCTCTACTCGCTCGACATCCTCGACAGCCCGCCGGAGAAGGACTTCGACGACATCGTCGCGCTGGCCGCCGGCGTCTGTGAAGCACCCATGGCGATGGTCAGCCTGGTCGACGCCGACCGGCAGTGGGCCAAGGCCAGGACCGGCGCGGAGCTGGTGGAGACCTCGCGGGACGTCTCCTTCTGCGCGCACGCCATCCTCGGCCGCGACCTGCTGCTGGTGCCGGACACGCGGGAGGACTCCCGGTTCGCCGACAACCCGGCGGTCGCCGCGGCGGACGGGGTTCGCTTCTACGCCGGCGCGCCGCTGATGACCACCGACGGGTTCGCGCTCGGCACGCTCTGCGTCCTCGACACCGAGCCGCGGCGTCTCGACATCGAGCAGCAGCAGGCGCTGCGCGCGCTCGCCCGCCAGGTCACCGCCCAGCTGGAGCTGCGGCGGTACGCCTTCGCACTCGCCAACACCACGGCCCGGCTGCAGGAGCTGGAGCGGCGCAAGGACGACCTGGCCGGACTGGTCGGCGGGGAGCTGCGGTCGTCGCTGCGGCTGATGTCGTCGTACCTGGAGCGGCTCGGTGACACCGGCTTCCACGACATGGAGATGGCGGATCTGGTCGGCCGGGCCACCGCGGCGCACGTGCGCGGGTTCCGTGAGCTGATCGACCACCTGACCTCGATGGCCGACGCCGGTCTCGGCGGGGAAAGCCTGCACATGCGGCAGTGCGACCTGACCCGGGTCACGCAGCGCGCGGTCGAGGCGGTGCGGCCGATCGCGGCCAGCAAGCACATCTGGATCCTCAACCAGGCCGGCGGCCCGTCCCTGCCGATCATCGCCGATCCGGTGCGGCTGGAGCAGGTGCTGACGCATCTGCTGTTCGCCGCGGTGAAGTACACCCCGGAGGGCGGCCGGGTGCGGGTGGGCACGGAGATGGAGTCGGGCCCGACCGTGCGCCTGGACGACATGGACCTGCCGGACGGCATGCGGCCCGAACTGTTCCCGCACCTGTACTACGGCGCGATCGCGAACCCGGCCGACGTGCCCGGACCGGACCGCGGTCTGGCGGTGGCGAAACGGATCCTCGACGCGCATCACGCCACCGTCGCCCTCTCCGACCGCCCCGGTGACGGAACCTCGCTGCATGTGGTCTTCCCTTATGCCGACATGTCGCCCACAGAGATGATTCGAGACCTGGCGATAGCCTGACAAACCGCCGGCCCGCGCCCCGAACGGCTGCACGAACGGGGCACGGGCCGGCGCGCTCACCCGGCACGCACCGAGCCGGAATCCCCGGAACCGCCGGAAAGTGAGCCGAGCGAGTCAACTGATGAGGGCCTGGGCTGCATGGGTACGGCCGGAGGCGCCACCGCCCGCCCCACCGGCAACCCGGCCGACGGGTCCGGCAGGCCGTCCCGCGCAGGCGGCCAGGTATCCACCACCGGCGCCACGGCCGTGCCCGCCGGCACCGGTTCGGCGCCGGAAGTTCGTGGCACGAGCCCGGCCCGGTTGAGCTTGTGCCAGCGCAGCCGGCCACCGGTCAGCGCCGTGGTCGCCGACTGGATCAGCACCAGGTACATCAGCTGCCGGTACGCGAACTGCTGCAACGGCAGGCGCAGCAGTGGCCGGAAGGACTCGCGGTCGAAGCGGAACGCCACCGCCGCCGTGAACATCTGCAGCGCGAGCATGCCAAGCCAGGCGACGACGGTCTCGGTGAGCTCCCAGAACACCAGCCCGTAGATCAGCATGATGTCGACGACCGGTGCGAGCATCGGCAGCGCCACCCCGAACAGCGCGAGGAACGGCAGCCCGACCCGGCCGAACCGGCCCGACGGCCCGGACTCGAACACCGCTCGGCGGTGCTTCCACATCGCCTGCATGGTGCCGTAACTCCAGCGGTACCGCTGGCGGTAGAGCTGCTCCAGTGTGGTCGGCGCCTCGGTCCACGCCTTGGCATGCTCCTCGTAGACGACCCGCCAACCGGCCCGGCACAGCGCCATCGTGACGTCGGTGTCCTCGGCCAGGGTCTCGTCACTCACCCCGCCGACCTCGGCGAGCGCCTCGCGCCGGAACGCCCCGATCGCGCCGGGGACGGTCGGCATGCAGTTCAGGACCTCGTAGAGGCGGCGGTCGAGGTTGAAGCCGATCACGTATTCGATGTGCTGCCACAGCGCGACGATGCTCGTACGATTGCCGACCTTGACGTTGCCGGCGACCGCGCCCACCGACGGGTCGGCGAACGGCTGCACGAGCCGGCGGATCGAGTCCTCCTCGAAGATGGTGTCCCCGTCGACCGTGACGATCAGGTCGTGCCTGGCCAGAGCGACCCCGGTGTTGAGCGCGTTCGGCTTGCCGCCGTTGGGCACCCGGACCACCCGCACGTTCGGCAGGCACAGCCGGTCCACCAGGTCGGCGGTGCCGTCGGTGGAGCCGTCGTCGACCACCACCACCTCGATCTCCGGATGGTCGCCGCAGGCCAGCGACCGGACGGCGGCCTCGATGCCCTCCTTCTCGTTGTAGGCGGGCACGATCACCGACACCGGGTCGGTCACCGGTGGGCCCCAGCTCCAGTCCGGCTTGCGGCGCTGCCGGGCGTGCCGGGTCGCCAGCACGAGCATCAGTACGGTACGCCCGATCGTCAGCAGCCCGACGATCACGAAGAGTGCCGCGATCACGGTGACCATGCCGTCCGCGAGCCGTACCGTCCCGATCAGCGCCAGTCCGCGCCACTCGTCGGCGTGCGGTGCGTCGGGGTTGACCGGCAGTTGCGCGATCGCCTCGGTGCTCTCGGCCCGGTCGCCGCCGGCCGCGGCCTGCTCGGCGATGCCCAGGTTCAGCCCTTCGGTGACCGTGGTGAACCGGTAGCCGCGCTCCTTCATCATCGGGATGAACCGGGCCAGCGCCTCGATCGTCTGCTGCCGGTCACCGCCGGCGTCGTGGAACAGGACGATCGCCGAGCTGTCCCCGGCCGGTGTGGCGTGCTTGATGATCTGGTCGACGCCGGGCCGCTGCCAGTCCTCGCTGTCCAGGTCGTTGACCACGACCAGATAGCCCTGTGCGCCCGCCTCCTTGACGATCTTCCAGTTCAGCTCGTCGATCGCCGCGTTCTTGGACGAGTAGGGGAACCGGGCCAGGTTGGTCCGGATGCCGGTGGCGCGCGCGATGGCCACCTGGTTCTGCGACAGCTCCAGCTCCCGCCGCCACGGGGCGAGCCGCTGCATGTTCGGGTGGGTGAACGTGTGCAGGCCCAGCTCGTTGCCGTCCGCCACGACCTGCTTGGTCAGCTCGGGGTGCCGGGCCACCTGTGACCCGACGACGAAGAAGGTGCCGTGTGCGCCGTTGTCCCGCAGCACCTTGAGCACCTTCGGGGTCCACGCCGGGTCGGGTCCGTCGTCGAAGGTGAGCGCGATGGTGCGCTCCGGCAGCCGGCTGGTGCTCTCCTGCCCGCCGGTGGTGTTGATGACCGGTCCGCCGGCGCGGATCGATATCGGCACCGCGGACTGGTCGCCGACCTCGGTCTGCACGTGGTCGCTCTTGAACTCGGCGTTGATGTACGCCTGCACGACGAGCACGGCGACGAAGAACCCGATCAGCAGGCTGCCGAGCATGACCCGGGGGCGGGGCAGGATGCGCCGCCGGCTCCGTCCCCGGAGACGGACACGGCGAACGGGTGCGCCGGTCACGCGGAGGCCCTGGGGGACGGCGCAGCGGTGTCCGCGGGATCGTCGTCGACCGGCGGCATCGACGGCGTGGAGGTGCCGGCGACGGTCGGCTCGGGCTGTTCCGGACCGTCGACGGCGCTGCCGCCACCGCTGCCGCCCGGTTCGGGCGCCGGGGGTGCCGGCGGAACCGGCGGCACGGGTTCGACCGGGCCCTCGACCGGCGGGGACGTCGTGGTGGGCGTCGGCTCCGGCTTGGTGGTCGACTCGGTGGTCTTCGTCGCGGTCGGCGTGGGCGTCGGCTTCCGGGTCGCCGGCTTCCGGGTGGGCGACGTCACCGGTGTGCCGGTGGACCGCGACGCCGACGGCGAGGTGCGCTGCCGCTGGGCGTCGTCGACCCGGCGCTGCACGGACTCCGCGAGGTAGTGCTGCTGCTGCGGGGTGGTGCTGGGCACCGGTGTGGGGCTGGGCCGCGGCGGTTGCGGCGGCGTGGTGGCCGGGTCCCGGTCCTTCTCCTCGAAGCCGGGCAGCGGCAGCACCGCGCTCGAGTTCACCGGGCCACCGGCCAGGCTGACGCTGAGCAGGCCGCCGTAGGCGACGACGAGGACACCGAAGGCCAACGCGATGCGCCGGAGCAACCGGCTGCGCCGGCCGGTCGAGTCGACGAACACCGGAGCGGGCGCCGAAACGGCGATCACTTCCGTGTCCGGCATGTGGGTATCGGCGGTTGGCGGGTTTTTGGGTTCCTGCGAAGTCACGCGGCGAGCTTAAGAACATTTACCGCGATCTTGGCACGTATCACTCACAAGGGGGACGACCGACCGAACCCCGGAAAAGGGACGAAATGATGAGCCCGGTGATTTGACCCGGTGGGGCGCGTCTGTCCGAGTTACCCGCGCATTTCGCTGAGCTGCGGTGCGGCCCGCGGGCAAAAGACGTTACGTGGAAATCCGCATCAATTTGCTGTCGCATTCCCGACTGCATAATCGAGCATTCTTCGCGAACCGATTAAACCCATAAGACCATTAAGAGGCTAATGTCCGAATCGCTGTGATGCTCGGAGCGACACGCCAATCTTGTCGGGGCACCCGTTGTGCGGGCCATCGGACGTCGTTAAGCTCCTTCTTGCGCGCCCCAATCGCCCGCTTCCCCCGTGGCAGGCGATCGGGGCGCGCCCTTTATGTATGCAGGGGTTTCACTGTCCGATCCGCGTCCGGTCCGCCGGCGACGACAGCCGTGGCGGCCCGGCGAGCGGGCCCGGCCGGTCCGCGAGGCGGCGGGGGCGAGCCGGGTTCCCGGACCTGATCCGTCGTCGTCGATCCGAGGCGCGCTGGGAACGGCGCCGGCCAGGCCGGCGCCGTCGAGGGCTCTTGTGTATCAGGGCGAAATGTGCTTGCGGGATCGCTAGATCCAGCGGCTTCCGAGCCACATCCGGACAGACCAGTCCTCATAGGGCATCAGCTGCCCCACGAAAACCGGATAGAAGTAGGCAAAGCACAGCGCCACCAGCACCACGAATGTCGCCGCCACCACGGTGCCGACCATCTGGCGGTCCGACTTCGCCGACCCGGAGGTCATCCCGCCCGGTGGCGTCATGATCGACCCGAGGACGTACACCACCGCCAGGATCAGGAACGGCAGCGCCGGCATCGCGTAGAAGGCGAACATCGTCCGGCCGTCCGCGACGGCGTAGTAGAACCACGGCAGCAGGCCCGCCGCGGCGCCCGTGAAGATCGCGTACGCGCGCCAGTCCCGCCGCGCGATGCCGAACCAGACGAGCGCGCACAGGGCCGGCAGGAACGACCACCACAGGATCGGCGTACCGAGCAGCAGGATCTCGGCCGCGCAGCTCGGCGCACCGCAGTTGCCGTTGCCGCTCCAGTAGAACGCCACCGGCCGCCCGAGCAGCAGCCACTGCCACGGCCAGGACTGATACGTGTGCTTCTCGGTCAGGCCGCTGTGGAAGTCGTACGCCTGCGTGTGGTAGTGCCACAGGTTCAGCAGCGCACCGATGACCGGCGGCTCGCTGATCCCGTTGTCCGCCCGGTAGTGGCGGAAGTAGCCGGTGTCGGTGACGAACCAGCCGGTCCAGGAGGCCAGGTAGACCAGGATGGTCAGGCCGAAGGTGAGCAGCAGCCAGCCGAGGTCACCGATCAGCCCGGCGACGACCGGGCCGCGGATGCCGGCCGAGCGGCGCGCCTGGATCCGCCAGGCGATCACCAGCCCGGCGAAGAACGGCGCGAAGAACAGCGCGTTCCACTTGACGCCGCAGGCCATGCCGAACGTGATCCCGGAGACCAGCAGCCACCACGGCACGAAGCGTGGGATGGTCGGTGTGGTCGACGGGTCGTAGCCCCGGTCGAGCGCCCTGCGCCAGCTGCGCCGGTAGTGGTCCCGGTCGAGCACCATCGCCGCGAAGGTCATCAGGATGAACAGCCCGATGAAGATGTCGAGCAGCGAGGTGCGGGACAGCACCAGCTGGAAGCCGTCCAGCGTCATCAGCAGGCCGGCGGCACCGGCAAGCACGATCGAGTGGAACAGCCGGAACGCCACCCGGATCAGGATGAGGACCATCAGGGTGCCGGCCAGCGCGGTGGAGAACCGCCAGCCCAGCTCGTTGTTGCCGAAGATCTGCTCACCGAACGCGATCAGCCACTTGCCGAGTGGTGGGTGCACCACGTACGCGGGACCGTTCGTCTTCTCGTCCCACTCGACACCGTGCTGCAGCATGTCCCAGGCGTCGGTCGGGTAGTACACCTCGTCGAAGATGTACCCCTTCGGATTGCTGACGCCCGCGAACCGCAGGATCGCCGCCACCGTCACGATGACCGCGGTCACTATCCACGAGTAGGGGTTGAAGCGCTCGTCCAGCGTCGACAGGCGTCGCCGGACGAGGTCGGTCACTCCACGCAGGCCGGGGGACGACTCCGCTGTGGTGGGGGAGTCCGCGGTGGTGGGGTCAGTCTCAGCTGTCGCCGCCGTCGTCACTCCGCGATCGTAGGGGGTAAGCCTAGGAAGTGATGCCCACCATCGCCGGGTTCTGTCATGTGGTGGACTTTTCGGGTGGTTGACGAAGGACGGGTCGTTCTGGCGGGTGCGCCGCTGGGCAACATCGGAGACGCATCGACGCGCTTGCGTGAGGTGCTGGCATCGGCGGACGTGATCGCGGCGGAGGACACTCGCCGGCTGCATCGGCTCGCGCGTGACCTGGGGGTGACGGTGCGCGGCCGGATCGTCTCCTACTTCGAGGGGAACGACGAACGCCGTACCCCTGAATTGGTCGAGGCTCTCGAAGCCGGCGCCGTGGTCGCCGTGGTGACCGACGGCGGCATGCCCAGCGTCTCCGACCCCGGCTTCCGCCTCGTCCGCGCCGCGCTGGACGCCGGCTTCCCGGTGACCGCGGCGCCCGGCCCCAGTGCGGTGACCACCGCACTGGCCCTCTCCGGCCTGCCCAGCGACCGCTTCGTCTTCGAGGGATTCCTGCCGCGTTCCGGCTCGGGACGCCGCGGCCGCCTGCGCGAACTCGCCGCTGAACCGCGCACGCTGGTGCTCTTCGAGGCGCCGCACCGGATCGCCGGTGCGCTGGAGGACCTGGCGGCGATCTTCGGCGCGGACCGGCCGGCCGCGGTCTGCCGGGAGCTGACCAAGACCTACGAGGAGGTGCGCCGGGGCGGGCTGGGCGAACTGGCCGCCTGGGCCGCCGCCGGCGATCCGCGCGGCGAGATCACCCTGGTGGTGGGCGGTGCGCCGGCCGGTCCCGCGGAACGGCCGGGCGACGACGAGCTGCGCGAGGCGGTGGCGCGGCGCGAGGCGGCGGGCGCCTCACGCCGGGACGCGATCCAGGCGGTCGCCGACGAGTACGGGCTGAAGAAGCGCGACGTGTACACGCTGGTGCACAGCTGATCAGTACGCCGCTATCAGAAAGCCGCCGAGCAGCAGGAGCGGGCCGGCGAACCCGGCGATCACGGCGCGCTTGCGGGTGCGGCGGTTTCCCAGCCGACGCGCGCCGGTTGCTTCGGTTATGCCGTACCCGCACACCAGCACCAGCAGGAAGCCGAGCACCCAGCGCAGGTGCATGAGCGGTCCGGCGGGCGCGGTGTAGGCCTGTCCGCTGCCGGGGCTGACCATCCGCGCCGGTGAGATCGCGCCGGCCTGGCGGCCCTCGCCGGAGACGCCGAGCAGTGTCACCCGGGCCACGCTGAACTGGCCGTCCGAGGTGGCGAACCGTCCGGTGCAGCGCTGGGTCAGCCCGTCGCCGCGGCAGTGGGTGGTCGTCGCGTACCCCCGGTCGCCGTGACCCACCGCCAGCCAGAACGGCTCCGCGCTGACCCAGCCGAAGAACGCCGCCAGCAGGCTCAGCGCGACCAGGGCCACCAGTGCGCCGGCCGGGTTGCGCGCGGGGGGTCTGCGTCGCCGGCCGGGGCGTCGGTCCGGCTGGGCGGCGGCTCTCGCGGCGCGTTCCTCCTCGCTCAGCCAGAACGGGTGGTTCTCCATCCGCTCCCGGCGGGCGTCGGCATGCGGGGTGAGGGCCACGGTGGGCCGGTTCCGCGCTTCCGTCTCGACGCTCTGCAACTCGCTCGGTGTGGCCAGCCGGGAGCCCTCGGCGGGGGTGTTCTCCGGTGGCTCCCCTTCGGTCTCGCCGCGCCACCACGGCGTGTCGGGGTCGGCGAACGTCCACGGGTTGCCCTCGTTGCGAGGTGTTTCCCCTGGTTGCGGCGAGTCTCCGGTCACCCGCCCATTCAACGACGGACCCGTCCGCCGAGCCCGCCAATGATCGGGCGTGTCGGGACAAATCGGCATACCGGCGCGCGCGGTGGCAATCCGTTCGCGGCGCACCGGAGGAGGTCACTACGCTGGGACACCATGAGTCACGTTCTCGCCGCGGTCGCCTGGCCCTACGCCAACGGCCCGCGCCACATCGGTCACGTTTCCGGCTTCGGGGTCCCTTCCGACGTTTTCAGCCGGTACATGCGGATGGCCGGCCACGACGTGCTCATGGTGTCCGGGACCGACGAGCACGGCACGCCGATCCAGGTGCAGGCCGACGCGGACGGGGTGACCCCGCGTGAGCTCGCCGACCGGTACAACCGGGTGATCGTGGAGGACCTGCACGGGCTCGGGTTGTCGTACGACCTGTTCACCCGGACCACCACCCGCAACCACTACGCCGTGGTGCAGCAGCTGTTCGAGGGGCTGCACAGCAACGGTTACATCGTGGCGCGGACGACGCTGGGCGCCATCTCGCCGTCGACCGGCCGCACCCTGCCGGACCGCTACATCGAGGGCACCTGCCCGATCTGCGGTTATGAGGGCGCGCGCGGCGACCAGTGCGACAACTGCGGCAACCAGCTCGACCCGGAGCAGCTGATCAACCCGCGCTCCCGGATCAACGGGGAGACGCCGCAGTTCGTCGAGACCGAGCACTTCTTCCTGGACCTGCCGGCCTTCGCCGAGGCGATCGGTCACTGGCTCGACGCCCGGGAGAACTGGCGGCCCAACGTCCTGAAGTTCTCCCGCAACCTGCTTGACGACCTGCAGCCGCGGGCGATCACCCGTGACCTCGAGTGGGGCGTGCCGATCCCGCTGGACGGCTGGCGCGACCGCGCCGACAAGCGCATCTACGTCTGGTTCGACGCGGTCATCGGCTACCTCTCGGCCTCGATTGAGTGGGCCCGGCGCACCGGCGACCCGGACGCGTGGCGGCAGTGGTGGTCGGCGGACGCGCAGGGCAAGGACGCGTCCGGCTACTACTTCATGGGCAAGGACAACATCGTCTTCCACTCGGTGATCTGGCCGGCGCTGCTGCTCGGCTACTCCGGTGAGGGCGACAAGGGCGGCGAGGCCGGCGAACTGGGCAAGCTGAACCTGCCCACCGAGGTGGTCTCGAGTGAGTACCTGACGATGGAGGGCAAGAAGTTCTCCTCGTCGCGGCGCGTGGTCATCTACGTCCGCGACTTCCTGGAGCGCTACGACGCCGACGCCCTGCGCTACTTCATCGCCGCGGCCGGCCCGGAGTCCAACGACACCGACTTCACCTGGGCCGAGTTCGTCCGGCGCAACAACGACGAGCTGGTGGCCGGCTGGGGCAACCTGGTCAACCGATCGGTCTCGATGGCGGCGAAGAACTTCGGCCAGATCCCGGCGGCCGGCGAGCTGACCGCCGAGGACGAGGCGCTTCTCGCGGTCGCGAAAGCCGGATTCGGTACGGTCGGCGAGCTGCTCGGCAAGCACCGGCAGAAGGCGGCGATCGGCGAGGCGATGCGAGTGGTCGCCGAGGCGAACAAGTACCTGTCCGAGCAGGCGCCGTGGAAGCTCAAGTCCGAGGAGGACAGGCCGCGCCAGGCGACCGTCCTGCACGTCGCGCTCCAGGTGGTCAGCGACGCCAACACGCTGCTCACCCCGTTCCTGCCGCACTCCGCGCAGAAGGTGTTCGAGCTGCTCGGCGGCGAGGGCGTGCACGCGCCGATGCCGGAGATCGTCGAGGTCGAGGACCTGGACGGCGGCCCCGGCTACCCGGTCCTGATGGGCGACTACACCGGCGGCGCCCGGTGGCGGTCGGTCCCGCTGGTGGCGGGCACCCCGCTGGCCGCACCGAAGCCGGTCTTCCGCAAGCTCGACCCGTCGGTGATCGAGGAGGAGCTCGCGCGGCTCACCGAGAGTTCATAAACGGGATTGATCAAAGTCACGGTGATCCGATACCGTTACGCCGCCACGGGGGGACGTGGGCGTTTCATCGGTACGGATACGTCTCGACGTAACCACGGTGCGTGACGCCCGCCCGTCCTTCGTGTGGATCAAACCCCTCGAAGGAGTTCCTGTGAAGCCACGCCTTTCGCGTCCCCTGGTGACGGCCATCGTCGCCGGCGCGCTGGTTGCAGGCGGTGCGGTCGTCACGTCGCCGGTCCAGGCCGCCGTGCCGGCCGCAGTGCCCGCCGCGACCGAGGAGCCGACGACTCCCACGGGCGAGCCGACCACCACGGCCCCGACCACTCCCACCGGTGAGCCGACCACGACGGCCCCGACCACGCCGACCGGTGAGCCGACGACCACCGCGCCGACGACCCCCACGGGCGAGCCGACCACGACGGCCCCGACGACGCCGACCGGTGAGCCGACGACCACCGGGCCGACGACCCCGACCGGTGAGCCGACCACCACGGCGCCCACCAACGAGGCGCCGACCGGTTCGTTCCGGCTCAGCCCGACGGCGATCTGGCTCGGCCAGAAGGTGACCTTCGGCCAGGCCGCGAGCGAGTTCGACGACGACACGACCGACAACAGCGAGATCACCCGGGTCGTGGACTGGGGTGACGGCACCACCACCACGCTGGGCGCCACCGAGTACGTCTTCACCAAGCTGTACGGGCGTACCGGCACGTTCAACGTCACCGTGACCCTGACCGACAAGGACGGCAAGGCGGCAACCCTCGCGCCGAAGGCCGTCTCGGTCACCAGCCCGGCCGGTGGCTACTACCTGAACAAGAAGTCGGTCTACCAGGGTGTGCCGTTCTCGGTGAACGTCACTAAGGTTCCGGCCGGCACGAAGAACATCCTGATCGACTGGTCCGACGGCTGGGTCGGCCAGTACGCCGCCCGTACCGGCGCGATCACCGACTACATCCTGTTCAAGTACGTGAACGGCAAGCCGACCTCCACCAAGATCAGCGGTGTGCGGACGATCCGTATCGCGTTCATCAACGCGAACGGCGCCAGCGTCTGGCTGAACGCCGGCAACATCAACGTGGTCAAGGACAGCTGGAAGCCGAAGCTGACGGTCACCAAGCCCAAGAGCGCCAACAAGGTCAGCTCCTGGAAGACCATCAAGGGCACCGTGTCCGACCAGGGCGGCGGCCTCGACGAGCCGTACGTGTGGGCCACCGTGGTCCGCGCCACCACCACCGGCAAGCTCTACTGCCTGACCCCGCAGAAGAAGTGGAAGCGGTTCACCACCGACTACCAGTACGGCGTCTACTGCTGGAACAAGGGCGTCCGGCTCAAGGTGACCAAGGGCAAGTGGTCGCTGAAGCTGCCGGCCGGCCTGACCAAGGGCCGCATCCACGTCGAGGTGTGGACCTGGGACACGGCCGTGAACTACGGCTACAAGATCCGCGAGGCGAACCTGACTCGCGCCTGAGCGACCTGATGTACAAGTAGGGGCCGGCGGATGCCGGCCCCTTCTTGCGTTCTCAGAGCTGGTAAGCGAGATCCGCGATGTGGTGATCCGCGAGCTCACCGACCGGCGCCCACACCTCGTACACCCCGCGCTCGTAACAGCGCGCCCCGGTCAGGTTGATCGAGTCGACGTCAGGGCGGAGCAGCCGCAGCCGGGCCCAGCTCTCGTCCCGTTGCAGCACCCAGCACGGCACCCGCCGCCACAGCGCCTGCTCGGCCCGCCGGCTCAGCGTCTCCACCGGATAGCGGGCGGCCCGGGTCAGCGCCCGCACCCGGAACTCGCCGGGCGGGTCGGCGACCGCCTCGTACTCCTTGCCGTTGATCAGGCCGACGAGCTTCGCGGTGCTGCTCGTCGTGCACGGCACGTACTCGCGGTCCGGGCTCACCCCGGGGATCTCGCCGAGCAGCCCCCGCCAGCGCGGCCCCGCCAACCGCAGCCAGCCGTTCTGCTCCGGCTGGTACGAGTACAGGATCACCTCTTCACCGCCCGGCATGTGCGCCAGCAGCTGCGCGTTCGCCGCCAGCGGCAGGTCGGCGAACGCGGTAGTGATGTACTCCGGGATCAGGTCGTCGGTGCTCGGCGTGAAGCCGGTACCGAGCACCATCGCGCCGATCCGCGAGTGCGCCGGCAGCGCGGCCAGCCCCGGCTGCGCGGGATTCGCCGGCACCTCGTAGTCCTGCGGGTCGGTGGCCCGCCACCGCAGCGCGAACGCGACGTTCTCGTCGGCGGCACCGTCGGCGCGCAGCAGCGTCAACTGTTCCGGTTCGCGCAGGTGGGCGATGTCGCAGGACCGGTAGCAGAAGCCGTACGGCAGCCAGCCGCCGAGATGCCCGGCCACCTGGGCCGCGGAGAGTACTTTCGTCATCCGGGTGCCGCGCTTGACCGCGGCCGTGGCCCGGATCCGGCGCAGCTCGGCATCGTCCCGATAGCCCGCGGACTGAGCCATCAGCTGAACCTGTGGCCAACTGAGGTCGCGCCGCAGAGGAGCCATCAGGGGCGGGTCGAGCGGATCGGTCCCGAGCTCACTGTCCTCACCGGTCACGGTCACGCGGCGCAACTTAAGTGATGGTGGTGGATACCGGATGAACGGGCGGTTACCGAAAAATGCGACGTGCACAATGTCTCACATGCCATCACCATCGGAATCGCGCCGTTCGAAGAGCTCCCGCCGCTCCGGGGAGTTCCCGCCGGCGCCCGAGCCGCTCGCCGTGCCGGTCTTCGACAGCCACACCCACCTCGACCTGACCGTGCAGGAGGCCGGCGTGCCCGGTGACGGCGCCGGCGACCCGATCGAAGCCCTGATCACCGCGGCGGCGAAGAGCGGCGTGGACCGGCTGGTTCAGGTGGGGGTGGACGTCGCCTCCTCGCGCTGGGGTGCCGAACTCGCCGCGCGGCACGAGTCGGTGCTGGCGGCGGTCGCGCTGCACCCCAACGAGGCGCCGCGGCTCTCCGATCTGGACAGCGCTCTGCGCGAGATCGAGGAGCTCGCCGCGCACCCCCGCGTTCGCGGCGTCGGCGAGACCGGGCTGGACACCTTCCGCACCGGCGACGAGGGCCGGGCCGCCCAGGAGGAGAGCTTCCGGGCGCACATCGCCATCGCGAAGAGGTACGGCAAGGCGCTGATCATCCACGACCGCGACGCACACGACGACGTGCTGCGGGTGCTCGACGCGGAGGGCGCACCGGACACTGTGGTGCTGCACTGCTTCTCGGGTGACGCCGAGTTCGCGGCCGAGTGCGTCCGCCGCGGTTACCACCTGAGTTTCGCCGGCACCGTCACGTTCGCCAGCGCGGCCAACCTGCGCGAGGCGGCGGCGATCACCCCGCCGGAGCAGATGATGGTCGAGACGGACGCGCCGTACCTGACGCCGATGCCGCACCGCGGCCGGCCGAACGCGTCGTACCTGATTCCGCTGACTGTCCGGGCGCTCGCCCAGGCCCGCGGGGTCGACGTGGACGAGCTCTGCGCCACCATCTCCGCGAACGGCGACCGGGTCTTCGGTTCCTGGCGCTGACCTGGCGCCTAGTCCAGCTCCACCCAGGCGGCCACGCCCAGCTCGCGGCTGAGCCGCTCCAACTGGGTCGCGAACGCGGTCGGTGCGGCGTGCAGCGGGCCGCGCGAGACCATCCGCACCGCCCAGCGGTGACCCGGCGCGATGTTGTAGATCCGCGTGACCAGCAGCGAGCCGCGCGGATCGGGCTCCACGGAGGTCACCCCGCGGTACCACCACTCGCCCTCCTGGGTCACCGAGCGGGCGGTGTGGTCGACGCGTACCGTGAGCTTGCTGCCGTCGTGCACCACCACGAACTCGTCACCGTCGGACTCCTCGATCGGCCCGTCGGTGGCGAGCGGCGAACGGCCACCCGGCCGCACGTCCAGCAGCACCCCGGCCACCACGTCCGGAGCCGCCTCCACCACGCCGCGCAGCACCAGCAACTCGGTCATGCCGTGCCTCCCCCGTCATACCTGACCCCATTCCTACCCGGCGGCGTCCAGCGGGGACAGCCCCTGGATCTAGGCTTCGGGGATGGCTGACGCACTCCTCGGCCCGGCGGAGATCCGGGAACTCGCCGCGCGCCTCGGTGTCGCGCCGACCAAGAAGCTCGGCCAGAACTTCCTGCACGACCCGAACACCATCCGGCGGATCGTGGCGGCGGCCGGGCTGCGTGCGGACGACGTCGCCCTGGAGGTGGGCCCCGGTCTCGGTTCGCTCACGCTCGGGCTGGTCGGGGCGGTTCGGCACGTACACGCTGTGGAGATCGACCGGGCACTGGCCGCAGCCCTGCCGGAGACCGTCACCGCGCCGCACCTCACCGTGCACCCGGCGGACGCGCTCAGGGTGACCGGCGACCGCTTCGACCCGGCGCCGACCATGCTGGTCGCGAACCTCCCCTACAACGTGGCGGTACCGGTCGTGCTGCACCTGCTCGCCGAGCTGCCCACCCTGCGCGGCGGCCTGGTGATGGTGCAGAAGGAGGTCGCCGACCGGCTCACCGCGGGTCCGGGCTCGAAGGTGTACGGCGTGCCGTCGGTCAAGCTGGCCTGGTACGCCGACGCCAAGCCGGCGGGAAAGGTGCCACCCGCGGTGTTCTGGCCAGTGCCCAACGTGGATTCCGGCCTGGTCGCCTTCACCCGCCGCGAACCGCCGGCGGGTGCCGATCGCGCCGCGGTGTTCGCGGTCGTCGACGCGGCGTTCGCGCAGCGGCGCAAGACGCTGCGGGCCGCGCTGGCCGGTTGGGCGGGCGGCCCGGACCGGGCCGAGCAGGTGCTGCGAGCGGCGGGCATCAGCCCGCAGGCAAGGGGTGAGTCGCTCACCGTGGGCGAGTTCGCCGCGATCGCGGCACAGGCAAAACTGTCGGGGTACGGCGGTAAGCTCAGCCCGTCCGACGCGGAGCCCCAGGAGGTGGACTCATGACAGCCGAACCGCACGGTCAGGTCATGTGGTCGCCCGATCCGATCAGGCAGCGCCTGGCCAACTACACGATCGAGGACGTTCGCGACCTCCCCGACGACGCTCCTCGCGTCGAGCTCTCAGATGGAGTCATGATCGTGGTCCCCTCCCCGACCTATGATCACCAGGACATTGCTGGTCTGTTGTGGGTCTGGCTTCGCAAGAACGCGCCGGAGGCGTTTCGGGCCAGCATGGCGACCGGCGTCGCGGTCTCGCTCGACACAACCCTCGAGCCGGATGTGCTTCTCGTGGACGCGGATGTCGCGGGCTCCCGCCACTACACCATCGCTGACAAGACCACGCTCGTTGTCGAGGTCGTCGCACCAGGCACGAGGAAGCGAGACCGATTCAACCAGCCGGGAGTATTCGCGGCGGCGGGGATTCCGCACTACTGGCGGATCGAGCAGAATCCGGTGCACGTCTATGCCTACGACCTGGTGAACGAAAGATATGAGCTGGTCGCCGACTCGGACACGGAGCTGGTGTTGAGCAGGCCGTTCGAGATCGTGCTGCCGATCGGGGACATCGCTCCGTGACCGAGGCCTGGGGACCGGACGACGACGAGCCGCGCCCGCACCACGGCCCGGTGAAGGTGCGTGTGCCGGCCAAGATCAATCTGCATCTGGGTGTCGGGCCGCTGCGCCCGGACGGCTATCACGAGCTGAACACCGTCTATCACGCGATCAGCCTCTTCGACGAGCTCACCGCCCGCCGCGGCGACACCCTCACGCTCACCATGGAGGGTGAGGGCACCGGCGAGCTGGCCCTCGACGAGACCAACCTGATCATCCGGGCCGCCCGGGCGCTCGCCGCCCGCGGGCGCGTCCCGGCCTACGCGCGCCTGCACCTGCGCAAGTCGATCCCGCTCGCCGGCGGGCTGGCCGGCGGCAGCGCCGACGCGGCCGCCACCCTGATCGCCTGCGACATGCTCTGGGGCCTCGGCATGTCCCGCGACGAGCTCGCCGAGGTGGGTGCCGAGCTCGGCTCCGACATCCCGTTCCTGCTGCACGGCGGCACCGCCCTCGGCACCGGCCACGGCGAGGCGGTCAGCCCCATCCTGGCCCGCCCCACTGCCTGGCACTGGGTCGTGGCAATCGCCGACGGCGGCCTCTCCACCCCCGCCGTCTACCGCGAACTCGACACCCTGCGCGCCAGCTCCTGGCCCCCCGCCCCACTGGGTGGCCCCGACCAGCTGATGGCCGCCCTACGCCAGCGCGACCCCGAGGTGCTCGGCGCCGCCCTCGGCAACGACCTGCAGGCCGCCGCCCTCTCACTGCGCCCCCAACTCGCGGACGTCCTGAAAGCCGGCCACGAGGCGGGCGCCATCACCGGCATCGTCTCCGGCTCCGGCCCCACCTGCGTCTTCCTCACCGCCGACGCCCCACACGCCCAACGCGTCGCCGCCGGCCTCAACACCGCCGGCGTCTGCCGAGCAGCCATCACCGCCCGCGGCCCCCAACCAGGAGCCCGAGTCATCTCACCCTGACCCTCCACCCGCCCTCACCGACGCCCCGTGTGGAGTTGAGGCGCGGAGCGGGGCCGTTTTCCACACGCTGTCCGAGAGCGGCTTTCGTGTGGAGTTGGGGTGTGGAGCGGGGCCGATTTCCACACGCTGGCTGGGAGTGGGTTTCGTGTGGAGTGGGGGCGAACTCCACACGGGTGGTTGCCGGGCGTGGGGGTGGGGTGGGGCGCGGGTAACCTAGGGGCATCGTGGCCAATATCATCAACCTGGACCGGGTCAACAAGGGTTACGGCGCCGCCGGTCAGTTGCTTACCGACGTTTCGCTTGGGCTGGATGACGATGCCCGGATCGGGATTGTCGGGCTCAACGGAGCCGGCAAGAGCACGCTTCTGCGATTGCTCGCCAAGAGTGAGGAGCCTGACTCGGGGCGGGTCACGCATCGGCGTGATCTGCGGGTCGCCGCTCTTCCGCAGAGTCTGGCTCTGGCGGCTGAGGCAACCGTGCGGGACGTCGTGCTGGGGACCGCCTGGCTCGCCGAGGGCATGGGTGCCGAGCACGAGTGGGCCGGTGACGCCGGTGTCCGGACGATTCTGAACGGTCTGGGCATGGGCTACCTCGGGCTGGACACCCCGGTCGGGCCGATGTCCGGTGGGGAGCGGCGGCGGGTCGCGCTTGCCGCTCTGCTGGTTCGGGAGAGTGATCTGCTGATCCTCGACGAGCCCACCAACCACCTCGACGTGGCCGGCGTGGACTGGCTGGCCAAGCACCTGCTGACCCGGCGCGGCGCGCTCGTCGTGGTCACCCACGACCGCTGGTTCCTCGACGCCGTCTGCACCATGACCTGGGAGGTCGTGGACGAGGAGGTGCACACCTACGAGGGTGGTTACGCCGCCTGGATCCTGGCCCGGGCGGAGCGGCAGCGGGTTGCCGCCGCCGTCGAGGCGCGGCGGCAGAACCTGCTTCGTAAGGAGATCGCCTGGCTGCGCCGGGGGCCGCCGGCGCGGACCTCGAAGCCGAAGTTCCGGATCGACGCGGCCAACGAGCTGATCGCCGACGTGCCGCCGGTCCGGGACACCGTCAGCCTGCAGCGGCTGGCCACCACGCGGCTCGGTAAGCAGGTGTACGACCTGGAGCAGGTCGCGCTGAACGCCGGGCCGAAATCGATCTTCAAGGGGCTGACCTGGCAGGTCGGGCCGGGTGACCGGATCGCGATCCTGGGTGCCAACGGCGCCGGCAAGACCACCCTGCTGCGCCTGCTGGCCGGTGTCACGAAGCCGGACGGCGGCCGCCTGGTCACCGGTTCGACGGTGCGGCCGGCGTTCCTGTCGCAGGAGCTGAAGGAACTGCCCGGCCATCTGCGCCTGCTGGAGGCCGTCGAGGAGGTCGCCAAGCGGGTCAAACTCGGCGACCGGGAGCTCTCCGCCGGTCAGCTCGCCGAGGTGTTCGGGTTCACCGACAAGCGGATCTGGACGCCGGTCAGCGACCTCTCCGGCGGTGAGCGGCGCCGGCTGCAGATGCTGCGCCTGCTCGCCACCGAGCCGAACGTGCTGCTCCTGGACGAGCCGACCAACGACCTGGACACCGACACCCTGGCCTCGCTGGAGGATCTGCTCGACTCGTGGCCGGGCACCATGGTCGTCGCGAGCCACGACCGGTACCTGGTCGAGCGGGTCACCGACACGGCGTACGGGATGTTCGGCGACGGTCGTCTCGTGCACCTGCCCGGTGGCATCGACGAGTATCTGGCTCGCGTCGAGGGTCCGAGTGCTTTGGGCGTACCCTCCAAAGGTTTTGAAGCGACGCAGAGCGCGCCCGGCCTCTCCGCGGGTGAGTTGCGGCAGGCTCGCAAGGATCTTGCCCGGCTGGAGCGGCAGATGGACAAGCTCGGCGAGCGAGAGGCCAAGATCAACGAGAGTCTGGCGCAGCACGGGAGCGACTACGACAAGCTGATCGAGCTGGAGGCGCAGCTCAAGGCGGTCCAGGCGGAGCGGGCGCAGACCGAGGAGGCCTGGCTGGAGCTCGCGGAGCAGGTGCCGGAAAACTGATCCGGGGGGTGTGCCTGCGCCAGTTGTCGGGGATACGCGAGAATCGGACCGAAGACACCTGACCTTGGAGACGGACAGCATGGCGCACAACCCGGTCAACCACCCCCTGCGGCCGATCTACCGCGTCGTCGGTTTCATCACCGGCGGGTATTTGGTGGCCTTCGGCATCCTGGGCCTGATCCAGACGGCCGGTGAGCCGTTCGCCAACGAGACCGGCATCCGGGTGCTCGGCCAGGAGACCAACATGCTCTGGTCGATCATCACGCTGGTCGTGGGCGGGCTCGTCCTGCTCGGCACCGTGGTCGGCCGCAACCTCGACGTGGCGATCGACAAGTACCTGGGCTGGACCCTGCTGGTCCTGGGCAGCTACTCGCTGGCGACCATCCGGACCGACGCGAACTTCTTCGGTGCGAGCGTCTCCACGGTGGTCGTGACGTATCTCGCCGGGCTGCTGCTGATCACGATCAGCCTGTACAGCAAGGTCGTCCCGGCGTCGCAGGCCGGCTCGCCGCGCCAGGTGCGCGAGGGCCGCACCGCCTGATCCGCCCGACCGTCGCCGGGTCCCTCAGCGGACCCGGCGGGTCAGCAGGCCCGGCTTGGTCTCCAGATGCGAGAGGCCGTTCCAGGCCAGGTTCACCAGGTGCGCGGCGACCATCTCCTTCTTCGGCTTCTGCGCCTCCTGCCACCACTGGCCGACCAGAGCCACCATCCCCACCAGCGCCTGTGAGTAGAGCTCGGCGAACTTCGGGTCGATGCCCCGGCTCTTGAACTCGGCGCCCAGGATGTGCTCGACCTGATGCGCGACATCGCTCATCACGCTGGAGAAGTTGCCACCCGCGGAGAGCACCGGCGACTCGCGGACCAGGACCCGGAAGCCGTGCGGCTCCTGCTCGATGTAGTCGAGAAGCGCCAGCGCCGCCTGTTCCAGCAGTTCCCGTGGATGACCGGCGGTCAGCGCCGTGGCGATCCGGTCGAGCAGCGCCCGCACCTCCCGGTCCACGACCACGGCGTAGAGACCCTCCTTGCCGCCGAAGTGCTCGTAGACGACCGGTTTGGACACCTTGGCCCGGGCCGCGACCTCCTCGACGCTGGTCGCGTCGAAGCCGCGCTCGGCGAACAGTTGCCGTCCGATGCTGATCAGCTGCTCGCGCCGTTGTGCGGCCGACATCCGTACCCGTGGCGTTCTGGACTCCCCGTGTTCCGTCACCCGCCCACGATAGGGTTCGTCCACTTATCGTGGTCGGGCGGCGGGACGCTAGGCTGTCTCCAGCAACTGTCGGCCGTGGTGTAATTGGCAACACCCTAGGTTTTGGTCCTAGTTTTCCGGGTTCGAGTCCTGGCGGCCGAGCAACTTCTGTGCACATGCCCGTTGGCTGTGGGCGGCGACAAGGAATGCCGCCCGCGGATGCCACTGCAAACGATGGAGTTGCCGCGTGAGCCAGGCCCCCAGCCGTACCGTTGTCGTCCTCGCCGCCGGTGAGGGCAAGCGGATGAAGTCCTCGACGCCCAAGGTTCTGCAGCCGCTGCTCGGCCGCACCCTGCTCGGGCACGTGCTCGCCGTCGCCGCGGACATCCACTCGGACCGCACCCTGGTCGTCGTCGGTCACAAGGCCGACGAGGTGGGTGCGTTCCTGGCCGAGGCCGCGCCGGACGCCACGCCGGTCCTGCAGGCTGAGCAGAACGGGACGGGTCACGCCGTCCGGATCGCGCTGGAGGCCGCGCCGGAGCTGACCGGCACGGTCGTGGTGCTCAGCGGTGACGTGCCGCTGCTGCGCGCGGAGACGGTGGAGGCGCTGCTGGCGGCGCACGAGCGGGCCGGTGCCGCGGCCACCGTGCTGAGCGCCGAGGTGGCCGAGCCGGGCGGGCTGGGCCGGATCGTCCGGGACACCGCCGGCAACCTGGAGCGCATCGTCGAGGCGAAGGACGCGTCGCCGGCGGAGCTCGCCCTCCGTGAGATCAACTCCGGGATCTACGCGTTCGACGCGGTGCTGCTGCGCGAGGCGCTCGGCAAGGTGTCCACCGACAACGCGCAGGGCGAGGAGTACCTGACCGACGTGTTCGGCATCCTCGCGTCGCAGGGGCACCCGGTCGCGATCGAGGTGGCCGAGTTCGCGTACGAGACGCTCGGCTGCAACGACCGTGCCGAGCTCGCCCAGCTCCGGGTGCTGATGCGCGATCGGGTGAACGGCGCCTGGATGCGGTCCGGCGTGCTGCTGCTCGACCCGGCGACGACGTGGATCGACGTGACGGTGACGCTGGAGCCCGACGCGGTCGTGGAGCAGAACTGCCGGCTGTCCGGGGCGACGACGGTGGCCCGCGACGCGGTGATCGGCCCGGACACCACGCTGATCGACACCACTGTCTCGGCCGGCGCCTCGGTGATCCGGACTCACTCGATCGGTGCGCAGATCGGTCCGGAGGCGACGGTCGGCCCGTTCTCCTTCCTGCGGCCGGGCACCAGGCTGGCCCGCAAGTCGAAGGTCGGCGGGTTCGTCGAGGCCAAGAACGCCGAGCTGGGTGAGGGCGCGAAGGTGCCGCACCTGTCCTACGTGGGTGACGCGACGATCGGGGCGAAGGCCAACATCGGCGCCGGCACGATCTTCGCCAACTACGACGGTGTCCGGAAGAGTCACACGACCGTGGGCGAGGCCGCGTTCGTCGGCTCGGACACCGTGCTGATCGCCCCGGTCGAGGTGGGCCCGGGGGCCTACGTCGCCGCCGGCAGCGCCATCGCCAAGGACGTGCCCTCCGGCGACCTAGGTGTCACCCGCGCCCAGCAGCGCAACGTCGAGGGCTGGACGGCTCGCAAGCGTCCCGGGACGGTTTCCGCGGAGGCCGCCGCCAAGTATGCGGATAACACTTCTGAGCAGGGTTGATCCAGCGGGGGTGAGCCATCCCACCTGACGGCCTGGAAACGTGGCGGTTACGTGGCCGACAGGGATACTTCACTCCGAACCCACCCCCCTAATCAAACGGGAGCAGCGAGTCGATGGGCAGCATCGTCGCCGAGAACCGTAAGAGTCTGATGCTCTTTTCCGGCCGGGGTTTCCCGGAACTCGCGGAGGAGATCGGCCAGGTGCTCGGTGTGGCGCCGACACCGTCGGACTCGTATGAGTTCGCCAACGGTGAGATCTTCGTCCGGTTCCGTGACTCGGTCCGTGGGTCGGACGCGTTCGTGGTGCAGTCGGTCACCGAAGGGGTGAACCGCTGGGTCATGGAGACGCTGATCATGATCGACGCGCTGAAGCGCGGCTCGGCCAAGCGGATCACGGTCGTCCTGCCGTTCTATCCGTATTCGCGGCAGGACAAGAAGCACCGTGGCCGCGAGCCGATCTCCGCCCGGCTGGTCGCTGACCTGCTGAAGACCGCCGGTGCGAACCGGATCCTCACCGTCGACCTGCACACCGCGCAGATCCAGGGCTTCTTCGACGGCCCGGTGGACCACCTGTTCGCGATGGACATTCTCGCGGACTACGTGCAGCGCAAGTTCGCCGGCCGCCCGATGACCGTGGTGGCGCCGGACTCCGGCCGGGTGCGGGTGGCCGAGCGGTGGACGGACCGGCTGGGCGGCTGCCCGCTGGCGTTCATCCACAAGACCCGCGACCCGCTGAAGCCGAACCAGGTGGTGGCGAACCGCGTGGTCGGTGAGGTCGAGGGTCGGGTGTGCCTGATCGTCGACGACATGATCGACACTGGTGGGACGATCACCAAGGCCGCGGACATCCTCTTCCAGGAGGGCGCGGCCGATGTGATCGTGGCCTCCACCCACGCGCTGCTCTCCGACCCGGCGACCGAGCGGCTGAAGAACAGCCGGATCAGCGAGCTGGTGGTGACGAACACACTGCCGCTCTCCCCGGAGAAGCGGCTGGACAAGATCACTGTGTTGTCGATCGCGCCGCTGCTGGCCCGCGCGATCCGTGAGGTGTTCGACGACGGCTCGGTGACCACTTTGTTCGGTGGACTCAGCTGACTGGTGTTTCCGCTGTGGTGCAAGTTGCATCCGAGGGGTGGATTTTTCGCGGACGCCGACAGCCCTGCCGGACCCGCTGACCGGTGCACGATCGTGGCAGGTAAGCTAGTGCGGTTGCCACGGCGAGGGTGCCTCGTGGGCTGTTGAGATTCGCAGTCCGCTCGAGGCGCCGTCATCGACGCGGTGCTCCGGGCCTGTGCCCAGCGCGCCCCCTTGCCCGGCAGCGCCACACATCACCGCAGCACTGCCGGATACCGCAGCCGCAGACTTAGACGCAGCCCGCATCGAAGAGTTTCAGGAGTTTCCCCGTGTCCGAGGTAAAGATCAGCGCCGAGCCCCGCACCGAGTTCGGCAAGGGTGGTGCCCGCCGCACGCGCCGGGCCGGTTTGGTGCCAGCCGTGCTGTACGGCCACGGCGAGAAGCCGCAGCACATCGCGCTGCCGGCCCGTGAGTTCGCAGCCGCCATCCGCCACGGCGGGCTGAACCAGGTCTTCACGATCGACATCGCCGGTAACGCGGCCGCCACCCTGGCGCTGCCGAAGGCGATCCAGCGCGACCCGATCAAGGACACGTTCGAGCACGTGGACCTGCTGATCGTGAAGCGTGGCGAGAAGGTCCAGGTCGACGTCCCGGTGACGCTGACCGGTGAGGCCGCCAAGAACACCCTGATCGTGCACGAGTCGAACACCGTCGCGGTGATCGCCGACGCCCTGCACCTGCCGTCCGAGGTCGAGGTTTCGATCGAGGGCCTGGAGGCCGGCTCGCACATCACCGCCGGCGACGTGAAGCTGCCGCGTGGCGTCGAGCTCGCCGTGGACGCCGAGACCGTCCTCGCGATCGTGAACGCGGCGCAGACCGTCTCGCCGGCCGACGACGAGGCTGCCGAGGGCGAGACCGCCACCGAGGGCGACAGCGCCGCGGAGTAAGTCTGACGCGCAGCAGCGGTAGACCAGAGCATCAGGGAAAGTGCCGGCCGGCACTTTCCCTGATTGTGTATGCGGGAGGCGGAGGTTTTGAGCGACGAGGCACCCTGGCTGGTGGTCGGCCTGGGAAATCCGGGCCGGGAGTACTCCGGCAACCGGCACAACGTGGGCTTTCTGGTGGCCGACCTGCTGGCCTCCCGCATCGGGGGCAAATTCGGCCGGGCGAAGCGCGCTCAGGGTGACGCGGCGGAGGGGCGGCTGGGGTACGGCGGCCCCCGGCTCATCCTGCTGAAACCGCTGACCTATATGAACCTGTCGGGCGCGCCGGTGGTGGCGTTGTCACAGTTCTTCAAAGTTCCCGTGGCGAATGTGATCGCGGTGCATGATGAGCTGGATGTGCCGTTCGGACAGGTTCGGGCGAAACGTGGCGGAGGCGAGGGCGGGCACAACGGGCTTCGTTCGATGTCGAAGTCGCTCGCGAGCAAGGAGTACGCGCGGGTGCGCTTCGGGATCGGGCGGCCGCCGGGCCGGCAGGACCCGGCCGACTACGTGCTCTCCGACTTCTCCGCGGCGGAGCGCAAGGAGCTGGACTTCCTGGTGGATCGGGCAGCCGACGTTGCGGAGGCGATAGTCCTCGAAGGCGTGGAGTGGGCGCAGAACAAATACCACGGGAGTTGATCTCCGGAGGGCAGAACAGGGAATCCGTTTGGGTCCTTTTGTCCGCCTAGCGGTCCCGTGACGCGCTCGCCGTCCGTCCGTTGGTCACTCGGACGCGCACAAATCGGGTGCGCTGGATGACGTGACGGGAGGTTCGAGGATGTCGCAGGACGTGTCCGAGGACCGGGCGGACGCGTTGACCGAACCCACGGCGATCCTGCCGCTGATCCGGCCTGAGTTCGGCACTGCGCATCATCCGCCCGACAACTCTGGACCGCAGCGTCCTCCCCGCCGGGACTCCGCTCTGAACAGGATTCCCGGCCCGGTGCAGGCGCCACTGAGCCCGCCGCCGGCCGGCGCCTCCGGTGTGGAAGCGCCCAACGCCGCCCCCCGTACGGTCCGCTCCGCCCCCGACCGGGCGCGCAACCTCGCCATGGAGCGGCACTGGTCCCGGCGGCCCAACCGATCCCAGGCCACGCGGCCGTTCGTCCGGGCTCGCGGCAGGCACGCCGCGCTGTCACGGCGCCAGCTCTGGGAACGCCGATACGTCTGGACGCTGGTCCTCACCGATCTGATCGCCGGTGTGGTCGCCGGCTCCGTGACGTTCGTGGTCCGGTTCGGCGAGGCGGTCACCCAGTACAACCGGGCCTATCTGGTCCTCTCCGCGCTGTTGCCGGTGGCGCTCCTGCTGGTGCTGGCGCTCTGCCGTGCGTACGAGCGGCGGTTCCTGTTCGTCGGCAGTGACGAGTATCAACGGGTGATCCGCGGCGGGGTCGGCCTGATCGCCGGCGCGGCCGTCGTCTCGTACGCCCTCGATCTGGACCTGGCCAGGTCCTACGTCCTGGTCGCCCTGCCGACCGCGATCGTCGCGGTGGTGGTGTCCCGGTTCGTGCTGCGCAAGCGGCTGCACTGGGCCCGCGCCCGCGGGGAGAACCTCCGTCGTGTGATCGTTGTCGGACACGAGCTGTCCGTCATCGGCATAGCCCGGCAGTTGCGCCGTGAGCGGTATCACGGTCTGGAGGTGGTCGGCGCCTGCCTGCCGCCGGGCGCCGACGGCATCGGGGTGACGGATCTGCCGGTGTACGGCACCTTCGACGACGTGGCGAGCGCGGTCGACGAGGCCGATGCGGACACCGTGGTCGTGCTGAGCTGCCCGGAGCTGGACGGCGCTGCCGTACGCCGTCTGGCCTGGCGACTCGAGCGGGACGAGGTGGACCTGGTGGTCGCCAGCGCGCTGATGGACGTGGCCGGCGCCCGCACCACCATCCGCCCGTTCGACGGACTGCCGATGCTGCACGTCGAACATCCCCGGCTGCACGGCGGCTCGCGGCTCGTAAAGGACCTCGTCGATCGGGTGGCGGCGTTCCTGCTGCTCGTCCTTTTCGGTCCCGTGCTGCTGACCGTGGCGCTCTGTGTGGGCCTCGGTTCACGCGGACCGGTACTCTTTCGGCAAGTACGTGTGGGACGAGACGGCCGGCAGTTCCGGATCTTCAAGTTCCGCAGTATGTATGTCGACGCCGAGGCCCGGTTGGCCGAGCTGAGGCACCTCAACGAGCACGACGGTGTGCTCTTCAAAATCCGCGACGACCCGCGGGTCACTCCGGTCGGGCGATGGTTGCGCAGGTTCTCGCTGGATGAGCTCCCGCAGCTGCTGAACGTCCTGCTGGGGCAGATGTCGCTGGTCGGTCCGCGGCCACCGTTGCCGACGGAGGTTGCCGCCTACGCCGACGACGTGCGGCGCCGGCTGGCCGTCAAGCCGGGGATGACCGGTTTGTGGCAGGTGTCCGGGCGGTCGGACCTCTCCTGGGAGGAGGCGGTCCGGCTGGATCTGCGCTATGTCGAGAACTGGTCACTGAGCCTGGATCTGGTGATCCTGCTCAGGACGGTGACCGCGGTGGTGCGGTCTTCCGGAGCTTACTGAGGGCCTAGTTAGGGAGCTAGAAGGATGAGCGAGCAGACGAAGACGTCCGCACGCATCGCGGGACAGCGCGAGGCCGGCGACCACGGTACGCCACCGGTCATCGACGCGGCCTTCGCCCGCTGGCTCGCGGAACGCGCCGGCCAGACGCTGCTTCAGGTCCGCGCCGAGATGGGCTTCGACGACCCGAAGGCACTCAAGGCCGCCGGTGACCAGGCCGCGCACGAACTGCTCCGGGCCGAGCTGGCCCGCTGGCGCCCGGCCGACGCGGTGCTCTCCGAGGAGGACGAGCACGCCCGGGTCGCCTGGCGTGAGGGCGAGGAGACGACCGTACGGCCGGACCGGCTCGGCGCCTCGCGGGTGTGGATCGTCGACCCGCTCGACGGCACCCGTGAGTTCTCCGAGGAGGGCCGCACCGACTGGGCCGTGCACGTGGCGCTCTGGACCGCCGACTGCTCGTCCCCGGCCTGTCTCGCGGCCGGCGCGGTGGCGATGCCCGCCCAGCACCGCACGTACGCCACCGACCAGCCGCCGGCCTACCCGCCGATGCCGCTGGAGTCGGCGACCGGCGGAGCCATTCGGATCGCGGCCAGCCGGACCCGTCCGCCCGCGTTCGTCACCGCCCTCGCCGAGGACATCGGCGCCGAGCTGGTGCCGATGGGCTCGGCCGGTGTGAAGATCGCCGCCGTGATCAGCGGCGAGGCGGACGCCTACGTGCACGCCGGCGGGCAGTTCGAGTGGGACTCCGCCGCGCCCGCCGCTGTGGCGTTGGCCACGGGATTGCACGCCTCCCGCGTCGACGGGTCCCCGCTTGCCTACAACCGGGCCGATCCGAAGCTTCCTGACCTGGTCGTCTGTCGCAAAGATCTCGCTCCTCGGTTGCTAGCTGCGCTGCAGCGGCATCTTCCGTAACAATGACGACTCGGCAAACCCTGCCCGGCCGATACCCCCGAAAGGTCTGGGGACTGAACCCATGAGCCAGACGAAGCCCTACCGCGTCTCGCATCTCGATGCTCTCGAAGCCGAGAGCATCTTTGTGATGCGTGAGGTCATGGCCGAGTTCGAGCGCCCCGTGCTGCTCTTCTCCGGCGGCAAGGACTCGATCGTGATGCTGCGCCTCGCCGAGAAGGCGTTCGCCCCGGCGCGCATCCCGTTCCCGGTCATGCACGTCGACACCGGACACAACTTCCCCGAGGTCCTGGATTATCGGGACAGCCGAGTGGCCTCGCTCGGCCTCAACCTGGTGATCGCCAGCGTGCAGGAGGCGATCGACACCGGCCTGGTCCGCGAGCTGCCCGACGGCACGCGTAACCGGATCCAGACCCCCGTGCTGCTCAACGCCGTGGAGAAGTACCGGTTCGACGCCCTGTTCGGCGGCGCCCGCCGGGACGAGGAGAAGGCCCGGGCCAAGGAGCGGATGTTCAGCTTCCGCGACGAGTTCGGCCAGTGGGACCCGAAGAACCAGCGTCCCGAGCTGTGGGCCCTCTACAACGGGCGCCACCACCCGGGCGAGTCGATCCGGGTGTTCCCGCTCTCCAACTGGACCGAGCTGGACGTCTGGCACTACATCGCCAAGGAGCGGATCCCGCTGCCGAGCATCTACTACGCCCACGACCGTGAGGTCGTCGAGCGCGGCGGGATGTTCTACGCGGTCAACGAGTTCATCCGGCTGCGCGACGGTGAGACGTCCGAGGTCCGCCGCGTGCGGTACCGGACCGTCGGCGACGCCTCGCAGACCGCCGCGGTGCTCTCCGACGCCGACACCGTCGAGAAGGTGATCGACGAGGTCGCCGCCACCCGGATCACCGAGCGTGGCGCGACCCGCGGTGACGACAAGGTCAGCGAGGCCGCGATGGAAGACCGTAAGCGAGAGGGTTACTTCTGATGAGTCAGGCTGTTCTCGAGCCGGACGCCGCGAACGCCCGCGGTATGGACCTGCTGAGGTTCGCCACCGCGGGAAGCGTCGACGACGGCAAGTCCACGCTCATCGGCCGGCTGCTGTTCGACACCAAGACGATCTTCGCCGACCAGCTGGAGGCCGTCGAGGCGGCCAGCGCGTCCCGCGGCGACGAGTACACGAACCTCGCTCTGCTCACCGACGGCCTGCGCGCCGAGCGGGAGCAGGGCATCACGATCGACGTGGCGTACCGGTACTTCGCCACACCCCGGCGCAAGTTCATCATCGCGGACACCCCGGGGCACATCCAGTACACCCGGAACATGGTCACCGGTGCCTCCACCGCCGACCTGGCGCTGATCCTGGTCGACGCCCGCAAGGGCCTGGTCGAGCAGTCCCGCCGGCACGCGTTCCTCTGCTCGCTGCTGCGGGTGCCGCACCTGGTGCTGTGCGTCAACAAGATGGACCTGGTCGACTGGGACCAGAAGGTGTTCGAGCGGATCGCCGACGAGTTCACCTCGTTCGCCGCGAAACTCGACGCACCCGACCTCACCGTCATCCCGATCTCCGCGCTGCACGGCGACAACATCGCCACCCGCTCGGAGAACACCCCGTGGTACGAGGGCCCGTCACTGCTCCACCACCTGGAGCACGTGCACATCGCCAGCGACCGCAACCTCGTCGACGTGCGCTTCCCGGTGCAGTACGTGATCCGTCCGCAGTCGACGACCGTCACCGACTACCGGGGATACGCCGGTCAGGTCGCCTCCGGCATCCTCAAGCCCGGCGACGACGTGATGGTCCTGCCCTCCGGCCTGACCAGCAAGATCGCCGCGATCGACACGGCCGACGGCGAGGTGGACGAGGCGTTCCCGCCGATGTCCGTCACGGTCCGGCTGACCGACGAGATCGACATCTCCCGCGGTGACATGATCTGCCGGCCGCACAACGCGCCGACGCCGGCTCAGGACATCGAGGCGATGGTCTGCTGGATGGACGAGACGGCCCCGCTGCGGGTCGGCGGCAAGTACGCCATAAAGCACACCACCCGGACCGCTCGCACCGTCGTCCGCGGCCTGCAGTACCGGCTCGACGTGAACACGCTGCACCGCGACGAGTCCGCCGCCGAGCTCTCGCTCAACGAGATCGGCCGGGTCAGGCTGCGCACCACCGTGCCGCTGCTGGCCGACGAGTATCGGCGCAACCGCACCACCGGTGGCTTCATCCTGATCGACGAGGCCACGAACCGGACGGTCGCGTCCGGGATGATCATCGAAGCCCGCTAGCGCGCCTCACGGCGGTCCGGGGTGCCCCGGACCGCCGCCCACACCACCTTGCCGTGCTCGGTCGGCACGGAGCCCCACAGGGCCGCTGTCTCGTGCACCGTCCGCAACCCGCGCCCGCGCACGTCGAGCGGCAGGTCCGGTCGCGGCCGGGTCAGCTGGATCATCGCCGGCAACCGGGGGTCCCGGTCGGCCACCGACAGGTGCAGCCCGGCGCCGCGCCGGGTCACCACCACCCGGATCTCGGTGCCCGCGTGCTCGACCGCGTTCGTCACCAGCTCGGACATCACCAGCCGGCTCGGATAGAGCAGGTGGACCAGGCCCCATGCCAGGCAGGCGTCGCTGACCAGGTTGCGCGCGGCGCTCGGCGCGTCCGGCTCGGGCGAGAGCGTGAGGGTCAGCCGCTCGGCGCCCGGCATCCGCCCGGCCAGGGCCACCCGCGCCTGACCCACCTTGGCGTAGATCGGCAGGAACCGGCCGGCGTCGAGGCCCTGCATCCGGTCGGCCAGCGGCAGCTCCGGGGGCACGCAGAGGGCCAGGTGCACCGGAGGCTCCAGCCCGGCGGCGGCGTGCCGTGCGGTCATCCAGGTGGGCGCGCTCTCGCTGTGCGGGTCGAGCAGGCCGGACAGGTCCACGATGAGCCCGTCGGGGTGCTCGGTGAAGCACCGGCGCAGCGTCGCCGAGGCGTTGAGGCGCAACTGGGCGTCCCAGGAGCCGCGGACCGTGAGCACGGAGACGGCAGCATCCTCGCCGTCGTCGGCGCGGATGGTGACACTTTGCTCGGTGTCATCTTGCTCGGTGTCATCGGAGAGATACGGCGGGCTGACCCCCATGCCGGACACCATAACCGCGTCGCGGTCCGCTGAGCCCCTGGTCTCGCTCCTGCGGGTGATCGGGCGAACGGGCTATCGCGACCCCCCGGATGGGGGGCCGCTCCACAGCGTCACAGCCGGGTCGCGCCCGGCCCCGCGACCGCCACCCAGCTGGTGGGTGCGGTGAACCCGTGTTCCTCGTACGCGGCCGCCACCGCCGCCGCGGTCGGTTCCGCCCGGTCGGCGTCCACCAGTGCCAGCACGCAGCCACCGAAGCCGCCGCCGGTCATCCGGGCGCCGTACGCCCCGGCCGCCAGCGCCGCCCGCACGGCCACGTCGACCTGCGCCACGGTGATCTCGAAGTCGTCGCGCATCGAGGTGTGCGAGGCGGTCAGCAGCGGGCCGATCTCGCGCACCCGGCCCGAGCGCAGCAGCGTGACGGTGTCCAGGACCCGCTGGTTCTCGGTGACGATGTGCCGGGTCCGGCGCCGCATCACGTCGTCGTCGAGCCGTTCCAGCGCCTCGGGCAGCTCGGGGACGGAGACGTCGCGCAGGGCCGTGACACCGAGGATCCCGGCGGCCGCCTCGCAGGTCTTGCGGCGGGCGCCGTACTCACCGTCGACGTGCTGGTGCGGCGCGTTGCTGTTGATCACGAGGATTGCCAGGCCCTCGGCGGCCAGGTCGAACGGGATCTGCTCGACCTCGTACGTCCGGCAGTCGAGGAACAGCGCCCGGCCCGGCTCGCACCGGATGGACGCGGACTGGTCCAGGATGCCGGTGGGCGCGCCGACGTAGACGTTCTCGGCCCGCTGGGCGATCGCCGGGCGGCGCTCCAGCGGCACGTCCAGGCCGCCGAGGTCGATCAGCGCGGTGAGCACCACCGACTCCATGGCGGCCGACGAGGAGACACCGGCTCCCAGGGGCACGTCGGAGTCGAGCGCGATCCGGACCGGGGGCACCTCGTACCCGGCGTCCTGCAGGGCCCAGACCACGCCGGCGACGTACGCGCCCCAGCCGGTCACCTCACCCGGTCCGGTGACGCCGAACGTCACCGGCTCGGGTGCCAGCGTCGAGCAGACCGACCACTTCCCGTCCGGCGCGGGCCCGACGGCCGCGACGGTGCGCTGCGGCAGGGCGAAGGGAAGCACGAAGCCGTCGTTGTAGTCGGTGTGCTCGCCGATCAGGTTGACCCGTCCCGGCGCGGCCCAGAGCCCCTCCGGCCCGGTGCCGTACGCCTCCCGGAACGCCGCCTCGGCCGTCGACGAGACGCTCATCAGGCGACGTGCTTCTGGTAGAACGTCCACGCGTCGCCGATCATCGCCTGCAGTGTGTTCTTCTCCGGCACCCAGCCGAGTTCCTCGCGGGCGCGGGCGGAGGAGGCGACCAGGGTGGCCGGGTCGCCGTCGCGCCGCGGTGCGATCTCCACCGGGATCTCCGCGCCAGTGACCTCGCGGGCCGCCTCGACGACCTGCCGGTTGGAGAACCCGTTGCCGTTGCCCAGGTTGTAGATCTTGTGCTCGCCGGCCGTGGTCGCGCCGAGCGCCAGCAGGTGGGCCCGGGCCAGGTCCTCGACGTGGATGTAGTCCCGGACGCAGGTCCCGTCCGGGGTGGGGTAGTCGTCGCCGAAGAGCTGCAGCTTGTCCCGCTTGCCGGCGGCGGCCTGCAGGGTGATCGGGATGAGGTGGGTCTCCGGGTCGTGCCGCTCGCCGATCTCGTGGCGGTCGGTGATGTAGGCGCCGGCCACGTTGAAGTAGCGCAGCGAGACGGCGGCCAGGCCGTGCGCGAACGTCTCGGAGGTGAGCGCCAGGTCGAAGGTCAGCTTGGTCGACCCGTACGTGCTGGTCGGCGCCTTGATCGAGGACTCGGTGATGGGCAACTCGACCGGGTTGCCGTAGACCGCCGCGGTCGACGAGAAGATCACCCGGGGGACCTTGGCGGCCCGGATCGCGTCCAGCAGAGCCAGCGACTTGACGACGTTCTCGTGCCAGTACAGTTCCGGCTTGGCCATCGACTCACCGGCCGCGATCAGCCCGGCGAAGTGCAGCACGGCGTCGAAGCCCGCGTCCGGCGTCAGCACCTGAGCCGCGTCGGCGATGTCCGCCTCGACGAAGGTGGCGTCCGGGGCGACCGCCTGGCGGAAACCGGTGCGCAGGTTGTCCAGGACGACGACCTCGTGTCCGGCGTCCAGCAGCAGCCTGCTGGTCACGCTACCGACGTAACCGGCGCCGCCGGTGACGAGCAATTTCACGACTCAGGCCCTCTCTGATGCACAGTCTGATCGATCACAGAATTACGTAGAAACGCTCATAAGTCAACAGGTTCGAACATTCGCCCGACCCGGTGGGGGATTCGCGGATAGCGGGCCGAGACTGACACAATGGCGCCCATGTCCGACGTTGCCCGCCGCCCGCGTGTGCTCTCCGGCATTCAGCCGACTGCCGACTCCTTCCATCTCGGCAACTATCTGGGCGCCGTCCGCAACTGGGTGGCCATGCAGGACACCCACGACGCGTTCTACTGCGTCGTCGACCTGCACGCGATCACCATGGGACACGATCCCGTCGCTCTCCGTAACCGTACCCGGGTTTCCGTGGCGCAGTTGCTCGCGCTCGGACTGGACCCGGAGCGCTGCACGCTCTTCGTCCAGTCGCACGTGCCCGAGCACGCGCAGCTCGGCTGGGTGCTGAGCTGCATCACCGGGTTCGGCGAGGCCGGCCGCATGGTGCAGTTCAAGGACAAGTCGGCCAAGGCCGGCCAGGACAGCACCACCGTCGGCCTGTTCACCTATCCGATCCTGCAGGCCGCGGACATCCTCCTCTATCAGGCCGACCAGGTTCCGGTCGGGGAGGACCAGCGGCAGCACCTGGAGCTCACCCGGGATCTGGCGCAGCGGTTCAACACCCGGTTCGGCCCGACGTTCACGGTGCCGTCGGCGTACATCGTCAAGGACACCGCGAAGATCACCGACCTGCAGGACCCGACGAGCAAGATGTCGAAGTCGGCCTCCTCGCCGAACGGCATCATCGAGCTGCTCGACGACCCGGCCCGCTCGGCCAAGAAGATCAGGTCGGCGGTCACCGACACCGGCCGCGAGATCCTCTACGACGAGGAGAACAAGCCCGGCATCAGCAACCTGCTGACGATCTACGCCGCGCTCACCAACCGGGCCATCGACGAGCTGCTCGAGGAGTACGACGGGCGCGGTTACGGCGACCTGAAGAAGGACCTCGCCGAGGCGCTGGTCGAGTTCGTCACGCCGATCCAGCAGCGGACGAAGGCGTACCTGGACGATCCCGCCCACCTCGACAAGATCCTCGCCATCGGCGCCGAGAAGGCCCGCGCCGTCTCCGCGACCACCCTCGTCGAGGCGTACCGGAACGTGGGCTTCGTCAGCCCGCAGCGCGGAGTCTGACCCCGGTGTCCGAACCATCCGTGACGCGCATCGGCGTCGCGATCGACATCCCGGAGCCCTGGGGATCGGCGCTCACCCGCCGCCGCGCGGAGGCCGGCGACCCCCAGGCCGCCTACACCCCGGCGCACGTCACCCTCCTCGGGCCGACCGAGGTGGCCGGTGACGCGCTGCCGGCGGTGGAGAAGCATCTCGAGGCGATCGCCTCGGCGCAGCAGCCGTTCACCATCCACCTGCGCGGCACCGGCACGTTCCGGCCGATCACCGAGGTGGTTTTCGTGACTCTGGCGATGGGCATCAGCGAGTGTGAGCTGTTGGCGGAGGCGATCACGCGCTCCGAGGACGTGCGGCGGGACACGCGGTTCCCGTACCACCCGCATGTCACCGTGGCGCAGGACGTGCCGGCCGACGCCCTGGACGCCGTCTTCGACGACCTGGCCGGCTTCTCGGCACGTTTCGAGGTCTCCTCTTTCACGCTCTTCTCGCACGGCGGGGAGGGTCCGTGGCGCCCGCGCCGTGACTTTCCCCTCGGCGGCTGAGACATCGGTTACGGTCGCCCGGTGAATGCGATCGACCGGGCGTACGACGCGAGCGCGTCCCGGATCATGACGTTGCGATACCGGTCGCCGTACTTCGATCACCTGTGCCGGGCGATCCTGCGCTATGAGGACGTCCAGGGTGGCCGGCTCGCCGCCGCGATCGCCTACTACGGGTTCTTCGCCGTCTTCGCGCTGCTGCTCATCGGCTACTCGATCTTCGGCTTCCTGCTCGCCAACCGGACCGAGCTGTTCGACCTGGTCGTCGACTTCCTCGCGAACAACCTGCCGTTCCTCGACATCCAGGCCATCCTGGACAGCAAGAAGACGGTCGGCATCGTCGGCCTGGTCGGCCTGACCTTCACCGGCATCGGCTGGGTCGAGTCGATCCGCTCCTCGCAGCGGCTCATCTGGCAGTTGCGCGAGCAGCCGGGCTACATCGGCGTACGCCAGGTGGTCGACCTGGCCGTCCTGATCGGCATCCTGCTCCTGCTGGCGCTCTCCCAGCTCGCCGTCTACGGCCTGGAGCGGCTCCTGCACTGGCTGGCCGGCGGCGGTTTCGCCACCACGCTCTCGATCGTCAGCTGGGTGCTGACGCTCGCGGTCAACATGCTGCTCGCCGCCGCGCTGCTGGCCGCCGTGCCCCGGCTGCGGATGACCGCCCGGCGGATGGCGCCGCCGGTGCTGCAGGTCGGCATCGGCATCATGCTGCTCAACACGGTCGGCAAGTCGTTCGTCGCGATCGTCGAGCGCAACCCGGCGTACGGCCTGGTCGGTTCCGCCGTCGGCGCCCTGGTCTACCTCTACGTCTTCAACCAGTTGCTGCTCTTCGGCGCGGCCTGGGCGGCGACCAGCCCGCACGGCCGCGTGGTCGACCTCTCGGCCGACGACAAGACCGCGCCGGTCGGCCAGAACACCTGGATCAGGCACGCCCGCCCGCAGTGACGGATACTGGCCGCGTGGTGATCTCTCGGCGGTGGGCGGCGTTCCTGATCGCGGTCGGTGTCTGGACCTGGCTCATCTGGCCGAGGTTCGGCGTCGCCATCTACCGGGACGACCGCTCGTTCGCCGACGGGACGCCGACCTCGTTCCTCTGGGTGCACGCTCTGTTGATCGGCGCCTCATTGGTGATCGGAACCACAGTGGGTGTCCTGGGTGTACGCGCCTTCCGGGCCGCAATTAACGGCAATCACGAGCAGAAGTCGAATCAGCACGAAAAATGAGGCCCTGCGGTAATTCGGCTCCGTACAACGTGATACAGAATCACCCCGTACGGGAGCTGGGATTGCAACCAGGTAACGGTGCGCGAACAGTCCGGAACGATCCCCTGACGAGGCGTTTAGGCAACGCTACGCTGCCGCCTGAGATTCACCGTACGGATTCGGTGAGCAGTGGAAGGAGGGCGTCTTGCGCCCAGTACGTGGGAAGCGGATCGTGGCGATTCTCGCGGCAGGTGGGCTGACGCTCGCTGCCGCTGCCTGTGGCGACGCCCCGGAGGAGACCACGCCCGGCAGTGGCACCAGCGCCGCCGCCGCATACAAGGCCTGCATGGTCACCGACACCGGTGGCATCGACGACAAGTCGTTCAACGCGTCCGCCTGGGCCGGCCTCGAGGCCGCCAAGGCTGAGAAGAGCAACGTCGAGACCAAGGTCACCGCGTCGTCGTCGGAGGCCGACTACGAGCCCGGCCTGCGCGGTTTCGTGTCCCAGAAGTGCAACTTCATCCTCGCGGTCGGCGGCCTGATGGGCGACGTCACCAAGAAGGTCGCCGGCGAGAACGCCGACTCGCAGTTCGCCATCGTGGACAGCGGCAGCACCGGCGCGAACGTCTACCCGATGCAGTTCGCCACGCACCAGGCCGCGTTCCTCGCCGGCTACCTGGCCGCGGGCTACTCGAAGTCGGGCAAGGTGGCCACCTACGGCGGTCTGAAGATCCCGCCGGTGACCATCTTCATGGACGGCTTCGCCGACGGCGTGGCCTACCACAACACCCAGAAGGGCACCAAGGTCCAGGTCATCGGCTGGGACAAGAAGGCCCAGAACGGCACGTTCGCCGAGAGCTTCATCGACCAGAACAAGGGCAAGACGATCACGCAGACCCTGGTCTCCCAGGGCGCTGACATCGTCATGCCGGTCGCCGGCGGCACCGGCCTCGGCACCGCTCAGGTCGCCAAGGACTCGGGCGGCAAGCTCTCCGTCATCTGGGTCGACCAGGACGGCTGCAAGAGCGCCGAGCAGTACTGCGACGTGTTCCTGACCACCGTCGTCAAGAACATCACCGACGCCGTGAAGCAGGCCGTGGTCAAGGGCGCCGGCGGCGAGGCCCTCGCCGCGAGCCCCGGTTACCTGGGCACCCTGGAGAACAACGGCGTCTCGATCGCGCCGTACAACCAGTTCGACTCGAAGGTCGACGCGGCCCTCAAGGCCGAGGTCGACAAGCTCAAGGAGGACATCGCCAAGGGCACCGTCAAGGTGGAGTCGGCCAGCGCGCCGGCCTGATCCCTCGGTAGTAACATCTGGCCGCCGCGCGGCCGCAGGTCATACCCTGCGGCCGAGCGGCGGCTCGCATTAGCCGTCTCTCGTCCACCAGGCATCACGACGTCGGGGAGATTCCGCTGAAACTGGAACTGCGCGGCATCACCAAGCGCTTCGGCGACCTGGTGGCCAACGACCACATCGACATCACCGTCGAGCCCGGCGAGGTGCACGCCCTCCTCGGCGAGAACGGTGCGGGCAAGTCGACGCTGATGAACCAGCTGTACGGCCTGCTGCAGCCCGACGAGGGCCAGATCGTCGTCAACGACGAGCCGCGGGTCTTCCGCAGCCCGCGCGACGCCATCGCGGCCGGCATCGGCATGGTCCACCAGCACTTCATGCTGGTGCCCGTCTTCACCGTTGCGGAGAACATCGCCCTCGGCCACGAGGAGATCCGCGGCGGCCCGCTCGGCTGGCTGGACCGCCGCCGGTCCCGGCGCGACGTCCTGGAGACCTCGCAGCGGTACGGCCTGCCGGTCGACCCGGACGCGCTGGTCGAGGACCTGCCGGTCGGAGCGCAGCAGCGCGTCGAGATCGTCAAGGCCCTGACCCGCGACGTCGACCTGCTGATCCTGGACGAGCCGACCGCCGTGCTCACCCCGCAGGAGACCGAGGAACTGCTCACGGTGATGCGCTCGCTCACCGAGATGGGCAAGTCGATCGTCTTCATCACCCACAAGCTCAAAGAGGTCAAGTCGATCGCCGACCGGATCACCGTCATCCGGCGCGGCAAGGTGGTCGGCACGGCCAGCCCGCAGACCAGCGAGGACGAGCTCGCCTCGCTGATGGTCGGCCGGGCGGTCAGCCTGGAGGTCAGCAAGACACCCTCCGAGCCGGGCCGCAACGTCCTGAAGATCTCCGGCCTGGTCGTCGACGACGACCGCGGCGCCCGCGCGGTCGACGGCCTCGACCTGCTGGTGCGTGCCGGTGAGGTGCTCGGCATCGCCGGTGTCCAGGGCAACGGCCAGGAGGAACTGGTCGAGGCCGTGATGGGCCTGCGCGAGGTCCGCGCCGGCACCGTCGAACTGGACGGTGACGACCTGGCCGGCATGACCACCAAGAAGATCCTGGGGTCCGGCGTCGGCTACATCCCCGAGGACCGCAGCCACGACGGTGTCGTGAAGGAGTTCTCGGTCGCCGAGAACCTGGTCCTGGACATGTACGACCGGGAGCCCTACGGCAACGCGTTCAAGCTCAACCCGGCCAAGGTCGCCGAGTCGGCCCGGGAGCGGGTCGCGCAGTTCGACATCCGGTGCCAGTCACCGGAGACCGCGGTCGGCACGCTGTCCGGCGGCAACCAGCAGAAGGTCGTGGTGGCCCGGGAGATGTCCCGCCCGCTGCGGCTGTTCATCGCGTCGCAGCCCACCCGCGGTGTGGACGTCGGCTCGATCGAGTTCATCCACGGCCGGATCATCCACGAGCGCGACCAGGGCACCGCCGTGCTCGTGGTCTCCAGCGAACTCGACGAGGTGGTCGGGCTGGCGGACCGGGTCGCGGTGATGTACCGCGGCCGGATCCTGGCCGTCGTCTCGCCGGACACCCCGCGCGAGGAGATCGGTCTGCTGATGGCCGGCATCACCGGCGGAGAAGGGGACGACAAGTGACCGCCGAAGCACCGCCGAAGAGTTCGTTCGCCCGCAACCTGTGGGCGGCGAACTCGGTCACCGTCACGTTCCTGTCGACCTTCCTGGCCGTGCTGATCGGCGCCGTGCTGATCGTCGTCTCCGACTCCGAAGTACTCGCGAAGTTCGGCTACTTCACCGCACGACCGACCGACGCGCTGTCGGCGAGCTGGGACCTGATCGCCACGGCGTACTCGGACCTGGTGAAGGGCGCCCTCGGCGACCCGGAGGCGTACTCGGCCTGGTTCGCCGGCACCGGCACCTGGCAGGACGCGCTCGCTCCGATCTCCGAGACGCTCACCTACGCGGCGCCGCTGGTCTTCACCGGCCTTTCGGTGGCACTGGCCTTCCGCGGCGGCCTGTTCAACATCGGTGCCCAGGGCCAGGCGGTCCTCGGCTGCATCACCGCCGGTGTGGTCGGCTTCTCGTTCGGCCTGCCGCTCGTCGTGAACATGCTGATCGCGCTGATCGCCGGTGCGATCGGCGGCGCGTTCTGGGGCTTCATCCCCGGCTTCCTCAAGGCACGCACCGGTGCGCACGAGGTCATCACGACCATCATGCTGAACTACACCGCGTCGCTGTTCCTGTCCTGGCTGGTGCTCCAGAAGGGCATCCAGGACCCGGACCGGACCGACGCGATCAGCAAGGCCGTCGCCGAGTCCGCCCAGCTGCCGTCGTTCGGCGGTGTGCTCCGCGTCCACCTCGGCATCCTGTTCGCGCTGGCCGCCACGGCCGGTGTCGCCTGGCTGCTGAACCGGTCCGCGTTCGGCTTCGAGGTGCGCGCGGTGGGTGCCAACCCGCACGCCGCCAAGACCGCCGGCATCAGCCCGGCCCGGACGTACGCGTTGCTGATGGCCGTCGCCGGCGCCCTCGCCGGTCTCGGCGGCGCCACCCAGGTGCTCGGCACCGCGCACGCGCTGACCCCCGCGGTGGCCGGCAACATCGGCTTCGACGGTCTGCTGGTCGCGCTGCTCGGCCGCAACAAGCCGTGGAGCACGTTCTTCGCCGCGCTGCTGTTCGGCGCGCTGCGGGCCGGCGGCAACCGGATGCAGTCCTACTCCGGCATCTCGCTGGAGCTGGTCACCGTGCTGCAGGCACTGATCGTCATCTTCATCGCCGCCCCCGCCCTGGTCAAGGCGATCTTCCGACTGCGCGCCAGCCGCAACCTGCGGGCCGGCGTCACCCTGGCGAAGGGCTGAGGACCATGTCGACCGCGACTGTGGAGGACCTGACCGAGGTCGCCGCGCCGGAGCCGTTCTGGACCCGGCAGCGCCGACTCGGTCTCGCCCTGATTCTCATCGGTGCGATCGCCACCGTGCTGTTCGGCGCGCTCGCGCCGAGCGAGTCCGCCCGCTTCACCCTCAGCGAGGACGCCGAGGGCGCCGCCCTGACCATCAACGGCCAGTTCGGCGCGATCCTCTTCGGCGTGCTGACCGCGGCCGCCGGCGGCGTGCTCTTCGCCGGCCTGGCCAAGCGCTGGCAGAACGCGATCCTCGGGCTCGGCATCCTCTCCTTCGTCCTGTCCTTCCTGTGCTGGCAGGTGGCGGGCAAGTTCCTGCCCCTGGTGGACACCACGAGCGGCACCTTCCAGCTCGCCCTGCCGCTGATCCTGGGCGCGCTCGCGGGTGTGCTCGGCGAACGCTCCGGCGTGGTCAACGTGGCGATCGAGGGCCAGTTCCTGATGGGCGCGTTCGCCGGCGCGCTGATCGGCACGATGGCCGGCAGCGTCTGGGCCGGCCTGATCAGCGCGGCCGTCGGCGGTGTGATCATCGCGGCGATCCTGGCCGTCCTCTCGATCCGCTACCTGGTCGACCAGACCGTCGTCGGCATGGTGCTGAACCTCTTCGCACTCGGCATCACCGGCTTCCTCTACGAGCGGCTCATGCAGCCGGACGCGCAGAGCTACAACACCCCGCCGCAGATGCCGACCTGGCGGATTCCCGGCCTCGCCGACATCCCGGTGATCGGCCCGGTGCTCTTCGAGGCCAACCTGCTGCTCTGGATCGCCCTGATCCTCGTCGTGGTCATCCACTTCGGGCTCAACCGCACTCGGTGGGGCCTGCGGACCCGCGCGGTCGGCGAGCACCCCACCGCGGCGGACACCGTCGGCATCCGGGTACGCGGCCTGCGCTACCTCAACGTGCTGCTCGGCGGCGTGGTGGCCGGTATCGGCGGCGCGTACTTCACGCTCGTGGCGACCGGCAGCTTCACCAAGAACATGACGGCCGGCGCCGGCTTCATCGCGCTCGCCGCCCTGATCTTCGGCCGGTATTCACCGTTCGGTGCCCTCGGCGCTGCCCTCTTCTTCGGTTTCGCGCAGAAGCTGGCGACGTACCTGAGCGCGGTCGGCAGCCCGGTGCCGAGCCAGTTCCTGAACATGCTGCCGTACCTGGCCACCATCATCGCGGTGGCCGGTCTGGTCGGCCGGGTCCGTGCTCCGGCCGCGGACGGCCTTCCGTACGTCAAGAGCTGACAGCCGGTACCGGTACGGCAGAATCGACACCATGGAGATCGACTGGGCGGGCCTGCGCGCGGCCGCCATCGAGACGATGCGGCGTGCCTACGTCCCCGTGTCCGACTTCCCGGTCGGCGTGGCCGGGCTCGTCGACGACGGCCGGGTCGTGGTCGGCTGCAACGTCGAGAACGCGTCGCTGGGCATGACCCTGTGCGCCGAGTGCGGGATGGTCAGCTCGCTGCACGCGACCGGCGGCGGGCGGCTGGTGGCGATCTCCTGCGTGGACGCCACCGGTGCCCCCCTGATGCCGTGCGGCCGCTGCCGCCAGCTGCTCTGGGAGCACGGCGGCCCGGAGCTGCTGGTCGAGGCACAGCCCCGGCCGTTGCGGATGACCGAGTTGCTGCCGCACGCGTTCGGCTACGAGGACATGGCGCGGGTCACCGGGCCGGCCGGCGGTGCCGAGGTGCCCGCTGAGCTGGCGAAGTGGCGCGGACGCGGCACGGTCTTCGTGCACCCCGACCTGTCCGGCGGCGCGACGATCTGGACCGGGTACTGGGAACGCGCCTCGGGCGAGCCCGGCTCGGCCGAGGACAAGGGCGTCCTCGAGGAGGGCCCCAACTTCCCGGCCGCGGCCGCCGCCGTGGCCTGGGGACTGGTACGCACCCCGCGAGTCGTCGTGGTGGACGCCGAGGGCGGCCTGTCCTGGGCCGGCGAGGGTGAGCTGCCGGAGGGTATTCCGCAGCGCTGGGAGGAAACGAAATGAGCGGGTTCGCCGCGGTGGACGTCATCCGGGCCAAACGGGACGGCCACGCGCTGTCGGACGCGCAGATCGACTGGGTCGTCGACGCGTACACCAAAGGTGTTGTCGCCGACGAGCAGATGTCGGCGCTGGCGATGGCGATCCTGCTGCGCGGCATGACGCCAGCGGAGATCGCCCGCTGGACCGCCGCGATGATCGCCAGCGGGGAGCGGCTGGACCTCTCCTCGGTGACCCGGCCGACCGCCGACAAGCACTCCACCGGCGGCGTGGGCGACAAGATCACGCTGCCGCTGACCCCGCTGGTGGCCGCGTGCGGCGTCGCCGTGCCGCAGCTCTCCGGCCGCGGTCTCGGCCACACCGGCGGCACGCTGGACAAGCTGGAGTCGATATCCGGCTGGCGGGCCCGGCTGAGCAACGACGAGTTCAAGCGCCAGCTGCAGGAGATCGGCGCGGTGATCTGCGCCGCCGGCGAGGGCCTCGCCCCGGCCGACCGCAAGCTCTACGCCCTGCGCGATGTGACCGGCACGGTCGAGGCCATCCCGCTGATCGCCAGCTCGATCATGAGCAAGAAGATCGCCGAGGGCACCGGCGCGCTGGTGCTGGACGTCAAGGTCGGCTCCGGCGCCTTCATGAAGGACCTGGCGACCGCCCAGGAACTGGCCCGGACCATGGTCCAGCTCGGCAAGGACTCCGGCGTCACCACGGTCGCGCTGCTCACCGACATGAGTACCCCGCTCGGCCTGGCCGTCGGCAACGCCAACGAGGTCGCCGAGTCGGTCGAGGTGCTCGCCGGCGGCGGACCGGACGACGTGGTCGAGCTGACCCTGGCCCTGGCCCGGGAGATGCTCGCCGCGGCGGGCGTCGACGCCGACCCGGAGAAGGTGCTGGCGAGCGGCAAGGCCATGGACACGTGGCGGGCGATGATCCGGGCGCAGGACGGCGACCCGGACGCGCCGCTGCCCACCGCCGCGCACACCGAGGTGCTGCGGGCGGCTGAGGACGGTGTGGTGGGTGCGGTCGACGCGTACGGCATCGGCATCGCCGCCTGGCGTCTCGGCGCCGGCCGCGCGCGCAAGGAGGACCCGGTCAGCTTTGGTGCCGGCGTGCAGCTGCGGGTGCGTCCCGGCGACCGGGTCAGCGCCGGTGACGTGCTGCTCGAGCTGCGCGCCGACGACGAGACCAGGATCCCGGCGGCGCGTGACGACGCGGCCTCCGCGATCACGATCGGCGCCGAGCCACCCGCGCCTGTCGGCCTTCTGCTGGACCGCATAGCCTGACCGACCATGACCAAGGCCGCCCCCGATCCCCGCGCGGTTCGCGAGGCCAGCCTCGACGAGCTGGCCCGGCTCGGCCTGCCCCTCCCACCGCTGGCGTTTCCGCTGGTCTGGGAGCCGGGTGACACCGTCGAGCTGCGCCCGGTCGCCGAGCTCGAAGCCCGTGCCGCGGTGCTGCACGTCGTCGTGGCACGCTGCTTCGGCATGCCCACCGAGGCGGCGATGAGCTGGCTGCTCGGCTCGCACCTGGTCGAGATGGTCACCCCGCCGGAGTGGCAGTTCGTGATCGGCGCGAAAGGTGATCACCGCTCGTTCGTGCTGCACCACGACGCGGTCTTCGCGCTGGCTTGGCTGCTCGGTCTGAGCCGGCACCTGGACCCGACGGTGCCGCCCGACGACCGGCTGATGATGCAGATGCCCGATCTTCCGGCGGGCGAGACGTTCGGCAACTGGCGCTCCCGCTCGCTGGTCGCGGCCCGTGATCCGATCGAGGCCGCGGTCCTGCTCGACCTCTACTACTGCCTGGACTGGGCCTATCAGGAGGCCGAGCAGCAGGGCCGGTCCCTGCCCGGCGAGGTGGACAGCAACGCGATCGGGCAGCGGAGGTGGGCGCTTGAGTGGGCGGTCGTCTTTGCAGGCCCCTATCACGACAAACCCCCAGAATGGGAAGAAGTGGATTTGTCGGTTTAAAACCTTTTTATGGTACGAGACTCGTGCTCTGCCGCTCCGAGACCCGCGACGCCCTGCAACGCGGGGCCGCAGCGCGGCCGCCGGGGCACCTGCCGGGTCGGGCTCAGAGCGGCCGATAGACGGTCACGTCGACGGCCGCGGTGATCGTCTGGTCCCGGGTCGGCAGGTCGCCGACCGGGACGTGCCGGGCGCTCGGCGTCATACCGATCAGCGTGCGCGTCTCGGCGGCAGTGAGATGCATCTCTCTGCGGTGCGTGGTGGAGCCGGTAGCGGTGAAACGGTCGCCCAGCGACTCGGCCACGCGCTCGGCCTTCACCGGGTCGACCTGGATCAGACCGAAACCGGTCACCAGTTCGGCGAGGTGGTCCGCGGCGGGTGTCACGACCAGCAGCCTCCCGTCCGGGCGGAGTACCCGGTGGAACTCGGGACCGTTGCGCGGCGCGAAGACGTTGAGGATCACGGAGGCGGCTCCGTCGGCGATCGGAAGCGGACGCCACAGGTCCGCCAGCACGGCGGCGGCGCGATCGTGGGAGCGGGCCGCACGCCGCAGGGCCGGCTTGGAGACGTCCAGGCCCAGCCCGACCGCCTCGGGGGAGGAGTCCAGGAATCGGGCCAGGTAGTCGCCGGTCCCGGTGCCCGCGTCGAGCACCAGGCCGGTGGTGCGGTGCGCGGCCAGCGCCTCGGCGATGAAGGCGTAGTGGCCGGCGGCGAGGAAGGCGGCCCGGTCGGCGACCATCTCCGCCGAGTCGCCGGTGTGCGGCAGCCGGCCCGCGCTGAGATCGGCATAACCCTGCTTGGCCATGTCGAAGCTGTGCCGCCGCGAACAGCGCAGCGCCCGCTCGGCGCGGGTGAGCGGCTCCCGGCAGACCGGGCACCGCAGATACGGAATTGCTCCGTCGATCATCGGCGGCTTCCCTCTAGGCTCTCCTGATGGCTGGCATCGCACACTCCGACATCGTCAAGGCACCGAAGGTTCTGCTGCACGACCACCTGGACGGCGGTCTGCGGCCGGCCACCGTCGTGGAACTCGCCGAGGCTGTCGATCACGAACTGCCCACCCGTGACCCGGAACGGCTCGGCGAGTGGTTCGTCGCCGCCGCCGACTCCGGCTCGCTGGAACGGTACCTGGAGACGTTCGCACACACCGTGGCGGTCATGCAGACACGCGAGGGACTGCACCGGGTGGCCCGGGAGTGCGCGCTGGACCTGGCCGCCGACGGCGTGGTGTACGCCGAGGTCCGCTACGCGCCGGAACAGCACCTGGAGCGCGGGCTGAACCTGGATCAGGTGGTCGAGGCCGTGCAGGCCGGGTTCCACGAGGGCTGCGCCGAGGCGGCCGCCGAGGGCCGTCAGATCCGGATCGGCACGCTGCTGACCGCGATGCGGCACGCCGCCCGTTCCCAGGAGATCGCCGAGCTCGCCGTGCGGTACCGCGACAGCGGAGTCGTCGGCTTCGACATCGCCGGAGCCGAGGCCGGTTTCCCGCCCACCCGGCACCTGGACGCCTTCGAGTACCTGCAGCGGGAGAACTTCCACTTCACCATCCACGCGGGCGAGGCGTTCGGCCTGCCGTCGATCTGGCAGGCGATCCAGTGGTGCGGCGCGGACCGGCTCGGGCACGGCGTGCGGATCGTGGACGACATCCACACGGCGCCCGACGGGCCGAGCGAGGTCACGCCGACCGGTGGCACGCACGCGGCGCCGCCGGTGCTGGGGCGGCTCGCGGCGTACGTCCGGGACAAGCGGATCCCCCTCGAGCTGTGCCCGTCGTCCAACGTGCAGACCGGTGCGGCGCCGTCGATCGCCGAGCACCCGATCAAGCTGCTGCACGATCTCCGCTTCCGTGTCACGGTCAACACCGACAACCGGCTGATGAGCGGTACCTCGATGTCGCGGGAGATGTCGCTTCTCGCGGAGGCGTTCGGCTGGGGCTGGATGGAACTGCAGTGGCTGACGATCAACGCGATGAAGTCGGCGTTCATCCCGTACGACGAACGTTTGGTGCTGATCAATGAGGTGATCAAGCCGGCGTACGCCAAACTGGTCGGTTGAAGTCCGGATTTTCGCTTTTTTCCGGATAGGGACGAACGTACGTCAAAAGAATTCGACGTCCGGCTTGCGGACTCCACCGTTCGGCTAGACTGCCGCCTGCAAAGTCGGCAGAATCCGGCATCTCGCCTTGCCGATCGCGGGAACACGAGCCATCGTCGTTTCCAACGCGATCGACTACGATCGGGACCCGGTCGGCCAGCACCCACCCCCCAACGCCGCGCCGACCGAGTGAGTGACCTTGAGAGATGTGTACCTCTACTGGCAGTGATAATGGACCGGCGATGTCCAACTTCGATGTTGCAACATCGCGTCACACAACCGGTCCGTGTCGGCCTGCCCTTTCTCTTTGACACTTGTCGTGATGGAATCTCGGGGGCCCGACCCGGCGAGTCGGCCGTGCGCGGTGCCCGGCGAGCCGAATGCCGGGCCCGAATCAGGAGGACGGTGACGTGAGCAAGCGCCCCGACACGGCGAACGGCGTCATGTCGCGTCTGCGTCGACCGGCTGGTCGGCTGCGAGACCTACCGATCTGGTCGAAGCTCGGCCTGATCATGTTGGTTCCGACCGTGGCGACGATCATCGTTGGCGTCAACGGCCTCGTGGACCACATCAAAGAGGCCAACAACGCGGAGCGCGCCCGCACCCTCTCGGTGCTCTCGCAGACCGCCGGTGGTCTGGTCGACCGGCTTCAGGCCGAGCGGACCTACGGCGTCATGCTGACGCTGGCGAAGAAGTCGAAGAACAACGCCGCCGCCGGCGCCGCGGAGAAGCTCTACAACGACGAGCACGGTGACGTCGACGCCGCCAAGGCGCCCTATGTGCAGCAGAGGGGCGCGCTGGAGGACGTTCCGGAGAACGTCCGGATCCTGCTGCTGCGCCTGGAGCGCAACCTCGAGGACCTTCCGTCGTTCCGCAGCAAGGTCGGCAACGGCGACGGCGTCGAGCCCGACAACGCTCTGGTGAAACAGACGTATTCGTCGCTCATCGACGACCTGCTCCAGGTGCGTGACATCTCCGCGCAGCTCGCCACCGACCCGGAGCTGAGCGATCACCTCCGCGTGGTGGCCTCGGTCGCCCGGTCCAAGGACTTCGTGGCGCAGCAGCGCTACATCGGTCACGAGGTGATCGACAAGAAGGACTTCGACGCGAACCTGCGCCAGGCCTTCCTGCGGACCCAGGCCGGTTACTCGCTGGCCCAGGACACCCTGCAGTCGGTCGGCACCGACGCTGAGAAGCAGGCCTTCGCGGACACCGTGAAGGGCCCGAAAGAGCGTGCCGCGACCAACCTGACCATCCCGCTGCAGGCACTGCAGCAGGGCAACACCTCCCGCCTGGACTTCCTCAACACCGAGGGCTGGGAGTCGGCGATGAAGGGCTACAACGAGCTCTTCCGCGACGTCGAGACGAAGTTCGACGCGCAGATCGTCGCCGACGCCACCGACCTGCGTGACGAGACCAACCAGCAGGTCTTCCTGGAGACCAGCGTGCTGCTCGGCATGCTGCTGCTGGCCATCCTCTTCGCCTGGCTGGTCGCCCGCTCGATGGCCCGCTCGCTGCGCGAGCTGCGCCAGGGTGCGCTCGCCGTCGCCCAGTTCGGCCTGCCGCACGCGGTGAGCCGGCTGCGTGACCCGGCGCTCTCCGCGTCGCTCACGCCGGCACAGGTCGCCGACCAGATCGCCGAGCCGCTCCCGGTCCGCAGCCGTGACGAGTTCGGGCAGGTGACCGAGGCGTTCAACGCGGTTCACCTCGAGGCGGTGCGGACCGCGGCCGAGCAGGCCGCGCTGCGTGCCTCCGTCGCGACGATGTTCGTCAACCTGGCCCGTCGTTCGCAGATCCTGGTCGACCGGCTCATCGGTCACCTGGACCGCCTGGAGCGCGGCGAGGAGGACCCGGACCGTCTGGCCGAGCTCTTCCAGCTCGACCACCTGGCCACCCGAATGCGTCGTAACGACGAGAACCTCCTGGTTCTCGCGGGTGCCGACTCGACCCGTGTGCAGCGGGAGCCGGCCGCTCTGATCGACGTGCTGCGCGCCGCGCAGTCCGAGGTCGAGCACTACACCCGCATCGAGTTCGGCATGATCGACCGGGAGATCGAGGTCGCGGCGCACGCCGTCAACGACATGGTCCACCTGGTCGCCGAGCTCTTCGACAACGCGACCGCCTTCTCCCCGCCGAACTCGCACGTGCTCGTCGAGGCGCGCCGGATCGGCGAGAACGCTCTGCTCACCGTCGAGGACCACGGCATCGGCATCAGCCGCGAGCAGCTCCGCGACCTGAACGAGCGGCTCGCCAACCCGCCCACGGTGGACGTGGCCGTCTCCCGGATGATGGGCCTCGTCGTGGTCGCCCGGCTGGCCGACCGGCACGGTGTCCGTGTCGAGCTGCGTCCCGCCGACCGCGAGCGCGGCACCGTGGCCGAGGTCGGCCTGCCCGTCTCGGTCCTGGCCACGGCGGCCTCCGCCTCGGTCCAGCCCGGTGGTGGCTTCGGCGCTCCGCCGCCGCCCTCATCGCTGCAGGCCTTCGGTGAGCCGCTGGCGCTGGAGAGCGGCCGCGGTGGCTTCGGCGGCGGCAACGGTGGTGGTTACGGTAACGGCGGCGGCTTCAGCAACGGTGGCGGCAACGGCGGCGGTGGCGGTGGCCAGTTCGAGCCGATGACCAACGGCAGCAACGGCTCCGTGCCGGCCTGGTCCGACCTGACCGGTGCCGCACCCCCCGGGTTCGGCGGCCTGAACGGCGGCGGTGGCGGCAACGGCCTGGCCAACGGCTTCCACGGACCGCGCAGCAACGAGGTGATCCCGCCGCTGCCGTCCGGCCCGCAGGGCTTCGCCGGCCTCGACGAGCTCGCTCAGCGTCGCAACGGCGAGTTCCCGCGGCCCGAGGACACCAGCAACGCGTACGGTGCGACCATCCCGCGCCAGCTCCCCGCCAACCCGGAGAGCCAGGCACGCAACTTCATGCCGCCGGTGTCCGCGCCGCCGGTTCCGCCGATCTCGGCACCGCCGGTCTCCGGCGCGCCGATCTCCGCGGTCCCGTCCGAGCCGGTCTCGGCTGCGCCGTCCTCGGCGCCGCCCGCCGAGCAGCGCAGTCCGTTCGCCTCGGCGCCGCCGGCCTGGCCGCCGGTAACCGCCGAGCGCGAGGCCGGTGCCACCCCGCACGTGCCGGAGAACCTGGCGGCGGCGCTCGACATGACCGCCGAGCTGCCGCGCTACCGCCCGGAGAACTACGAGCCGCAGCCGCAGGTGGCCCGCCCGACCAACCCGCAGACGGCTCCCGTGCCGACCTCGGCGCCGCCGGTGCCGTCCGGTGCGGACGTCGCCGCCGCCCAGGAGGCTCAGGCCGCCGCCGCCGCGCAGATCGCGGCAGCACAGGCGTCCTCGCACCAGGAGGGCTCGGTTCCGTTCGCGGACGAGACGATGGAGCTGCCGATCTTCCGGGAGCTCGAGTCGGCCTGGTTCACCACGGCTCGCGACGAGTCGGCGACGCGGACCTCCGGATCCGGTGACGAATCCGTCGTATCCCAGCGCATCCCCACCGGGGAGCCGACCCGCATGGCCGGTGTGCCGCAGCAGGCCGGTCCTCCGGAGACACGCGACCCGGCTCCGGTCGGGGCGCCGGCGGCCGCGGCCGCTTCGTACAGCAATGGCAACGGCGCGACGGCGGGCAACCCGTGGCGTACAGCGGCGGACGACGGCTGGCAGGCGGCCCGCGCGGCCTCCGAGGTTGCCGTCGACGTCACCACCACGGCGGGCCTGCCGAAGCGCACGCCGATGGCGCAACTCGTCCCCGGCGGTGTTGACCGGGGCGGTAACTCCGTCCAGCGCCGTACGCCCGAGGGAGTCCGCGGTCTGCTTTCCGCGTACCACCGGGGTGTTCAGCGCGGTCGCACCAAGGAACAATCGACCAACCTGGAGGAGACTCCGGGAGGGCAGCAGCCCTCGCAGGCTGGCAAGGAGCATGAGGCATGACATCAACGCAGGATCTCGGTTGGCTCTTGGCCAACTTCGCCGACCGCGTACCCGGGGTTGCGCACGCGATCGCGGTCTCCGCCGACGGCCTGCTCCTCGCGGCCTCGCGGGACCTTCCGCGGGACCGTGCCGACCAGCTGGCGGCCATCGCGTCCGGCCTGGTCAGCCTTACCCAGGGCGCCGCGCGATGCTTCGAGGGCGGTGCCGTACTCCAGACGGTCGTGGAAATGGACAACGGGTTCCTCTTCCTGATGTCCATCTCCGACGGCTCCTCCTTCGCGGTGCTCGCGGCGCGTAGCTGCGACGTCGGGCAGGTGGGCTACGAAATGGCCCTCCTGGTCGACCGCGTCGGCGAAGCACTGACCCCCGCGCCGCGTTCGGCGGCCGGGGTGCTGGGCTGAAAGGACAGTGAGCCGGCTCCATCCAGGGGTTTGTCTGCGGTTTTGTCCTGCGGGTACGCTCAGCCGGCTACTGGCGGAAACTTTGATAACTAATACACTTCGAGGGGCCGAGGGAGGGGTTGTTGGTGACGATGCCTGAACGCGATGAGCCGACCGGCGCGCTGGTCAGGCCGTACGCCGTGACCCGCGGTCGGACCCGGCCGAAACTTGAGATAGCGCTGGAAGCGCTGGTCGAGACAACCGTGCGCGGCCGTTCCGGAATGATCCGCGGCGGGCAGGGTGGAAGCGAGCATCAGTACATCGCGGCGATGTGCGACGGGGGACGCGTTCAGTCCCTCGCCGAGATCGCTGCACGCATGCAACTGCCGCTCGGTGTGGCACGTGTGATCGTCGCCGACATGGCCTCAGATGGTCTGGTCGCGGTTTACGAGCCCACCTCGCTCGAAGACGAGACCGACGCGGTAGGCACGGAACTGCTGGAAAGGGTGCTGAGTGGACTTCGCAGGCTCTGACATGTCGCACCGTCCCGCCGCTGGCGGACGCGTGACATCGGCGAAGATTGTCATCGCCGGTGGCTTCGGCGTCGGTAAGACGACGCTCGTGGGTTCGGTCTCGGAGATCACCCCGCTGACCACTGAGGCGATCATGACCTCGGCCGGTGTGGGTGTCGATGACAATCGACAGGTGCCGGGCAAGATGACCACCACCGTGGCCATGGACTTCGGCCGGATCAGCATCGACCGCGACCTGATCCTCTATCTGTTCGGGACTCCCGGCCAGACCCGGTTCTGGTTCATGTGGGACGAGCTGGTACGCGGTGCGATCGGTGCCGTAGTCATGGTGGACACGCGTCGGCTGGCCGACTGCTTCGCCGCCATCGACTTCTTCGAGCACCGCCGCCTGCCGTACCTGGTGGCCATAAACTGCTTCGACGGCATGCAGTATCACAACGCGCAGGACGTGCGGGACGCCTTGGCGATCTCGAGCGACGTGCCCGTCGTGAGCTGCGACGCCCGCAACCGCGAGTCGACAAAGAACGTCCTCATCTCGCTCGTCGAGTATGTGTTGACGATGCGTCGCTCGCGCGCGGTAGCGCCCGCCTGACAAACGGTTGAAGCCCCGCTCCGGTGACGGAGCGGGGCTTTGCTGCGTCCAGAGCCCCTTACTCAGCGTGACTTGATCGCTTCGTTCAGGAGGCCGGGCAGGTCGGCGGGGTCGGCGACGGTCAGATCCGGGACGTACGAGTCCGGGTCGTCCCGGAAGGTGTGCGCTCCGGGGTGGCCGGCGTTGGTGACCAGCACCGGCCGCATTCCCGCCGCCTGAGCACCGGCGTGTTCACGGCTCCCGCCGTCGCCGACGTACCAGCACTCCCGGGGTGCGACGCCGAGCCGTGCGGCAACGGTCGCGTACAGGCGCGGGTCCGGCTTGCGACGCCCCTCACGCCAGGAGAACACCGGCGCGTCGATCCTGGGCGCATACGGCGTGCCGGCCCAGTCCTCGCACAGCTCACTGGAACAGTCGCTCAGAAGCCCCAGAACGTATCCGTCCCCCCGGAGCCGGTCGAGTAGTGGCAGAACACCTGAACGTGGCGGACGGACGCGCTCAGCGCCCGCGCGGTGTACTCGGGTCGCCGCGTCGAGCCGTACCGTGTCGGGTTCGGTGCCGCATCGGCGGGCGATCTCCCGCAGCGTCTCGCGCGTGCCGCCGAGACGCCCGGTGATCCGCTCCGGGAAGCTGCCGGCCATCTCGGCGTAGAACCGCTCCGCCGGGATGCCCAGGGCGCCGGCGGTCTCGGCGAACGCATCCGCCCGCAGAGCCTCCGCGGACGGGTCGGTGAGGGTGCCGAAGAAGTCGAAGACGATGGCTCGCATGCCGGTAAGCATCCGGGAGCGCCGGAAGGCCGCCACCCGCAGGTGACAGCCTCCCGATCCGCTCACGTCATCGCCCGTCGCAACCGGCGTTGCCGTCCTGCTCCGGTGCTCGGTCAGCGCTCGTCGTAACGGGCGCTGCCGTCCTGCTCCGATGTTCGGTCAGCGCCCGCCC